>NZ_JPDP02000159.1:213639-429945 GCF_000732685.2 Sphingomonas sp. STIS6.2
ATGGGTCCTGACCCTAGCCCGCGCATTGCCGACTACGGTATATGCGCCGGATCGACGCAGCTGCCGAGGCCGTCACACTCTGGCACCGACCGATTTCGCTATCCTGCTGCGCGGCTTCCCAAAAAAACACGAGGGGCCGGCGCTCGGGGCAGTGATGTCAGAGACAGCGCAGGGTTAGGCGGACCGCTGGTGTGTCTACGCGACCGTTGACGGTCTCGCGAAGCGCGGCTCTTATTGGATTTTCTGCATTGTCACTCCGTCGACGTTTGACCACTTAAACCCGACCCATGCCGTCCCCGGGTATCCGGACCATAGATGTGATCCGTGGCTGTGGACGACATAAGGAAGTCGACTTCGACCAGTTCGCGCCTGACCGTACGCTTAGGTGTCGGTCAATGGCGGTCGTCGCGCCACATCAATCCCTCCGCAGCCTCAATCGCGCTGGATTCAAATGAAAACAGCCGCCAACCTCGAAAGGTTGGCGGCTGCCTTCACACGGCCGGACACTGGGACCGGCTGTGAAATCTCCTTAGGCGAATGCGATCTTCGCCTGGCGACGACGAACGCGCATCGATGAGCCGATACCGCCGATACCGAACAGCATGATTGCCCAAGTACCGGCCTCGGGAACTGCTGCCGTCGGCTCAAAGGTTGCGGTGCCGGCATAGGAACCGTTACCACGCGAGAGGCCGTTCACGACGATCTGGTTCGTCGCACCTTTTGCGATCGCCACGTTGTTGATCTCGAAAAACTCGGCCTTGCCGACAACAGTCTTCGACGCTGCGAAGCCATTGATGAACACCGACAGGATATCAAGATCTGTCGGGCTGAAGAACCGCGTCGTGCTCGTGCTGAGCGTACCGCTAGCCAGACCGGCCTGATCGATGATGAAATTGAACGTATCCGTGAATGCACCACGCTTGATGCCCGCCCGGCCGAAATCTGCCGAAACGGTACCATTCTTTATATCGCCGCTGACGGTGAACTCCGGGTCGTTCGGAGTGAAGTTAACTGCGTGAGCCGCTGGGGCCATCGCGAATGCAGATACGAATGCCATTGTCGAAAGAAGTAAGCGCTTCATGATGGTCCCTTTTTACGTGTTCCTTGGAAAAAAAGTAAAGGGGGCCAGAGAGTTATGCAATTGCCTGAAAACGGCCACCACCCAACCATTGTGTGGTTTCGGGACAATCGTGCATCGTGAGCGGAGTGCGATGAGCGTCATGAATTCGCGCGGCCGGATCGTTTGCATCCGGGGGCATTTTCCACGGTAGAAGCGTGCAATAGGCCCTGCTCAAAATTGGTTAACAAGACAAGAAGAATGACCTAAATCTTCAATAGTTGTTGACGGGCACACTGTTCTTCCAGCGACATTCAAACCCCCCCGAGTTACGAGGTTTTCCGAACTATCCCGTGCCTCGTTCCGCCCGGCGATGGCAGGCAGGTTGAGAACAAAAAAGGAGCAGTATAGCTCGGGCGCTACCCTGATTCGTTGTTTGGATGCGCCCAATGAGTATGCAAACGCCGCGAGTTCGACTGCCGAGCTCGCCAAAGAGCAAGGCAGGAGCCTCGCTAGCCTCTCTACGATGATAGGGCGTAACGCCGCCGATCTAAAGCGGTTCGTCACTCGCGGTTCGCCGCGACTTGCACCGCGGCGTGCGCTGCGGCGGGCATTGCCGAGATCATCGTCGCAATGCCGCCCAGCATGATCATCGACACCCTCAAACCAGGTGCTTCCGCCGAAGCCGGAGCGGCTCCGCAAGCCGCAGAAATCCGGGCCGAATCATGACATCTGGGGGGCAGAAAATACCATTTGAAAAATACCCCCAAATATCCCGCACTCTCAGTTCGCCGTATGGAACGTGTGAGAAGGAAAACCCCCACAAACGACGCAATTCTGCGCATTCCTGACGAGGTAAGGTTAGTCACTATTTTAGATATTGGTGGGCCCGGCAGGAATCGAACCCGCAACCTAGCCGTTATGAGCGGCCAGCTCTAACCGTTGAGCTACAGGCCCCACCGCCGCCTGCGTTAGCGCAAGCGTTTCCAAAGAAAAAGGGTGCCAAAGAAAAAGGGCGCTCCCGAAGGAACGCCCTTTCCGACTCCAAAACGCTGTCGAGCGCAAGCGCCCGACAAGGTCTTAGTTCATGTTGTCGGTCTTCTCGTCGGCAGCATCGCGGACGTTGTCTGCTGCTGCGTTCATGTTGTCGGCTGCGTTCTCGAGCACGTCGGTTGCGACAGCGTTCGAGGTGTTGTCCGCCATGGCGTCCATGTTGTCAGCCTGCATTTCCATGTTGTCAGCCAGCATGTCCGCGTTGTTCTCAACTGCGGCGGCTTCTGGCGACTTGCTGCAGGCTGCGACGGACATCAGGCCGGCGGCAGCAGCGATCAGAACGATCTTCTTCATTCGAATGCTCCCAAGCATAGTTTCACTCGCGGCCGACCCGATTGCCGTCGCGAAGCCCCGTCAAATAGCGGCCCCCGACCGGCGGTCAATCCGCTAAATTCATCGCCCAGCAAGCTTTGCGACAGTCCGATGACGGGCGGGTTGCCGCAACTGGTCACTTTCTTGGCACGACCGAGCCGATTTCCTCGGGCGCATTGGCCACGATCGCCAGCATCGTCGTCCACGCCGCGACGTTCTGGCGAAGCTGCTCGGGATCGACCCGGTCGAGCGTGTCGTCAGGCGTGTGATGCGTATCGAAATAGCGCGTACCCGACTGGTTGAGGTCGATCGCCGCGACGCCAAGCGCCATCGTCGGGCCGACATCGGTGCCGTCACCGCCGACCCCTGCGCCGCGCGCGATGCCGAGCGGGGCGAGCGCGGAGGCGAGGCGATCGGCGACCGGCTTCGCGCTGTCGGGCAGGTTGGTCTCGAACCGCCAGACGCGATCCGCGCCGAAATCGGATTCGCCCGCGGTCGCGTGCCGCTCGGTCTTGTGCGCCTCGGCATAGGCCTTGCCGCCAAAACCGCCGACTTCCTCGGCACCGAACCAGACGACGCGGATCGTCCGCCGCGGGCGCGGGCCGTCGAGGATCCGCTTGGCCGCCGCCGCGGTGATCGCCACGCCGCTCGCATCGTCGATCGCGCCCGTGCCGAGATCCCAGCTGTCGAGATGCCCGCCGACCAGTACGATCCCCGCCTTGGGATCGGTCCCCGGCACTTCGGCGATCACGTTCCCCGATTCGTGCGTGCCGGTCATCCGCGGGGTCAGGACGAGCGTCATCGTGATCGGCTTGCCGCGCATCGTGATCCGTTCGATCAGCTCGGCATCGGGCACCGACAGCGCCGCCGCCGGGATCGGCGTGACGCCCTCGGGGAAGTTGGTCGTGCCGGTATGCGGATTGCGGTGATGATCGGTACCGATCGAGCGGATCACGATCGCGGCCGCGCCCTTGCTCGCCGCCATCGCCGGCCCCACGAACCGTGCAGGCCCGAACGCGCCATAGCTCGACCCGTCCTGCGTCGGCTCCATCGCATTGCCGACATAGGCGATCTTGCCGGCGAGGCTCCCGGCAGGCGCCGCGGCCAGGTCGCCATAGGTCTTGAACACCACCACCTGCGCGGTCAGGCCGCCTACGGGCGTCGCGCCCGAATTGCCGAGCGCGGTCAGCTTCAGCGCCTGCGGGAAGGGCGACAGGATCGAGCCCGTCTCGACGCCGCGCACCCAGACGGGCATCTGGTACGGCTCGATCCGCACGTTCTTGAACCCCAGCGCCTTCAGCTTGGTCACCGACCAGGCACGCGCACGCGCCTCCGCCTCAGTCCCCGCCAGCCTGGGGCCGATCTCGGTCGTCATCCCCTCGACGATGTCATAGGCGACGTCGTCCTTGAGCGCGGCATCGCGGAGGGCTGCGACCTTCGCATCGACCGGGGCAGGGGCGGGTGGTGCGGTCCGCTGTGCCATGAGAGGAACGGACAGGGTGGAGGCGGCCAATACCGCGAGCGTGTGCTTCATCATCCGCGACAGCCTATGTCGCCGCTCCCCGTTTGCCAACGGCCCGCCGCATCGCTATCTGCGCACGTCAAATCCCGCCTCATTCAAGCATGGAGCTCGGCACCCACATGGCCGTCCAGTATACCTACGTCATGAAGGGTCTGACCAAGACCTTCCCCGGTGCCGCAAAGCCCGTCCTCAACAACATCCACCTCCAGTTCATTCCGTCCGCCAAGATCGCGATCATCGGCCCCAACGGGTCGGGCAAGTCGACGCTGATGAAGATCATGGCGGGCATGGACCCTGATTTCACCGGCGAGGCCTGGGCGGCCGAGGGCGTCAATGTCGGCTATCTCGCGCAGGAGCCGCAGCTCGATCCGACCAAGGACGTGATGGGCAACGTCAAGGACGGCGTCCGCCCCGTCGCCGACCTCGTCGACCGGTTCAACGCGATCTCGGCCGAGATGGGCGATCCGAAGGACGACACCGATTTCGACGCGCTGATGGAGGAGATGGGCGATCTCCAGGCCAAGATCGACGCGGTCGACGGCTGGGCGCTCGACAGCCAGCTCGAACAGGCGATGGAAGCCCTGCGCTGCCCGCCGGGCGATGCATCGGTCGAGAATCTCTCGGGCGGCGAGAAGCGCCGCGTCGCGCTCTGCAAGCTGCTGCTCGAGAAGCCGCAGATCCTGCTGCTCGACGAGCCGACCAACCATCTCGACGCCGAAAGCGTGTCGTGGCTTGAGAACTACCTCAAGGAATATACCGGCAACGTCATCCTCGTGACGCATGACCGCTATTTCCTCGACAATGTCGTCAACTGGGTGCTCGAGCTCGATCGCGGCCGCTACTACACCTATGAGAGCAACTATTCGGGCTATCTGGAGAAGAAGGCCCAGCGCCTCAGCCAGGAAGAGCGCGAAGAGGCCGGCAAGCAGAAGGCGATCGCCGACGAGCTCGCTTGGATGCGCCAGACCCCCAAGGCGCGCCAGACCAAGTCCAAGGCCCGTATCCGCGCGTTCGACGAGCTGATGGAGAAGCAGGAGAACCGCGTCGCCGGCAAGGCCGCGATCCTCATCCAGCTGCCGTCGCGTCTCGGCGGCAAGGTGATCGAGGCGAAGGGCCTGACCAAGTCGTACGGCGACAAGCTGCTGTTCGACGGTCTCGACTTCACACTGCCGCCGGGCGGCATCGTCGGCGTGATCGGCCCCAACGGCGCGGGCAAGTCGACGCTGTTCAAGCTCATCACCGGTCAGGAAACCCCGGACACGGGCACGATCGAGGTCGGCTCGACCGTCAAGCTCGGCTATGTCGACCAGAGCCGCGACGATCTCGATCCGAACAAGAACGTCTGGCAGGAAATCTCCGACGAGCTCGAGATCTTCCGCTTCGGCAAGCAGGAGATGGGCACGCGCGCCTATGTCGGCGCGTTCAACTTCCGCGGGCAGGACCAGCAGAAGAAGGTCGGCCAGCTGTCGGGCGGCGAGCGCAACCGCGTCCACATGGCCAAGATGCTCAAGGAGGGTGGCAACGTCCTCCTGCTCGACGAGCCGACCAACGATCTCGACGTCGAGACGCTGCGTGCGCTCGAAGAGGCGCTCGAGACGTTCGCCGGCTGCGCGGTGGTCATCAGCCATGACCGCTTCTTCCTCGATCGCCTCGCCACGCACATCCTCGCGTTCGAGGGCGACAGCCATGTCGAGTGGTTCGAGGGCAATTACGCGTCGTACGAGGAGGACAAGCGCCGCCGCCTCGGCGACGCCGCCGACCGCCCGACGCGCCTGGCGTACAAGAAGCTCACACGCTGAGCGTCTGAGACCCGCCGCGGCCCATGTTCCCGGGCTGCGGCGGACGTGCACCTACCATCCAAACTCCGTCATCCTGACGTTCGTCAGGATGACGAGGGCGGTGTAGGACCGAGCTGGTGCCTGCCACGCAAGCGCCATGTTGATCCCCTAACCGGGGTCGGTAGGAGACATATTGGTCCCCACGAACGGAGCAGGCGTGACAGTCATCGAACACTCCCCCGGTGGAGATGCCCCCCCGGGTGCGGGGGAGCTGCAATACCGGCTTCGCCAGCAATCGATACTGGCCGATTTCGGGATCGAGGCGCTGCGCGCGCGCGATCTCGAACCGATGCTCCAGCGCGCTACCGAATTGTGCGGCGAGGGGATGCGCTCGAAATACTGCAAGTTCCTCGAATATCGCCCCGAACAGGACAGCCTACTCGTGCGCGCGGGGATCGGCTGGGCGCCGGGCGTGGTTGGATCGGCCGAGATGCGCACCGATCTCGCCTCGCCCGCGGGCTTCGCGCTTGAGACCGGCCAGCCGGTGATCTCCAACCATCTCGAGAATGAGGAGCGGTTCCGTACGCCCGCCTTCATGGCCGAGCACCATATCCGCCGCGCGATCAACGTGCTGGTCGAGACGTCGGGCAAGCGCTTCGGCGTGCTCGAGGTCGACAGCCCCGACGAGGGCAAGTTCGAGCCCGCCGACCTCGCCTTCATGCAGGGGTTCGCCAATCTGATCGGCGTCGCGATCGAGCGGCAACAGGCCGAACAGCGCTTGAGCGACGCGATGGAGCATCAGGAGCTGCTCACGCGCGAGGCGAGTCACCGCGTCAAGAACAGCCTCGCGCTCGTCTCGGCGATGCTCAACCTCCAGATGCAGGAGGATGACGACCCGCGCATCACGCGGCTGCTCGGCGACGCGCAGGCGCGCATCACCGCGATCGCACAGACGCACGACCAGCTCTGGCGCGGCGAACAGGTCGGGATCGTCGCGCTCGACGACCTGGTCTGCGGAATCGCGACGGGGCTTGCCGAACAGGCGCCGCTGCACCGGATCGACTGCGACATCGACGCGATCCGGATCAGCGCGGATACCGCGATCCCGCTCGGCCTACTCGTCACCGAGCTTGTCACCAACGCGATCAAATATGCGTATGGCGAGGGTGGCGGCGTCATCGCGGTGACGATTCGCAACGCCGACGGCCGGATCCTGCTGACCGTGTCCGACGACGGCGTCGGGCTGCCCGCCGATTTCGACCTCAAGGCCGCCTCGCGCAAAAGCCTCGGCATGCGGATGATCGGCAGCCTTGCCCGGCAGTTGCGCGGCACGATCGCGATCGAGAATGCCGCGCGCGGCACCTGCGCGGTCCTCGACATTCCCGATCCGAGGATCGTGCTTCCGGACTGATCGCTTGACGCGTGTATGATGTCCGTAGCACACCTCTCCTACAACGACGGGGTGGGGATGATGGACATGCTGATGATGCTAGCGGCCGCGGCGGCTGCGGTGACCGCGCCGCAGGGCGACAGGGTCAAGCCGATCGACCAGTGTTTCGCGATCTACCGCCCCGGCTCCCCCGCAGGCACGCAGGCCGCCGGAGCACCATCCGACCAGCCCGTCATCGGCGCAACCCGCCAGGTCATCCGCGCCATCCGCGTCGGCGGTCGGCCGGCCTGGGATATCGTCGTCCATCAGCGCGTACCGATGGCGAATTTCGCGATGCGCGATCACTTCGTCCTGAACCGCGACGATCTGACGCCGATCACCTTCGACAACAGCCGGAGCGGGGTCGAGCATGTCGCGCTGCGCTACAGCCCCGGTCGCATCGTCGGAACGAAGACCGACAAGGCCGTCATCACGCCGATCGACGTCGCGGTGGCGGGACCGATCTGGGAGGGCAATCTCTGGGGCGTGACGTTCGGCGCGTTGCCGCTCGCGATGGGCAAGAGCTTCTCGCTGCCCTTCTACCAGTATGACGGCGGCATCGGCCGCTTCACGCTGACCGTCACCGGCAGTCAGAGCGTCGCGACCCCGACAGGGCCCGTCGATGCCTGGACCGTCGCGGTTCTCAAGGACGGCAAGCCCAGCGCCACCACGCTCATCGCGAAACGCGACGCGCGCGAACTGGGCAGCTTCGCCGCGCGGGGCGGGACGAAGCTTGGCGGCGACTGCACCGGTCTCGACTGAGCGACCGGCGCCCCCGCTCAGCGCACCCGCTTGACGTAGATCCGACCGCCGTCACGGCGTTCGGTCTGGAAATTGGGCACCGCCTCGATCAGCTCGGACAGATGGTTGAAGCCATAGTTGCGCGCATCGAAGCTCGACCGGTTGCCCGCACGCTGCCCGAGCTCTGTCAGGCTCTGATAGCCCTTCTCGTCGCGCTTGCCCGCATTGTACGCGTCGATCAGCAGTTTGATCAGGTCCGACCCGATCGGCTCGCCGCCGCGCGACCGGCGCGCGGCCGGCGCGGCGGGGGCAGGGGCCTTCTCGCCACCGATCGCGGGCGGCAGCGACAGCGGCATCGGCTCGGATTCGTCGTCGAGCGCGCTGACGTCGATGAAGCGCGTGCACGCCTGGCGGAACCCCTCGGGCGTGCGGCTGGTGCCAAAGCCATAGACCGGCACGCCGTCCTGGCGGATCCGCATCGCCAGTGGCATGAAGTCGCTGTCCGACGACATGATCCCGAACCCGTCGATCCGGCCGCGGAACAGCAGGTCCATCGCGTCGATCGTCATCTTCATGTCGGTCGCGTTCTTGCCCTTGGTCAGGTCGAACTGCTGCTGCGGCTCGATGCCGTGCTTGATCGACATGTCGCGCCAGCCTTTCAGCGCGGGCTTGGACCAGTTGCCATAGACGCGCCGGACGTTGACCGTCCCGAGCTCGGCAAGAACGGTCAGCACCGGGTCGAGCGTCGCCGACGAGGCGTTGTCGGCGTCGATGAGAAGGGCGACGTTGCGGGTTGTGGTATCGGCCATACCGCCGGGATTAGCCGCGCCCGCGCCCGGCGTCCACGCTCCACGCGCCGCCACCCGCTGCAGCGAGATAGAGGAACACGAAACAATAGAGCACCGCCGCCTCGCCGCCATTGGCGATCGGGAAGGGCCCCTGCGGTGCGTGCGCAAGGAAATAGGCCGCCGCCGACATGCCCGACAGCAGGAACGCCACCGGCCGCGTGAACAGCCCGACGATCAGCAACGCGCCGCCCACAACCTCGATTATGCCCGCGACGTACAGCAACGGGGTCATCGCCATCGGGAAGGGCGGCAGCCCGAAGAACTTGGAAATACCGTGGCTGAAAAAGACCAGCGCCACGACGATGCGCATCACGCTGAGCAGGCGGGGGGACCAGGTGGCGGGTATCGGCATGGGATCATCCTGAACGTCGTTGCGGTCCCGCTACGTCCTATGCGCGCGTGTCTGCGTCAACGCGCCGGATCGAAACGGATCGTTCAGCGATGGGATGTCAGGGATAGGCGATCGCCACGACCTCATATTCGCGCTCGCCCGCGGGCAGGTCGACGCGGCGGACATCACCGATCGCGGCACCCCGCAGCGCGCGGGCGAACGGCGAATTCCAGCCGATCCGCCCGTTGCCCGCATCGGTCTCGTCGTCGCCGACCAGCGTGAGCACGCGTTCCACATCCTCCTCGTCCGCCACCGTCACGCACGCGCCGAACCAGACGCGGCTGTGGTCCTCCTGTGCGGCGGGATCGACGACCTTGGCCGCCTTCATCCGCCGCGACAGCCAGCCAAGCCGCCGGTCGATCTCGCGCAGCCGTTTGCGCCCATAGATATAGTCGCCATTCTCCGACCGGTCGCCATTGCCCGCCGCCCAGGAAATCACCTCGACCAGCTTCGGCCGCTCGCTGCCGAGCAACAGCTCATATTCCTCGCGCAGCACCGTATAGCCTGCCGGGGTGATGTAATTGGGCCGATCCATCCGCGCCGTCTCGTCCGGTTCAGCCGGGCCGGGTCTTGCCGAGATACCAGGACGTGCGCGCCACGCTGTGGCTCTTGGCGCGGGCGGGGTTCATCAGGTCGTAGACGACCGCATTCTCGATCACGCGCTGCACATAGTTGCGCGTCTCCTGATACGGGATCGCCTCGATCCAGTCGATGATGTCGACCGCCCCGGTCCGCGGGTCGCCATTGGCGCGCAGCCACTTGTTCACATTGCCGCCGCCCGCATTATAGGCAGCGATTGCAAGCGGATAGCTGCCATAGTTCGCATAGATTCGCTGGAAGTAACTCGACCCCAGCATGATCGACAGATTGGGATCCGTCGTCAGCGACGCCTGGTTGTAGGCCAGCCCGATCTTGCCCGACTGCTCGCGCGCGGTCGCAGGCATCAGCTGCATCAGCCCGCGCGCACCGGCATGGCTGACCGCGGCGCGATCGAACTGGCTTTCCTGCCGCGAGATCGCGTGGATGATCGTCCAGTTGTCCTCATAGCCCGCCGGCACGCTGACGGTCGGGAAGCCCGCTGCGGAATAGTCGCTGAGCCCGTTCGCCCGCGCGCTGCGCCCGACCATCACGCCCAGATCGGGGCGGTTGATCCGCGTCGACAGTTCGGCGGCGAGCGCGTGGTCGGTGTCGGTCGTCGCATCCGCGGCGATCTGGCGGACGAACGCGGTCTGGTCCTGCCAGTCGGCGATCTGGCCGAGGAACTTGACCGCGCGCACCGTCTCGCGCTGCTCGAACGCGGCGCGCACCGCAGGCGCGATCGCAAGGCTGGCCATCGGCGGTGGCGGGGTCAGCGCGCGGCCCATCCGCTCGGTCGCGAGCTGCCCGTAATATTGATCGCGGTAGCCGGCCGCCTGCGTGTAGAAGGCGGTGGCATCGGCCTGCCGGCCCGCCGCCTCGGCCGCGCGTCCCGCCCAGTAATAGCCTCGCGCCCGCACCACCGGCGAATTCGACCCACGCGCATAGCGGTCGAACAGCGTCATCGCATCCGCCGGCCGCCCGAGCTGCTTCATCGCCGCCTGCCCGCCGAGCCAGGCGAGATTGGTATATTCGTCGCGCTCGGCATAGGATTTGGCCGAGATGTTCGCCCCCGCCGGATAGGCATCGTCGATCTGCCGCGCGATGTCATAGGCGACCTGCCACTGGCCGTCATTCGCCGCGCCGCGCGCATTGGTCACCAGGATCTCGTACCATTCGCCCGCATTGCCCGGCCGGGTGGTCAGCGCCCGCGGCCGCGCGAGCCAGGCGCGCGCGCTCGGGCTCGCGCCGCTGTTGCGCAACCACACCGCGCGGTCGGCGACATAGCCGGCGTCGCCGCGATAGGTCTCCATCGTCGCCGCGGACAGATCGGACGCGTTCGGTGCATTGGTCCGGAAGGCGAGCCGCGCCTCGAACAGCGCGCGCTTGGCGGGACTGACCAGCAGGATCTGGCGCTGCGCTGCGCTCGTCTGCCCCGACCAGAGCAGCGCGTCCATCCGCGCATCCTGATCGTCCGGCGACAGCGCGCCGGGAAAGCCCGTCGTCACCGCGACCTGATCGATCGGCGTCAGCCCGCCCGATCGCCAAGCGGTGCGCACCGCGGCATAGGCGCGGTCGCGCTGCCCGGTTGCCTGCAATGCGCGCGCATAGGCAAGATTGCCCGCCGCGGACTGCGGCGGATAGCGCGTGAAGAACGCGACGACGCTGCCCGCCGCACCGCTGCCGATCGCCGCCTGCCGCTCCGCCGCGCGGCGATTGGCGGTCTCGTTGGGCCAGCCGGGATGCGCCATCAGGAACCCGGCATAGCTGTCGAACGGCAGTGCGTCGGTCTGTTGCAGCGCGCGCCACTGCGCGATCGTCGAGGCGATCGCGCCGTCGCTCGCCATCGGCTGCGCCTGCGGGCCGATATTCGAAAGCTGCGTCCGGTACCGGTCGAGCGTTTCCTGTCCGACCCCTGAAGATACCGCCGTGCCGGCCAAAGCCGCCAGGACGATGCTCGATTTGAACGCCAATGCTACCATGTGGACAGAATAGCAGTTCAACCCGTATCTGTCCTGAACGAAACTCCCGAATTCAGCGCGGCAGGAGCGCAATATACCGATGTTTGCAGGTTTTTCCTTTGCCGGGTCGATCCCGGCGCTCGTCACGCCGTTCGCCGCGGACGGCAGTTTCGACGAGCAGGCCTATCGCGATTTCGTCGAGTGGCAGATCGCCGAGGGCTCGTCCGCGCTGGTCGCGTGCGGCACCACCGGCGAGGCAGCGACCCTGTCCTATGACGAGCATTTCCACGTCGTCCGCGTCTGCGTCGATCAGGCGAAGGGCCGCGTCCCCGTGATCGCCGGGGCAGGGTCGAACGACACCCGCGTCGCCTCGGCCAATCTGCGTGCGGCACGCGAGGCTGGCGCCGATGCCGCGCTGATGGTCCCGCCCTATTACAACCGCCCGAGCCAGGAGGGGATCTTCCGGCATTTCGAGGCGCTCGCCGCCGACGCGCCGCTGCCGATCATCCTCTACAACGTGCCCGGCCGCACCGTCACCGACATCCAGCCCGCGACGCTGGCGCGGGTCGTCACCGCCTTTCCAAAGGTGTTCGTCGGCGTGAAGGACGCCAGCGGCGTGCTCGCGCGCGTCTCGCAGCACCGCGAAGCCTGCGGGCCAGACTTCTGCCAGCTGTCGGGCAATGACGACCTCGCGCTCGCGTTCAACGTGATGGGCGGCACCGGCTGCATCTCGGTCACCGCCAACGTCGCGCCGAAGCTCTGCGCCGAGTTTCAGGCGGCCTGCCAGGCGGGCGATTTCGTCACCGCGCTCGCCTATCAGGACCGTCTCTATCCCCTGCACGACGCGCTGTTCACCGACGCGTCGCCGGGCCCGGTCAAATACGCCATGGCGCGGGTACGGGCCGGCTTCCCCGAGACGCTGCGCCTGCCGATGACCCCCGCGGGCGACGCCTCGCGCGCCGCGGTCGACGCGGCGCTGGCACACGCCGGCCTGGTCTGATCCCCGTCCGTCATCCTGACGCACGTCAGGATGACGGGGGGACCGACAATTAACGTCCAACGCGATACGACGCCCGCTTCCCCTTCGCCCTCCGACCTCCTACATCGCGCATCCCATGGCACGCCCCAAACCCCCGACCTTCGAAAAGACCAAGATCGTCGCCGAGAACCGGCGCGCGCGGTACGACTATTATATCGAGCAGGTGTTCGAGGCGGGGATCGCGCTGACCGGCACCGAGGTGAAGGCACTGCGCGGGGGCGAAGGCTCGATCGCGGAGGCCTATGCCGAGGTGAAGGGCAGCACGGTCCAGCTCGTCAATTCGAACATCCCCGAATTCAGCCACGGCAACCGCTTCAACCATGAGCCCAAGCGGCCGCGCAAGCTGCTGCTGCACGAGCGCGAGATCAACAAGATGTTCGGCGCGGTCGCGCGTCAGGGCATGACGCTCGTGCCCTTGATGATCTATTTCAATTCCAAGGGCCGCGCGAAGGTCGAACTCGCGCTCGCCAAGGGCAAGCAGAACCACGACAAGCGCGATTCGGTGAAGGAACAGGACTGGAAGCGCGAGCAGGGCCGGATCATGCGGGATCGTGGATAGGCCGTGACCAGGGCGCCGGTCGGTCTCTTCGGGCGCCTCGCGGCGTGGTCGCATCGCAATCTGCCGACCCGCGATTCGATGGAGCGCAACCGCCTGTTGCGCCCCGTCGCGCACCGCGTGCTCGCGCCCGAACTGTGGCGCTTCACGCGGCGCTCGGTGCCGCGCGGCGTTGCGCTCGGCATGGTCGCGGGGATCCTCGTGCCGGTCGCACAGACCCCCGTCGCCGCGTTGTTCGCGCTGCCGTTCCGCGCCAATGTGCCGACCGCTGCGCTGACCACCTTCATCACCAATCCGCTGACGACTCCGCCGCTCTGGATCGCCGCCTATTGGATCGGGTCGTGGATGCTGCGGATCGACGCGCATGTCCCCGGCCAGCCGGTCGCCGAAGCCGCCGCGCAGGCCGACTGGATCCCCTGGCTGATGCAGGCCGGCCCCGCCACCGCGCTCGGCCTCCTTGCCATCACCATCGTCGCCTCGATCGGCGGCTATGCGCTCAGCGCGCTCGGCTGGCGGCTTTGGATTGCCCGCAAGTGGCGGCACCGCCACGATAATCGCGGATCGTAACAATCGTCACTATCTGTCGCCCGACGAATTGACGGAGCGTCTTATCGGCGTAGAACACACCGCATCCTGAAGTTCTTCCCCGAGGGTCCTTGATGCGTACGTCGATTGTCACCGCCATTCTGCTCGCCTCCGCCGCAACGGTCTCGGCCCAGACCAGTCAGACCCCGGCCCGACCGCCCGCCCCGTCGCCCGCGCTCGCAGGCGCGGCCAGCGGTCCTGTCGCGCCGAAGGATGCGAACAAGCCGCAGATCGGCGATTTCGGCTTCGACATGGCCGGGCGCGATACCGCGGTGAAGCCCGGCACCGACTTTTTCGACTATGCCAATGGCGGCTGGGAGAAGGCGACGCCGATCCCCGCCGATCGCTCGTCCTACGGCATGTTCCACGTCCTCCAGGACCTGTCGCTCGAGCGCACCCGGACGATCCTCGACGCCGCGACCGCGAAGCCCGGCGACAAGGTCGGTGACTTCTACGCGAGCTTCATGGACGAGGCTGCGGTCAACGCGAAGGGTGCGGGGCCGGTGAAGCCGATGCTCGCCGCGCTGAAGACGACCACCGACAAGACCGCGCTCGTCACCCAGATTGCGAAGCTGCAGCGCCAGGGGGTCGGCGGGCTCGTCGGCGTCGGCGTCCAGCAGGACGACAAGGACCCGACCACCTATGTCGTCGGCTTCGGCCAGAGCGGCCTCGGGCTGCCCGACCGCGATTATTATCTGAAGGACGATGCCAAGCTCGCCGCGGTCCGCACCGCCTATCAGGCGTATCTCGCGCAGATGCTGACGCTCGCGGGTGAGCCCAACGCGGCCGCGCGCGCCGCGGCTGTCTTCGCGATGGAGAAGGGCCTCGCCACCGCGCACTGGACGCGGATCGAGAGCCGCGACGCGGACAAAACCTACAACAAATGGACCGCCGCCGACTTCGCCGCCAAGGCGCCGGGCTTCCCCTGGGCGCAGTACATGACCGCGATGGGCGTCACCGGCCGTCCCTTCTACCTCGTCGCGCAGCCGAGCGCGCTGACCGGCGAGGCGAAGGTCTTTGCCGACACGCCGGTGAACGTCCTTCAGGACTATGCGATGCTCAAGGTGCTGCGCGCCTATGCGCCCTATCTCTCGAGCGATTTCGACAAGGCCAATTTCGGCTTCTACGGCACCACCCTGTCGGGCACGCCCGAGCAGCAGGTCCGCTGGAAGCGCGGCGTCTCGACCGTGTCGGGCGCGATGGGTGAGGCGATCGGCGAGCAGTATGTCGCGAAATATTTCCCGCCGGAATCGAAGGCGGCCGCCGATCAGCTCGTCAAGAACGTCATCGCGGCGATGGGCGACCGGTTGCGAAACCTCGCCTGGATGGCGCCCGAGACCAAGACCAAGGCGCTCGCCAAGCTCGCCGCCTTCACCCCCAAGATCGGCTATCCTGATACATGGCGCGACTATTCCGCGCTCCAGGTCCAGCGCGGCGACCTCGTCGGTAACGTCGGGCGCGCCAACGCCTTCGACTATGATCGCGACCTCAAGAAGCTCGGCCAGCCGATCGATCGCGGCGAATGGTTCATGACGCCGATGACGATCAACGCCTATGCCAATCCGACGATGAACGAGGTCGTCTTCCCCGCCGCGATCCTTCAGCCGCCCTTCTTCGATCCGAAGGCGGACCCCGCGATCAACTATGGCGGCATCGGCGCGGTGATCGGTCATGAGATCAGCCATCATTTCGACGATCAGGGCCGCAAATACGATCAGAACGGCAAGCTGACCGACTGGTGGACGCCGCAGGACGTCGCGCGCTTCAAGGTCTTCACCGACGCGCTGGTCAAGCAGTACGACGCCTATGAGCCCTTGCCCGGGCTGCACGTCCAGGGCGGCCTGACGCTCGGCGAGAACATCGCCGATCTCGCCGGGCTGACGGTCGCCTATGACGCCTATCATCGCTCGCTCGGCGGCAAGCCCGCGCCGGTGATCGACGGCACCACCGGCGACCAGCGCTTCTATTATGGCTGGGCCGGCGTCTGGCGCAGCAAGTTCCGCGAACCCGCACTGCGCCAGACCTTGCTGTCTGATCCGCACTCGCCGGGTCACCAGCGCGTCCTCACCGTCCGTAACCTCGACCCCTGGTACGCGGCGTTCGGCGTGAAGCCCGGCGAAGCCAGCTACCTCGCCCCCGCAACCCGCGTCCGCATCTGGTAAGCTGCACGCCTACCGCCCCACATAGCCCCGTCATCCTGGACTCGACCCAGGATCCAGAGCCACGCGCGCGGACGCCGGTGGCTCTGGATCCTGACTTTCGTCAGGATGACGTAGTTTGGAGAGAAACATGAAGACCTACATCGCCGCCGGCCTGCTCGCCGCCACCGCGATCACCGGCGTCACCGCCGCAATCTCGCAGACCGCCGAACCAACCGCCGCGCCCGCCGCGCCCGCCTCGACCGGCGCGCAATATGGCAGCTTCGGTTTCGACGAGAAGGGCATGGACAAGAGCGTCCAGCCCGGTGACGATTTCTACGCCTTCGCCAATGGCAATTGGGCGAAGACCACGCCGATCCCCGCGGACAAGTCCAATTACGGCGCGTTCAACTTCCTCTCCGACCTGTCCGAGACGCGCACCCGCGGCATCCTCGACACTGCGGCCAAGGACCCGAACTCGAAGATCGGCCGCGCCTATGCAACCTTCCTCGACACCGGCACGATCGAGGCCAAGGGGCTGGCACCGATCCGCCCATGGCTCGCGAAGATCGCCGCGCTGAAGGACCGGTCGGGCTATCCCGCGCTGCTCGCCGAGGCGGATCGCGCCGGGATCGGCGGCCCGTTCGGCAGCGGCGTCGGCCAGGACGACAAGATACCCGAGCAATACGCCCTCTCGCTCGGCCAGTCGGGGCTCGGCCTGCCCGACCGCGACTATTATCTCAGCACCGACGCCAAGCTGGTCGAGGCGCGCACCGCCTACCGCGCGCACATCGCGAAGATGCTGACGCTCGCCGGCGAACCCGATGCCGAGGCGCGCGCCGCCGCTTTGCTGGCGTTTGAGACCGAGATCGCCCGGGTCAGCTGGACCCGCGTCGACAGCCGCGACGCGACCAAGACCTATAACAAGATGTCCGTCGCAGAGCTCGCCAAGCGCGCGCCCGGCTTCGACTTCGCGGGCTATTTCAAGGCGACCGGCACGCCCGTACCGACCGTCATCGTCGCACAGCCCTCGGCGATCACCGGCATTGCAAAACTCGTCGCGACCGCGCCGATCGGCGTGCTCAAGGACCAGCTGATCCTGCGTTCGCTCGACGGCTATGCGGACGTGCTGCCCAAGGCGTTCGACGCCGAACAGTTCGCCTTTTACGGCACCGTGCTCGGCGGCACCCCCGAGCAGGAGGCCCGCTGGAAACGCGGTGTCCAGTTCACCAGCGGTGCGCTCGGCGACGAGGTCAGCAAGCTCTACGTCGCACAGTATTTCCCGCCCGAGACCAAGGCGGCAGCGGACGTGCTGGTGAAGAACGTGCTCGCCGCGATGGGCCGCCGGATCGACAAGCTCGACTGGATGGCGCCCGAGACCAAGCAGAAGGCGCATGCCAAGCTCGCCGCCTTCACGCCCAAGATCGGCTATCCCAGCCAGTGGAAGGACCTGTCCGCGCTGACGATCACGTCCGGCGACGCGTTCGGCAACGAATGGCGCGCCAATGAATGGCAGCATCAGGACAATATCGCCAAGCTCGGCAAGCCCCTGCAGCGCTGGGAATGGGGCATGACGCCGATGACGGTCAACGCCTATGCCAATTTCGGCATGGTCGAGATCGTCTTCCCCGCCGCGATCCTCCAGCCGCCCTTCTTCGATCCCAAGGCCGACGACGCGGTCAATTATGGCGGCATCGGCGCGGTGATCGGCCACGAACTGAGCCATCATTTCGACGACCAGGGTTCGAAATACGATGCCAAGGGCCAGCTCACCGACTGGTGGACGCCCAAGGACATCGCCGGGTTCAACGCACTCACCGGCAAGCTCGGCGCGCAGTACGACGCCTATGAGCCATTGCTGGGCATGCATGTGAAGGGCCAGCTGACGATGGGCGAGAACATCGCCGATCTCGCCGGGCTGACGGTCGCCTATGACGCCTATCACACCGCGCTCGGCGGCAAGGCGGCCCCCGTGCTCGACGGCTTCACCGGCGACCAGCGCTTCTATCTGGGCTGGGCGCAGGTCTGGCGTCGCAACTACCGCGAGGCGAATCTGCGGCAGCGGCTGCTGACCGATCCGCATTCGCCATCGCAGCAGCGCGCCTCGGTCGTCCGCAATCTCGACCCCTGGTACGCCGCCTATCAGCCCAAGCCGACGCAGCGTCTGTATCTCGCACCCGAACAGCGCGTGCGCATCTGGTGACCGGCCGCGTCCCTGCCCGGGAAACCGGGCGGGGACATGATGCTTGACCCCAAACCCCCGAACAGCGGAAGAGGCATCGCATGGTTTCGCTTCCGCCCCAGACCGGCCTCGGGCCGAACCGCCGCGCCGCCCTCGTCGCGGCGGTGACGGGGATCGCCGCGTCGGGGCTGGTGCTCGGCATGATCGGCGACATCGTCGTCGCGGCGGCCTTTCTCGCCGCGGCGATCATCGTCATCGGCGCGGTGATCGTCTGGCGCGTGCTCGCGCGCGCCGGCAGCGCCGAACTGCGCACGATCGACTGGGACTTCACGCGCGCCGTCGCGCAGGCGAGCGGCGATGCGATCGCGGTGACCGATCGCGCGGGCCGGCTGGTCTGCGCGAACGATGCCTATGACGCGGTGTTCAGCGGCTTTCCGACCCCGCCGGGGCTGCCGCTCGACGCGAGTGGGGTCGTATTGCTCGCCGAGGCCGGACGCACCGCGTGGCGCGACGGTCACGCGCAGGCGGAGCGGCTGGTCGCCAACGGGCTGCGCATCTCGGCATCGATCACCCGCGCCGGCGACGAGGCGGACATGCTCGTCTGGCGGTTCGTCACCGCGCCCGACTATGACCTCGCGCAGACCGCCGAGCGGCTGATCGACGGGCCGACCGGCGACCGGCTCGGCGGCAGCGGGATCATGGCGGCGTTGCTCAGCGCCGACGGCCGAGTCCGCGCGACCAACCGCGTGCTCCGCGTCCGCGCGATCGGCGACGAGCATGAGGCGATCGAAGGCCGCGACTTTGCGCGCTTCCTGATCACCGACAATCGCGGCCTCGTCCGCTTCGCGCGCGAGGGCGGCGCGGGGACGCCGCTGCGCGTGGTGCAGGTGCCCTTTGTCGAGGGCGACGACGCCCCCGTCCTCGTCATCCTGCTCGACGACGAGGAGGATGCGCCCGCGATCGGCGCGTCCGCCTCCGCGCATGTCCGCAGCCTCGTCAGCCTGATGCCGTTCAGCATGGCGCTGGTCGATCGCGAGGGCCGCTTCATCCAGATGAACGATTCGTTCCTGCGCGCCGCCGGGGTCGTCGGCGCCGCGCCGCCGCTCTACCCCGGCGATCTCGTCGTGCGCGAGGACAAGACCGCGGTCGCCGATGCGATCCGCCGGTTCGCGGGCGGGCAGACCCACTCGACCGACATGGCGGTCCGGCTGAAGGATCATCCCGACGAGCCGGTCGCGCTGACCATCGCCGGCGCGCGCGGGCTCGGCGACGCCGCGGTCCTGCTCAGCCTCAAGGACAATAGCGAGGAATCGCGACTGAAACGCGAGGTGGCGCAGGCGACCAAGATGCAGGCGGTCGGCCAGCTCGCCGGCGGCGTCGCGCATGATTTCAACAACATCCTGACCGCGATCATCGGGCACTGCGACCTGATGCTGATGCGCCATTCGCCCGGCGACAGCGATTATGACGACATCCAGCAGATCCGCACCAACTCGAACCGCGCCGCCGGGCTGACCCGCCAGCTGCTCGCCTTCAGCCGCCAGCAGACGCTGCGCCCGCAGATCCTGCAGCTGCCCGACGTCGTGTCTGAGGTCTCCAACCTGCTCAAGCGACTGATGGGCGAGACCGTCCGGCTCGACATGATGCACGGCCGCAATCTGGGGCCGGTCCGCGCCGATCCGGGGCAGCTCGAACAGGTCGTCGTCAATCTCGCGGTCAACGCCCGCGACGCGATCCTGTCCGCCAACCCGCTCGGCGGCGGCACGCTGACCATCACCACGCGCTCGGTCTCGGCGACCGAAGTGCGGCAGATGGCCTCCGACATCCTGCCCGTCGCGGACTATACCGCGCTGATCGTCCAGGATACCGGCACCGGGATCCCGCCCGAGGTCCTGCCGAAGATCTTCGAGCCGTTCTTCACGACCAAGGAATTCGGCAAGGGCACCGGGCTCGGCCTCTCGACCGTCTACGGCATCGTCAAGCAGTCGGGCGGCTATATCTTCGCCGAATCGCAGCCGGGGCAGGGGGCGACCTTCACCATCTTCCTCCCCGTCCATGCCGCGCCCGCCGCGCCGCGGCTCACCGCGCCCAAGCCCGCGGCGAAACCCGCCGACCTGTGGGGCACGGGGACGATCCTGCTGGTCGAGGACGAGGACATGGTCCGCGCGGTCGCCGAACGCGCGCTCACCCGCCAGGGATATAGCGTGCTGACCGCGGAGAATGGCGAGGTCGCGCTCGAGATCATGGCGAAGAACGGCCGCCCCGATCTGTTGATCACCGACGTGGTGATGCCGACCATGGACGGCCCGACGATGGTCCGGCACGCGCGGGAGAAATATCCGGACCTGCCGATCGTCTTCATGTCGGGCTATGCCGAGGAACAGCTGCGCAAGTCGATCGACCTCGACAATGTCGAGTTTCTTCCCAAGCCTTTCTCGGTTCAGCAGCTTGCCGAAGCCGCGCGCGACGTTCTTGCGGCACGTTAAGCAACAAGATGTTGGCGCTCGGGGAAATTGCCGCCTAAGGTACAAAATATGAACGTGCCACAGCAGATCCTCATCGTAGAGGATGAACCGTTGATCGCCATGATGCTCGAGGATTTTCTCGAGGTGCTGGACAAGGGCGTGGCAGGGTCCGTCGACACCGTCGCCGATGCCCTGCACCGCATCTCGGCCGGGGGTGTCGACGCCGCGATCCTCGACGTCAACCTGCGTGGCGGTGAGAAGAGTACTCCGATCGCCGAACGGCTTGCCGAAGGCGGCATTCCCTTCGTATTCGCGACCGGCGGTGGCGATGACGGCCTCGATCCCCGTTTCCGCGACCGGCCCCGCCTGCAGAAGCCGTTCACGATGGACGGCGTCGCCAAGGCGCTCGAAAGCCTCTGACGGTCCGCCGCGCGGGCTCTGCGGTCCTCGTCGGGCCGCGGCCGCGGCGGATAAAACTGCAAATCCATACGCAACTCTCTTGCGTAAAGGCCCCGTCTCGCGACATAGGCGGTCGCCATGACCCGTATATTCGATAAATCGCGCCTGCCGAGCCGGCATGTCTCCGTCGGTCCAGAGCGTGCGCCGCACCGCAGCTATTACTACGCGATGGGTATTCCCGAAGAGGATATCGCGCGTCCGTTCGTCGCGCTCGCATCCGCCGGCAACAACTCGGCCCCCTGCAACACCACGCTCGACGCGCAGGCCGATGCCGCGCAGGCCGGCGTCATCCAGGGCGGCGGGATGCCGCGCCGCTTCAACACGATCACCGTCACCGACGGCATCGCGATGGGGCATCAGGGGATGAAGGCGAGCCTCGTCAGCCGTGAAGTCATCGCCGACTCGGTCGAACTCTCGGTCCGCGGCCATTGCTACGACGCGCTGGTCGGCTTTGCCGGCTGCGACAAGTCGCTGCCCGGCATGATGATGGCGATGCTCCGCCTCAATATCCCCTCGGTGTTCGTCTATGGCGGGTCGATCCTGCCCGGCCGCTATCAGGAGCGCGACGTCACCGTCGTCGACGTGTTCGAGATCGTCGGCAAATATGCCGCCGGTGCTTGCCCGCTGTCGGAGGTGCATGCGCTCGAGAAGGTCGCCTGCCCGGGCCACGGCGCCTGCGGCGGCCAATATACCGCCAACACCATGGCCTGCGTCGCGGAAGCGATCGGATTGTCCATTCCGAATAGCAACATGGTGCCCGCGCCTTACACGACGCGTGAACAGATCGCGGTGGCCGCGGGGGCGCAGGTCATGGAGTGCCTGGCCGACAATATCCGCCCGCGCGACATCTGCACGCGCGAGGCCTTTATCAACGCCGCGCGAGTCGTCGCCGCGACCGGCGGCTCGACCAATGCCGCGCTGCATCTGCCCGCCATGGCGTCGGAAGCGGGGATCGAGTTCGACCTGTTCGACGTCGCGGAGATCTTCAAGACGACGCCGTACATCGCCGACCTCAAACCCGGTGGGAAGTATGTCGCGAAGGACATGTATGAGGCGGGCGGCGTCTACATGCTGATGAAGACGATGCTCAGCGGCGGGTTCCTCGACGGCAGCTGCATGACCGTCACCGGCAAGACGCTGGCCGAGAATATCGATCAGGTGACGTGGAACCCCGATCAGAAGGTCATCTACGACATCAGCACCCCGCTGACCCCGACGGGTGGCGTCGTCGGCCTGCGCGGCAGTCTCGCCCCCGATGGCGCGATCGTGAAGGTCGCGGGCATGCACCGGCTTCAGTTCAGCGGCCCGGCGCGCGTGTTCGACTGCGAGGAGGACACCTTCGCCGCGGTCGAGGCGCGCGCAATCAACGAGGGCGAGGTCATCGTCATCCGCTACGAAGGTCCCAAGGGTGGCCCGGGCATGCGCGAGATGCTCTCGACCACCGCCGCGCTCTATGGCCTCGGCATGGGCGAGAGCGTCGCGCTGATCACCGACGGCCGTTTCTCGGGCGGCACGCGCGGCTTCTGCATCGGCCATGTCGGCCCCGAAGCCGCCGATGGCGGCCCGATCGCGCTCGTCGAGGATGGCGACATCATCCATATCGATGCCGAGGCGGGGACGATCGATCTTGATGTTCCCGAGGACGTGATGGCGGCACGCCGCGCGGTCTGGGTCCCGCGCAAGACCGATTACGGCTCGGGCGCGCTGTGGCGCTATGCGAAGACCGTCGGTCCGGCGTACAAGGGCGCGGTCACGCACCCGGGAGCCGCAGCCGAAACGCATGTCTACGCGGATATCTAGACGATCGCAGTATCTTGTCGGGCTTGTCTCACTCCCGCTCGCAGCCTGCGGGAGCGGCAAGCCCGACGCCGGTGACACGGCGTCGCGCCGTGAGGACGCTGCCGTCATGCATGTCCCCTGCGCCAAGGGGGCCGCCGCTTTGGCCCCCGACTGCACGATCGAGCAGGCGCGCGGCGCAGATGGCGTGATCCTGACCCTCCGCCACGCCGATGGCGGCTTCCGAAGGTTGCGCGTCGCCCCCGACGGCCGCAGCGTCATCGCCGCCGACGGGGCCGAGCGGGCGCGCGTTACGGCATCCGCGCCCGGCAGCATCGACGTCGCATTGGGCACCGACCGCTACCGCCTCCCGGCGACGGTCCAGCCGGACGCGAACGGCTCGTGATCCGGATCGAGGGCCAGCCCGTCCTGACCGCTGCCGCCATGCGCGCGGCCGAGGATGCGGTGATCGCAACCGGCGTCTCGGTCGAGACGCTGATGGACCGCGCGGGCACCGCGATCGCGCACGCGGTCCGCCGTCTGGCGGGATCGAACGCCATCCTGATCCTCTGCGGCCCCGGCAACAATGGCGGCGACGGCTATGTCGCCGCGCGCGTGCTCGCCGAACTGGGTGCAACCGTCCGCGTCGCCGCGCTGTCCCAACCCCGCACCGACGCTGCCAGGGCGGCAAGGGCAGGGTGGCCCGGCCCCGTCGAAGCTCTCGCCGAAGCGAAGCCCGCTCCCGTCCTGGTAGACGCCCTCTTCGGCACCGGCCTGAAGCGCCCTTTGGATGCTGGCATCGCCACCCCCAACGCAAGTTCCCCCGCGGAGGCGGGGGCCCAGCTGAATCCCGCGCGCGCGCCTGATGGCTCAGTCTGGGCCCCCGCCTCCGCGGGGGAACATTCGGTTGCAGACCGCCTCCACACCGTAACCACCGCCGCCACCCTCGCCATAGCCATCGACCTCCCCAGCGGCCTCGCCACCGACTCCGGCCGCGCGCTCACCACACCGCCCGTCTTCCACCTCACGCTCGCGCTCGGCGCACTCAAACCCGCGCACCTCCTCCAGCCCGCCGCACGCTATTGCGGCGAGGTCCGCCTCCTCGACATCGGCGTCCCCGTCACCAGCCAGATCGAAGTGCTCAAAAGCCCCCACCTCGCACCCCCCGGACCTGATGCGCACAAATACACCCGCGGCATGGTCGCGGTCATCGCCGGCACGATGGCAGGCGCGGCCGACCTTGCCGCGCTCGCCGCGATGCGCGCGGGCGCGGGCTATGTGACGCTGCTCGGCGACAGCGCGGGCCCGCCGCACGCACTCGTCCGCGCGGCATTCTCCGACCACGCGCTCGGCAACGACCGGATCGGCGCGCTCGTCATCGGCCCGGGCCTCGGCCGCGACGACACCGCAAGCGCCCGACTCGATGCCGCGCTCGCCGCCGGCCACCCGCTCGTCCTCGACGGCGACGCGCTCCGCCTGCTCGATCCCGACCGGATCCGCGCGCTCACCGTCCCGGTCATCCTCACCCCGCACGCCGGCGAGTTCGACGCGCTCTTCGGGCGATCGGACGACGACAAGATCACCCGCGCCCGCGACGCCGCCGCCCGCACCGGGGCGGTCGTCGTCTTCAAGGGTGCGGACACCGTCATCGCCGCGCCCGACGGCCGCGCCCGGCTCGCCCCCGGCGCGAGCGACTGGCTGTCCACCGCGGGCACCGGCGACGTCCTCGCCGGCGCGATCGGCGCGATGCTCGCCGCAGGGCTCGATCCGCTCGCCGCCGCCGGCGCGGGCGTGTGGCTTCACAGCGAGGCCGCGCGTCGATCCGGGCCGGCGTTTATCGCCGATGACTTGGCGGATGCGCTCCGGTCGGCCAGAGCGTCCTTATGACCAGTGACCCAACGACCGACACCATCGTCCGCGTCGCCGCGCGCGGCGACGGCATCACCGCCGACGGCCGCCACGCCGCCTTCACCGCGCCCGGCGACACGCTCGCGGCCGACGGCAGCGTGACCCACGGCCCGCACCACCAGACGCCGCCCTGCGTCCATTTCCCGACCTGTGGCGGCTGCCAGCTCCAGCATCTCGACGACGAAAGCTACAGCGCCTTCGTCACCGACCGGATCGCCTCCGCGCTCGACGGGCAGGGCCTGTCCGCGCCGATCCGCACCCCGCATATCTCGCCGGTCCGCAGCCGCCGCCGCGCGACGCTGCATGCCGAGGCGAAGGGCGGCAGGATCACGCTCGGCTTCACCGCCGAGAAGGCGCATCTGATCGTTGACATCAAGGAATGCTGGATCCTCGATCCGCGCCTGTTCGCGCTCGTCCAGCCGCTGCGCACCCTGCTCAAGCGCCTCAACTTCCGCCGCCGCGCCGACATCCACCTGACGCTCGCGGACCAGGGCGCCGACATCCTCATCACCGGTTTCGCGCCCGAAGGCCTCCCCGCCGCCGAAGCGCTCACCCGGTTCTGCGAGGAGCACGGCATCGCCCGCGTCGCGTTCGACGACGGGCTGGGGCCGGAGACGCGCTGGGAGCCCGATGCGGTGACGA
The DNA here is from genome assembly GCF_000732685.2 of Sphingomonas sp. STIS6.2. Lineage (NCBI taxonomy): Bacteria > Pseudomonadati > Pseudomonadota > Alphaproteobacteria > Sphingomonadales > Sphingomonadaceae > Sphingomonas > Sphingomonas sp. STIS6.2. The sequence goes on from NZ_JPDP02000159.1 coordinate 239,058, forward strand.
TCACGCTGGGCGGCGTCCCCGTGCCGCTGCCACCCGCCTCGTTCCTGCAGGCGACCCCCGACGGCGAGGCCGCGCTCACCGCCGCGGTGCTCGAGGCGATCGGTACGCCCGCCACCGTCGCCGACCTGTTCGCCGGGCTCGGCACCTTCACGCTCGCGATCCCGGCGAAGGTCTATGCCGCGGAGGGCGCGCGCGACGCGCTCACCGCGCTGAAGGCCGCCGCGCACCGCCTGCAACGCCCGGTCTTCCCCGAGCACCGCGACCTCTACCGCCGCCCGCTGACGGTAGCCGAGCTCGACCGGTTCGACGCGGTGGTGATCGATCCGCCCCGCTCGGGCGCGCGCGAACAGGCCGGCGCGCTCGCCGCGTCGAAGACCCCGGTGATCGTCTACGTCTCGTGCAACCCGGCGAGCTTCGCGCGCGATGCCAAGGAGCTCTGCGACGCCGGCTGGCGGATCGACTGGATCCAGCCGGTCGGCCAGTTCCTCTGGTCGACGCATGTCGAACTCGCTGCGAAGTTCGTCCGCTAAGGTGTTAATTCCTCAGGGATAAACCGCGGTCACGAAGAACAACCCATCGGGCGGTGCATTGAGCCCCAGCATCGCCCGATCCTTCGCCGCCAGCGCGTCCGCGACATCGCCGACCGCCCAGCGCCCCATGCCGACCAGCGCCAGGCACCCGACCATCGAGCGCACCTGATGATGCAGGAACGACCGCGCCGCCGCGTAGACGAACAGCCGCTCGCCCTCGCGTACCACATCCAGCCGGTCCAAAGTCCGCAACGGACTGTCCGCCTGGCAATGCGCCGACCGAAACGTCGTGAAGTCATGCCGCCCGACCAGCGCACGCGCCGCCTCCGCCATCGCCTCCGCATCCAGCGGCTGCGGCACCTGCCACGCCAGCCCCGCCTCGAAGCTCAGCGGCGCGCGCCGGTTGACGATCCGGTACTCATACGACCGCCCGATACACGAGAACCGCGCATGCCAGTCGTCAGGCACCACCTCGCACGCCAGCACCGAGACCGGCGCCGGTTTGACCAGCGCGTTCAGCCCCTCCATCAACCGAAACGCCGCCAGTGGCTTCTCGATATCGACATGCGCGCGCATTGCGATCCCGTGCACCCCCGCATCGGTCCGCCCCGCCGCCTGCACCGCCACGGTCTCGCCGGTCATCTTTAGCACCGCCGCCTCGAGCGCGGCCTGCACGCTCGGCCCATGCTTCTGTCGCTGCCAGCCCATGAACGGCCGGCCGTCAAACTCCACCGTCAGCGCGAACCGCGTCAAAGCTGGGTCCCCGAGAGGATCGCAAACCCGCGCAGCAGCTCCTCGGCCGATGTCACGCCGCGCCCGGCCCGCTGTACCAACGTCGGCCGGATCGCGCCGTCGCCGCACCCGATCGTCAGCTCGGCGTTCACGGTCAGCCCCTCGCACCCCAGGAAGCTGAACGGCAACACGTCCGCCGCGAGCACCTTCACCCGCTCGCCGGCGACCTCGAACCACGCGCCCGGCGCCGGGTTCATCGCGCGCACCAGCCGCTCGACCTCGACCGCCGACCGCTCGAAATCGATCCGCGCCTCCGCCTTGTCGATCTTGGCCGCATAGGTGACGCCCTCTTCGGGCTGCGGCCGGGCAGGGTAGGCGTCGAGATCGCCCAGCACCTCGACCATCAACCGCGCGCCCATCACCGACAGCTCGGTGGTCAGATCGCCCGCGGTCTTCCCCGCGACCGGCGTCCGCCCCTCGAGCCTGACCGGCCCGGTATCGAGCGCGGCCTCCATCTGCATGATCCCGACGCCCGTCTCGGCATCGCCCGCGAGGATCGCGCGCTGCACCGGCGCCGCCCCGCGCCACCGCGGCAACAGCGAGCCATGGACGTTGAGGCACCCGAGCCGCGGCGCATCGAGCACCGCGCGCGGCAGGATCAGGCCATAGGCGGCCACGACCGCGACATCCGCCTCCAGCGCGGCAAACGCTTCCCGCGCCTCAAGCCCCTCGGGCAGCGACGCCTTGAACGACACCGGCGTCCGAACCTCGATGCCCAGCGCCTCCGCCCGGACCTGGACCGGCGACGGCACCAGCTCGCGTCCGCGTCGCCCGCCCGGTCGTGCCGGCTGGCAATAGGCCGCCACCAATTCGTGCCCCGCCGCGACGAGGGCCTCCAGCACCGGCACCGCGAAGTCCGGCGTTCCCATGAAGATGATCCGCATGCCCCTCTCGAACACGCTGGCGGGGAGCGACGCAACCCCCTATCTGGTTGCGATGGCATCCCCCGAGATCGAGGCGCTGACGCAGGCGCTGGCCCGGCTCCCCGGCCTCGGCCCCCGGTCCGCACGCCGCGCCGTGCTGCATCTGCTCAAGAAGCGCGACGCCGCGCTGGGGCCGCTGCGCGAGGCGCTGACCGCGGTCGACGAGCGGCTGGAAAATTGCAGCGTCTGCGGTAATGTCGACACCACCAACCCGTGCGCGATTTGCGCCGACCCGCGCCGCGACCAGCGCTCGCTCTGCGTCGTCGAGGAGGTCGCCGATCTCTGGGCGCTCGATCGCTCGCGGCTGTTCCCCGGTCGCTTCCACGTGCTTGGCGGTCGCCTGTCCGCACTCGAAGGCATCCGTCCCGAGGATCTCAGCATCGACAATCTCGTCCGCCGGATCGAGGCGGGGGGGATCGACGAGGTCGTGCTCGCGATGAACGCGACGCTCGAAGGCCAGACCACCGCGCATTACATCGCCGAACGGATCGAACGCTTCCCCGTCCGCGTCACGCAGCTCGCGCACGGCCTGCCGGTGGGCGGCGAGCTCGACTATCTCGACGAGGGCACGCTCGCTCAGGCGCTGCGCGCGCGTCGCCCGATGGCCTGATCGTTGCGGCCTAACCCAAATGCTTGACGGCTCAACCCGCGGAACCTAGCTGCGCAGCATGACCGTCATGACCGTTCTCGAAGTCCCCGATCCCCGCCTGCGCCTCGTCGCGGAGCCGGTGGCGTCGGTGGACGATTCCACCCGTACGCTCGTTGCCGACATGATCGAGACGATGTACGACTTCAACGGCATCGGCCTCGCCGCGACTCAGGTCGGCGTGCAGCAGCGCGTCCTCGTCATCGACCTTCAGGAAGAGAAGGACGAAGAGGACAAGCCGATCAAAAATCCCAAGGCCTATATCAACGCCGAGATCCTTTCGGTCAGCGAAGAGATGTCGACCTATAACGAGGGCTGCCTTTCGATCCCCGAGCAATATGCCGAGGTCGTCCGCCCCGCCCGCTGCCGCGTGAAGTGGCTCGACGAGACCGGTGCCGCGCATGAGGAAGAGCTCGACGGCCTGCTCTCGACCTGCATGCAGCACGAGATCGACCATCTCGACGGCGTATTGTTCATCGACCACATCAGCCGCCTCAAGCGCGACATGGTCCTCAAGAAACTCGCCAAGGCCCGCAAGCTCGGCTGACCCGGCGCCGGTCGTTACCTCGACCGGCTAACCCACCGACTCCCCGGCGAAGGCCGGGGCTCAGGCAGGGAAGCCCCCCGTAATCGCGGGCGGCACACGCCAAGAACACTGCCCAGCAAACACCGGCGCCCACCTGCGATAGCTCCGCCGCGAGGGGCGGTGCACCCCCAAAAACACCACCCCGGCGAAGGCCGGGGCCCAGTTGGCACGTCCCCGGCGATACCTCACTACCGCCCGCAAAGCCCCGTTCGCTCCCGTAGCGACCAAGGCCAACGCCCGAAGGTAGGAAAATCCCTCTGTCCTACCCACGTCGTTCGTGCTATGTTCCAACGATGACCTTCCAGACCGTGTCCCCCCAGTCGCCCGCGCCCAAACCCTGCATGGCCGGTCCCGCGGCCGGAAATTGTACGAATCTCGGCGCAAAACCCGCTTATCGTCTCAACATTCGCAACATTGGGACGCTGGCATGACCGAACTCGTGATCGTCGCGCTGCTCGCCGCCGCCGCCGGGCTGCTGCTCGGCTGGCTGCTGGCCTCGCGTCGTGCCAGCGCACTCGCCAGCGATCTTGCGGTCGCCAGGACCCGTGCCGCTGACTTCGATCTCGTCCGTACCGCGCGCGATGCGGTCGAGCAGGAGCGCAATGCCGCGCTCCAGGATCTCGCCACGCTGCGCGCGCAGAATGCGGAACGCGCCGGGGACGCGGACCGTCTGCGCACCGATCTCGCGACGATCCGCGCCGACCGCGACGCCGCGCGCACCGAACTCGCCACCGAGCATGCCCGCAGCGAAGCGTTCGAGGCCCGGCTGGTCGAACTCCGCGACGCCAAGGACGTGATGGCCGCGCAGTTCGGCGACGTCGCCAACAAGCTGCTGAGCGACGCGCAGAAGACCTTCCTCGACCGCGCCGACGCCCGCTTCCGCCAGTCGGAGGAATCCGCCGGGCAGAACCTCAAATCGATGCTCCAGCCCGTCAGCGACCGGCTGCAGCGCTATGAAGAGGGCGTCGCCAAGGTCGAGGCGGAGCGCCGCGACGCGTTCGGCGATCTCAAAGGGCAGATCGAACAGATGCGGCTCGGCCAGGAGAAGGTCTCGACCGAAGCCGCCAAGCTCGTCAACTCGCTCCGCAATGCGCCCAAGTCGCGCGGCCGCTGGGGCGAGCAGCAGTTGAAGAACGTGCTCGAGACCTGCGGCCTCAGCGAACATACCGATTTCCAGACCGAGGTCAGCGTCGCGGTCGGGGATGCCGATGAGCGCGCCGGTGCCCGGCTGCGCCCCGATGCGATCATCCGCGTCCCCGGCGGCCGCGCACTCGTCATCGATGCCAAGGTCTCGCTCAACGCCTATCAGGATGCATTCGGTGCGGTCGACGAGGCCGAGCGGCTGGTCGGTCTGGCGGCGCACGCCGCGTCGATGCGCGCGCATGTCAACGGGCTCGGCAACAAGGCCTATTGGAACCAGTTCGCCGATACGCCCGATTATGTGATCATGTTCGTCCCCGGCGAGCATTTCCTCTCCGCCGCGCTTGAGCATGATCCGACGCTCTGGGATTTCGCGTTCGAAAAGAGGGTCTTGCTCGCCACTCCTACCAACCTGATTGCGATCGCCCGGACGGTTGCCGCGGTCTGGCGGCAGGAAAAGCTCGCCAACGAGGCGCGCAAGATCGGCGAACTCGGCAAGGAGATGCACGATCGTCTCGCCAAGGTTGCGGACGATCTGCGCAAGGTCGGGGTCGGTCTCAACAGCGCGGTGAAGAACTTCAACGGCTTCACCAACTCGTTCAACGGCCGCCTGATGGTCACCGGCCGCAAGTTCCGCGACCTCAATATCGAGACCGGCGCGCGCGATCTCGAGGACGTGTCGTCGATCGACGCGTTGGCGCTGGGCGAGGGGCCGGCATTGATCGAAAAGTCGGAGACCGCGGACGTTTAACCCGCGTTTTCAACGCTGTTGGGCAAGAACCTCATAGGCCATGACCGCGGTGGCGACTGCGGCATTGAGGCTGTCGGCCTTGCCCAGCATCGGAATCTTGACCAGCGTGTCGCACCCTTCGGCTATCTCCGCCGGCATGCCCTGCGCCTCGTTGCCGGTCAGCAGGAAGGTCGGGGCGCCGTACGTCGCGGCCCGGTAATCGGTCTCGGTGTCGAGGCTCAGCCCGACCAGCTGCCCGGGGCCGCTGCGGAGCCAGGCCTCGAACGGCGCCCACTCGGTCTTGACGACCGGAATGGTGAACAGCGCCCCCATGCTCGCCCGCACCGCCTCGACCGAGAACGGATCGACCGACTCACCAATCAGGATCAGCCCGCCCGCCCCGACGGCATCGCCGGTCCGCAGAATCGTGCCCAGATTGCCCGGGTCCCGCAGTCGCTCGGCCACCAGCCAGATCCCCGCGCTGGTCCGGTCCAGATCCTCGAGGGCCGCGTCGAACTCGTCGAACACGCCGACCACCGCCTGCGGATTGTCCTTGCCCGACAGCTTGGACAGGATGTCTGGCGTCGTCTGGATCGATTCGCCACCCGCCTCCTCGACATCCACCGACAGCGCGTGCACCAGCGGGTGGTTGGCGCTTGCGGCGGCATAAAAGAGCGTGCGGGGCAGGCGGCCGGTCTCGCGAGCCTCGGTCAAGATCCGCAATCCCTCGGCAAGAAACTGCCTTGCAGCCTTGCGATGTCGCTTGTCGCGAAGATCGCGAACATATTTGATCAACGGGTTCGAGAAGGCGGTAATTTCGCGAGGCATTTATCGGCCCTTCGGCGCGCGGAAACAGGGGAGGTCGGTCAACACGCGCCGCTCATGCCCGTCGCAACCCCGCGCGGCAAGCGCTGCGGGGAAGGGGGCTCAATCCTCGCCGAACTTGGCTTCGACAAGTTCGACCAGCCGGGCAACGGTTTCGTCCGCGCCATCGCCCGTCGCCGATATGACGATCGAATCGCCCATCGCGGCCCCGAGCATCATCAGCCCCATGATCGACGTTCCCGTCACGCTGCCCGCGCCGTCCTTTTCGACCAGCACATCGCAGGGCTGCGAGGAGGCGAGCGTAACGAACTTCGCGCTCGCCCGGGCATGCAATCCCCGGCGGTTGGTGATCAGGACAGTGCGCGCAACCGCAGTCACGCTGCCGCCTCGCCGAGAACCTCGGATGCGACGGATATATATTTCCGGCCGGCTTCACGCGCGGCAGCGACCGCCGCCACGACCGTCATCGCCTTGCGCGCCGACCCCAGACGGATCAGCATCGGCAGGTTCATTCCCGCGATCACCTCCACCCGGCCCCGCTCCATCAGCGAGATGGCAAGGTTGGACGGGGTACCGCCGAACAGGTCGGTCAGGACGATCACACCGCGCCCCGCATCGACCTCGGCGATCGCCGTCGCGATATCCGCGCGGCGTTCCTCCATATCGTCATCCGGGCCGATCGCGATTGCCGCGACACGTTCCTGCGGGCCGACGACATGGACCATTGCGGTCACGAACTCGTCGGCGAGCCGCCCGTGGGTCACCAAAACTAGGCCGATCATATCAGACGCTTCATACTCATAAGCCGACCGGTGGTCCCTCAAGCGAGTCCTGCGGCGCGGCCCCCAGGTCGCGATGGTTTACCGTGGGCGAAAAACCCTCTGCGCGCAACCGTCCGGCGATCCGTTCGGCAACATGAACCGATCGGTGTCTCCCTCCGGTACACCCGATCGCAACGCTGACATAGGACTTGCCCTCCGCCTTGTAGCGCGGCAGCAACAGGAGCAGCAGATCCTCGATGCGGCTGACAGCGGCTTCATAGGCCGGATCGGCCATGACATATTGCGCAACCTCGGCATCCAGTCCGGTCCCAGGACGCAGCTGCGGATCCCAATGCGGATTTCGCAAAAACCGCATGTCGAAGACGAGGTCAGCGTTGCGCGGTAGCCCGCGCGCGAAGCCGAAGGACTGGATCGACAGCGTCGGAGCACCCTGATCGTCCTGTGCGAAGCTGTGGCGGATCTGTTGCGCGAGTTCGTTGGCCGCCAATGTGGTCGTGTCGATCAACCGGTTCGCCCAGTCGCGCAGCGGCCGCAGCATTTCACGCTCGCGCGCGATCCCGTCGCCCGCGGGGCGATCGGGGGCTAGCGGATGACGCCGCCGCGTCTCGGAATAGCGTCGCTCGAGTTCTACCCCCGAACAGTCGAGGAACAGCGTCCCGATTTCCAGACCGTGCCGATCGCGCAGATCGCGGATGCGCCCGATGATGCGATCCGCATCGAAATCGCGCGTTTGCGAGCCAATACCAATCGCCAGGGGGGTGGAATCATCCATTTGTCCCTGTGCGCGCGGCGTATCCAGCAGCCGATCGAGCAGCAGGAGCGGCAGATTGTCGACGATCTCCCAGCCCAGATCCTCAAGCGTCTTGAGAACGGTCGATTTGCCCGCGCCCGACATGCCGGTGATCAGCAGGATCGCCTTTGATTGGCGCGTCATGCGGCGAGAATTCCGTGTGTCAGAGCCAATTCAACCTTCAGTGGAGCGGACGCCTGGAGTGGTTCGAGCAGGAGGACCGGGATGTCGACGCCGGCGATCCGCCGTGCCTCTCGCTCGGGCATCCGCGGAACCTGCCCTCCTAGCCGTACGAGCAGGGCGATGGGTATGTCGACAACATAGGGCATGGCGATAATGCCCAGACCCCGAACCTCGATCTGGCCAGCGATGGAAGCGGGCGCGTGCGCCAGCAGCCGGGTCCCCGACCGCACGACGATGGTCTGGTCGTCACTGACCAGCATCGCGCCGCGGTCGATCAGGCGGAGGGCGAGGTCGGACTTGCCGATGCCGGAAGGTCCTTCCAGCAGGACGCCCTGGCCGCCGATCGAGACGGTCGTCGCATGCAGGCGATCGGACGAGAGGACAGACAGAACTAGAGCTCCCTCATCGTGTATACAGCGGCAGATGAATCACGAACCGGGCGCCGCCCAGCCGATCCTCGCGCGATTCGACGGTGATCGTGCCCTGATGCCCCTCGACGATGGTGCGCGCAATGGCGAGCCCCAATCCGGAGTGACGCCCGAAGGCTTCGCCGTCAGGTCTGACCGAGTGGAAGCGGCGAAAGATCGCATCGCGTGCGTCTGGAGGGACGCCCGGGCCCTCATCCTCGACACGAAGGACGACCTCCTGCGCGCCGCGCATGGCGGACAGCGTGATCAGGGCACGGTCGGGCGAGAAGGATACCGCGTTATCGATTAGGTTCTCGATCACGCGCTCGAGCCGGGCGCCTTCGCCGAGCACGACAAACGGGCCATCGTCGCTGCGGTCGAAGCGAAAACGGATATCTCGCTCGACGTCGCGTGCGAGGCGCTGGGATAGCAAGCCGTTGATCAGCCTGACCATATCGATTGGTTCGAACTTTGCCCGGCTAAGCTGTGCGTCGAGTCGCGACGCGTCGGAGATGTCGGAGATCAGCCGATCGAGCCGATGGACATCGTCTCGAACGATCGCCATCAGCTGCTCCTTGAGGGCGGGATCCTGCACGCGCGACAGCCCTTCCACCGCAGACCGTAGCGACGCCAGCGGGTTCTTCATTTCATGCGTAACATCGGCAGCGAAGGCTTCGGTCGCGTCGATGCGAGCCCTGAGCGCCAGGCTCATGTCCGACAGCGCGCGGGCGAGCATCCCCAATTCATCCCGGCGCGACGGCAGCCGAGGGACAACGACCTCGCGCGCGCGTCCGAGCCGTACCCGTACCGCCGCTCGTGCCAGACGGCGGAGGGGGCGGACGATGGTTCGTGCAAGGAAGAGCGAGAGCAGCACGGAGACGATCGAGACCAGCAACAGCACCATGCTCAGGCGGAAGCGTTCGATACGCACGGTGCGCGTGATGTCGCGCGCGTTCACCGTCGTCATTACCACGCCGCCGCCTGGCACGCGGGCTGCTGCCGTTATCACCGGGGTGCGGTCAGGTGCGCGCCAGACCGTCGTGGAAATCCCATGCCGCAGCCGCACGTCCTCTACATCGGGCCAGCGTTGGCGCGGGCCGCGTTCGCGGTAAAGCGGTGCGCGGGGCGCCATCACGACCACGTCGATGACCGCGTCGAGAAAGCGCGCGGCATCCTGCCCCCAGTCTTCCTTGTCCGGGTCGTGCAGCACGAAACTGCGCAGCCCCAGTGCGCGACTGTCCTTGATGATCTGCCCGTCGCGGTCGAAGACCCGGATCTGCGAGCCCGTATCCTGCGCCAGCCGAACGATGAGCGGCTCACGCAGCGCCGGATCGACTGCGGCGATTGCCTCGCCGATCAGCCGCGCCTCGCGTGCGGCCTGCGCGACGCGGCTGTCGACAATCCGGCTGCGATAGGAATCGAGGTAGAAAAAGCCGCCTGCGAGCAGCAGGAGCGCGAAGATATTGACGGCGAGGATGCGCCGCGTGAGCGAGATCTGACCCGACCAGCGTAATGTCAGGTCGCGACCGTCATCCTCGTTACGATCGCCCACGTCGTCGCCCGGATCGCTCCGTCCCATGCTAATCTTCGGAGAACCGATAGCCTGCCCCATACAGTGTTTCGATCGCGTCGAAATCTGGATCGACCTGTCGGAATTTGCGCCGAAGCCGCTTTATGTGGCTGTCGATCGTCCGGTCGTCGACATAGATGTCGTCCTGATAGGCGGCGTCCATCAACTGGTTGCGCGTCTTGACGATACCCGGCCGCTGCGCGAGCGTTTCGAGGATCATGAACTCCGTCACCGTCAGCGTCACGGGTTCGCCAGCCCACAGGGTCCGGTGGCGCGCCGGGTCCATGCTGAGGCGCCCGCGGTCGAGCGGCCCCGCCGCTTCGGCCTCGGTTTCCGTGCCTGGCGACCGGGTCAGCTCCGCACGCCGCAAGATCGCCCGGACCCGCGCAATCAGCAATCGCTGCGAGAACGGCTTCGCGATATAGTCGTCCGCCCCCATCGCAAGACCAAGCGCCTCGTCGAGCTCGTCGTCCTTGCTGGTCAGGAAGATGACAGGAATCTGGCTCTTTTCGCGCAGCCGCCGCAACAGTTCCAGACCATCCATACGGGGCATCTTGATGTCGAAGATCGCCAGATCGGGGGGATTGTCCGTCAAGGCCTTCAGCGCGGTCTCGCCATCCGAATAGACCCGCGTGACAAACCCTTCGGTCTGAAGGGCGATCGACACGGACGTCAGGATGTTTCGGTCGTCATCGACGAGCGCGATCGTTGCCGTCATGGTCTGGCTGTCATCTTCTTGGCGCCCGCCGGGATAAATCTCGGGCTGCGTAGGGCAAAGTGCTAGCGTACTCAACCGGGGTACACCAGAACGCGGCGTGAGTTGCACGCCCTCCGGTCGAATTGACCCGGATCACAGGCCCGCCTAGATCGAGCCTCAACGACATACATACGTATGCGCAAGTGTCTTATGGAGAGATGCCGTGTCTGATTTGCGAACCCCTGCCTCAGGGCTCGATGCGCAGGGAATTGAAACACATGCGGAGGTGCACTGGAATCTGGTGACCGCGCAGCTGGTCGAAGCCGCGCTCGACCGGGGTGAGGGGCGTCTGTCCGCCGACGGGCCCCTGGTCGTCGAAACGGGCGCGCATACCGGACGTTCGGCTCAGGACAAGTTCATCGTCCGCGACGCGGAAACCGACGCGACCGTCTGGTGGGGCAAGAGCAACAAGCCGATGGCTCCGGCGCACTTTGCCGCACTGAAGGCAGATTTCTACGCCGCGCTGGCGCAGAAGAATACGCTGTTCGTTCAGGACCTATATGGCGGATCGCAACCCGATCACCGGGTGAATGTTCGCGTCGTCACGGAACTCGCCTGGCACAATCTCTTCATCCGGACGATGCTTGTCCGTCCGGAAGCGTCAGCGCTGAAAGGCTTTCAAGCCGACTATACGATCATCGATCTGCCCAGCTTCCAGGCCGATCCCGCGCGGCATGGTTGCCGCAGCGAAACCGTCATCGCGGTCAATTTCACCGATCGGCTCATCCTTATCGGGGGTACGAAATATGCCGGGGAGATGAAAAAGTCGGTCTTCGGCCTGCTCAACTACCTCCTGCCGCCGGCCGGGGTGATGCCGATGCATTGTTCGGCAAACATGGGCGCAAACGGCGATACCGCGGTGTTCTTCGGGCTTTCTGGCACCGGCAAGACGACCTTGAGTGCCGATGCCAGCCGAACGCTGATCGGCGACGATGAGCATGGCTGGTCCGATACCGCCGTCTTCAACTTCGAAGGTGGCTGCTACGCCAAGATGATCCGTTTGTCGGCCGATGCCGAGCCCGAGATCTTCGCGACGACGAAGCGGTTCGGAACGGTTCTCGAGAATGTCGTGATGGATCCCACCACGCGCCTGCTTGATCTTGACGATCACACGCTCGCGGAAAATAGCCGGGGCGCCTATCCGATCGACTTCATTCCCAACAGCTCGGCGGACAATATGGGTCCGGTTCCGCGGAACATCGTGATGTTGACCGCCGATGCCTATGGTGTGCTCCCGCCTATAGCTAAACTGACCCCGGATCAGGCAATGTATCATTTCCTGTCGGGCTATACGGCGCGCGTCGCCGGCACCGAAATCGGCGTGACCGAGCCCGATGCGACGTTCTCGACGTGTTTCGGCGCTCCGTTCATGCCGCGGCATCCTTCGGTCTATGGCAATCTCCTGAAGGCGCGGATCGCCCGCGGCGGGGTCGACTGCTGGCTGGTGAATACGGGTTGGACCGGGGGCAAATATGGTGTCGGCAGCCGGATGCCGATCAAGGCTACGCGTGCGCTTCTGAACGCTGCGCTGGACGGCAGTCTGAAGACTGCCGAATTTCGTACGGACCCTAACTTTGGGTTTCAGGTTCCGGTGAGCGTACAGGGCGTCGACGACGCCATCCTCGATCCGCGGACGACATGGGCAGATACCGATGCCTATGACGCGACAGCGGCAAAGCTGGTCGATCTGTTCGTCGAGAATTTCGCGCAGTTCTCGGAGCATGTCGATGCCAGCGTAATGCAGGCGGCGCCGAAGGTGACCGAAGCTGCGTGACAAACCGAGCGGCCCGGTAGGTTCGCGGGTGCCGGACCGGGATGGGGCGTCGAGCCCTTCTCGGTCCCGCCATCGACATTAAACGGGCCGTCCGAGACGTTGCGACGCCCGTCTACTGAGGTTCCACAGCCACCGCGCCGTCCATCACCGCGACGATCCTGACCCGCGTGCCGACCGCCGCGTCGGGCCCGCGTGCGGGCCAACTGCCGTCACCGACGAAAACGCGGCCATGGCCGTCGACGAGCCCGGTCTCGACGATCACGATCTGGCCGATCAACCGCGCCGCGCGGTCGTTCAACAGTGGATCCCCGCCTTCGACCGGATAGTCACGATACCATCGTTTGCCGATCGTGACCGTGACCACGCTCCAGACCGCAAAGGCGCCGAGCTGTACGGAGATCGGCAGGTCCGGCAGCGCGAACGCCATCACCCCGGTGAAAGCCGCGGCGATCGCCAAGAAGACCAGGAAGACTCCCGGAACAGCCAGTTCCGCGATTCCTAAGATCAGCGCAGTGATCAGCCATGCAACGGCCGGTCCGATCCCAAACATCAGCTTTTTGGCACCTCGTTGGCATTCGACAGTTCAAATGGTCCCCTAGGCGCCGGCTTCGCTGGCGACGTGGTCGACTGCACTGTGTCGCGCAGGGCATCCTTCGCAATCTCGCCAATGCCACCCAGCGTTCCCATCAACTGGGTCGCCTCGACGGGAAACAGGATTGTCTTCGCATTGGGCGACGTGGCGAATTTGCCGATTGCTTCGACATATTTCTGCGCAATGAAATAGTTGATCGCCTGCGCGCCGCCCTCCTCGATCGCTTGCGACACCGCCCGGGTCGCTGACGCTTCGGCAACGGCCGCACGCTCGCGGGCCTCGGCATCGCGAAAGGCCGATTCCTTGCGGCCCTCCGACTCCAGGATCCGGGCCTGCTTCTGACCCTCTGCCCGAAGGATTTCCGACGCGCGTGCCCCTTCCGCGTCCAGAATGTTTGCGCGCTTCTCGCGCTCGGCCTTCATCTGGCGGCCCATGGCGTTGACGATGTCGGCGGGCGGACGAATGTCCTTGATCTCCACCCGGGTGATCTTGACCCCCCAGGGCGTCGTTGCGTGGTCGACGACGCTCAGCAATCGCGCATTGATCTCGTCGCGCTTGCTCAATGTCTCGTCGAGATCCATTGAACCCATGACGGTGCGAAGATTCGTCGTCGTGAGCTGTAGCAGCGCCTGATACAGGTCCGACACCTCATAGGCGGCCTTGGCCGGATCCAGGACCTGAAAGAAGACGACCCCGTCGGTTGATATCATCGCATTGTCCTTGGTGATGATCTCCTGCCCGGGAATATCGATCACCTGTTCCATCATGTTCACCTTCCGCCCGACCCTGTAGAAAAACGCGGGATAGAAATTGAAACCGGGCCGCGCGACCGTCGTGAACCTGCCGAAGTGTTCGATCGTGTACTGATAGCCCTGACGTACGATCTTGATACTGGTCATCAAATAGAACAGCACCAGCGCTACTGCGAGCCCGGCGACAATCAACCCCATCGGAATATCCCCCATGCGTGTAGTGCCCGGCTATAGCACGCCGTTCGCAGAGGGGCCTAGCCGTACGCGCCCGCTTTGGTTACATGGCGCGCCACCCCACACCCAGGATCGGCAGCTTTCATGGATATCCGCCTCGGCCTCACTTTCGACGACGTCCTTCTGTATCCGGGGGAATCGGACGTGCTGCCAAGCCAGGCGGACACGCGGACCCAGGTTACGCGGGGGATAGCCCTCAACATTCCGATCCTGTCCTCCGCGATGGACACCGTGACCGAAGCGGACATGGCGATCGTCATGGCCCAGCTCGGCGGTATCGGCGTGCTGCACCGTAACCTGACGATCGAGGAACAGGTTGTCGCGGTCCGTCAGGTCAAGCGGTTCGAATCGGGGATGGTGGTCAACCCGATCACGATCAAGCCGACTGCCACTCTGGGCGAGGCGCAGGCGTTGATGGCTGGCCACCGGATTAGCGGCATTCCGGTCGTCGAGTCGGATGGCAAGCTGGTCGGGATCCTAACCAATCGCGATGTTCGCTTCGCCGGTAACCCGCAGCAGCCGGTCAGCGAGCTCATGACGCACGAGAATCTTGCAACCGTGTCGACCGAGGTCGGCAAGGAGGAAGCGCGCCGGCTGCTGCACCAGCGTCGCATCGAAAAGCTGCTGGTCGTCGATGCCGAGTATCGTTGCGTCGGCCTCATTACGGTTAAGGATATCGAAAAGGCCGTCATGTTCCCCGATGCGACCAAGGACGAAGCGGGCCGCCTGCGTGTCGCAGCGGCGACGACCGTCGGCGACAAGGGCTTCGATCGCACGGAACAGCTGGTCGACGCCGGATGCGACCTGATCGTCATAGACACGGCGCATGGTCATAACCGCGACGTCGGGCGTGCGGTCGAGCGGGTGAAGAAACTGTCCAACTCGGTCCAGGTCGTTGCCGGCAACGTCGCGACGGGCGACGCGACCCGCGCGCTGATCGACGCGGGCGCGGACGGCATCAAGGTCGGCATCGGCCCCGGGTCGATCTGCACCACGCGGGTGGTCGCTGGCGTGGGCGTACCGCAGTTGACGGCCGTGATGGATTGCGCCGAAGCCGGTCACAAGGCCGGCGTACCGGTGATCGCGGATGGCGGTATCCGCACGTCGGGCGACATGGCCAAGGCGCTGGCCGCGGGCGCATCGACCGTGATGATCGGGTCGCTGCTCGCCGGGACCGACGAGGCGCCGGGCGAAACCTTCCTTTACCAGGGGCGCGCGTATAAATCCTATCGTGGTATGGGTTCGGTCGGCGCGATGGGTCGCGGGTCTGCGGATCGCTACTTCCAAGGCGATATCAAGGACCAGCTGAAGTTGGTTCCCGAGGGCATCGAAGGGCAGGTTGCGTATAAGGGCCCGGCACGTGACGTCGTCCACCAGCTCGTCGGCGGGATCAAGGCGGCGATGGGCTATACAGGATCGGCAACGATCCCGGATCTGCAGGCACGCGCGGAATTCGTCCAGATCACCGGTGCCGGCCTGATGGAGAGTCATGTCCACGACGTCACGATCACGCGCGAGGCCCCGAACTACCCGACGCGCTAGCATCGACGCCTCCCGATGCCGCCACGGGATCGGTAGGGCCCGCCGGCCGGGAATGCGGCAAGCGGATACCTGAAATCATTCCCTTCTGCGTCCGGGAGGGGGTAGGGGCAGGGGATGATGATGATCCCCTACCAAATCACTACCCGATATTGCGCAGTCCCGGGAGGCCGGCCTTGACCCCGTCGGCACGGACCCAGGCCGCGATCGAACTGCTTGACCAGATCATCGCCGCTGCCCGGGAGAGCGGCGCGGCAGCCGACACGCTCATCGCCCGCTACTTCGCCACGCGTCGCTATGCGGGGTCGAAGGACCGTCGCGCCGTGCGTGAGCTCGTCTATGCGGCGATCCGCAAGGCAGGGGATCGGCCTGAGGACGGTCGTGCCGCGATGCTGCTGGTCGCTGATGCCGACCCCGCGCTGGCCGCGACCTTCGACGGCTCGACCCATGCACCAGCGCCGATCGGCAAGGACGAACCACGCGCGCGCGCTGGCGTCGCCCCGCAATGGCTGACCAAGGCGTTGCGGGCATCGGGGCTCGATGGCGCGGCGCTCACCGATCTTGCGGGGCGCGCGACGCTCGACCTGCGGGTCAACACGCTCGTCGCGGATCGTCCCGCCGTGCTCGCCGCATTGCCCGAGGCTGAGGCGACACCGCACGCTCCCGACGGAATCCGGCTGCCGACCGGCACGAACGTCGAGGCATTGCCGCTGTTCAACGAGGGAGCGCTGGAAGTCCAGGACGAGGGCAGCCAGATCGTCGGGCTCGCGATGCAGGCCAAGCCCGGCCAAAGGATCGTCGACCTCTGCGCAGGCGCTGGCGGCAAGACGCTCGCGCTCGCCGCGATGATGGCGAACACGGGTACCGTCCTTGCCTGCGATACCGATCGTAACCGGCTGTCACGGCTGGCGCCGCGCGCGACGCGTGCGGGGGCCGTGATCATCGAGACGCAGTTGCTCAACCCGACCCGTGAGATCGAGGCGTTGAGCGAATGGGCAGGCCGTGCGGACGGCGTGCTCGTTGATGCGCCTTGTTCGGGAACAGGCACGTGGCGACGCAATCCCGAGGCGCGCTGGCGCCTGACGCCCGACCGCGTGTCCAGATTGCAGTCGACCCAACAGCAGGTCCTGTCGGTCGCGGCAACGCTGGTCAAACCGGGCGGTACGTTGGTGTATATCGTCTGTTCGCTGCTCGATGCGGAAGGCACGGACCAGGTTACGTGGTTCCTGGGCGCGCATCCCGGCTGGACGACCGCGCCGCTGTCGTTGCCCGCAGGCGCTGTCCACGGCCACGGGGTTCGCCTCGAGCCAGGCCGCGACGGCACCGACGGATTTTTTGTCGCGCGCCTTATCAGCCCATGCTAGCCAAACCCGCTGTGCCCCGCCTGGAGACCATCATGCGTTTTTCGACCGTTGCCGTTGCCGCCGCGCTGACGGTCGTGTCCGTATCGACGTCACTGAGCGGCCAACGGCCCGATACGCAGATTGATGCGCGGTCGTTGCAACTGCTCGCACAGGGGCGCAGCCTGAAGGCGGCCGGCAATCTCGACGGTGCGACCGACATGCTCGAAACCGCGGTCGCGGTGGATCCGCGCAATCGCGCGGCGTTCGTTGAACTGGGCAGAGTCGCAGAGGCGCGCGAACTGCCGGGCAAGGCGATCCGCCTTTACCGCGAGGCGCTGCTGCTTGAGCCCAACGACGTCACCGCGTTGCAGGGGCAAGGCAGTGCGCTGGTGATGAAGGGCGCGGTCGTCCGGGCCCGCGACAACCTCGCCAAGATCCGCACCATCTGCAAGGGTCAGTGTCCCGAAGCCGTGCAGCTTGCCGCGATCATCGCCAAGGGTCCGCCGATCACGACTGCGCAGGTCGTAAAGCCCGCGACCCCCGCCAAGGACTGAGCGGAACGACCTCAGCCGCTGACGGTGAGCGGCCGTGTCTTCGCAGCGCGCGCCAGTGCCACGAAATCCAGCACCGACAAGGTCTCTGCGCGTCGCGTCCCATCGATCCCGATCCGCTCCAGTGCATCGAGAGCACCAGGCACCGACTTCAGGCTCTGGCGGAGCATCTTGCGACGCTGGCCAAAGGCGGCGCCGGTCAGCCGTTCGAGCAGGGCGAAGTCGACACCCTTGGGCGCAACCTGTGGCGTGATGTGGACGACTGCGGACATGACTTTGGGTGGCGGCGTAAAGGCCGACCGGTGGACCGGCATCGCAATCCTCGACGCGCTTCGCCATTGCGCGAGCACCGCAAGGCGTCCGTAATGATCGCTGTTCGTGGTCGCAACGATCCGTTCGGCGACCTCTTTCTGGAACATCAGCGTCAGCGATTGCCACCATGGTGCCCAATCCGCCGACAGCCAGCCGACCAGCAAGGCGGTACCGACGTTATAGGGCAGGTTGGAGACGATGTGAGGTCTTGTCGTGAACAACGACGGCGCGTCGATCGCCAGCGCATCGCCCTCGATGACCGTCAACTGCCCCGGGAACGCGTCGCCCAGTTCGGCCAGCGCCGGGATACAGCGATGATCCCGCTCGATCGCCGTCACGCGCGCACCCGCCGCAAGCAAAGCGCGGGTCAGTCCACCGGGACCTGGGCCGACCTCGAGGACTTCAGCGTCGTGCAGATCACCCGGCACAGCGGCGATGCGCGCCAGTAATTGCCCGTCGAACAGGAAATTTTGGCCCAGCGCTTTGCTGGCATTGAGGCCGTGCCGCGCGATCACCTCGCGCAGCGGGGGGAGAACCGTTGCCGGGGCGATCATCGACTTTCGGTGCTTTGCGCGGCACGCCGATCGGACGCCTGGCCGGCCATCGCGATCGCCGCGATCATGGCACCCGGTTCGGCAAGGTCCTTACCGGCGATCGAGAATGCTGTGCCGTGGTCAGGCGAGGTGCGCACGATAGGCAGCCCGAGCGTGATATTGACGCCTTCGTCGAAATGGATGGTCTTGAGCGGCACGAGCGCCTGGTCGTGGTAGCAGCAGAGTGCCGCGTCATAGGTCGCCCGCGCGCGCGGGTGGAACAAGGTATCTGCCGCAAAAGGCCCGGTCGCGTCGATGCCCTCCGCGCGCAGCAGATCGATTGCCGGAGCGATGATATCAATCTCCTCACGGCCGAGCGCGCCCTGTTCGCCCGCATGCGGATTGAACCCGGCAAAGGCGAGCCTCGGGGCCGCAATCCCGAAGTTGCGAGTCAACCCGCGCGCCGTCGCCCGCCCCTTTGCGACGATCAGATCGACCGACAGCAGGGAGGCGACGTCGCCGAGCGGCACATGCGTCGTGATCGGCACGACACGGAGCGACGGGCCGGCAAGCATCATCACGGCATTCTCGCCCGCGACGCCGAACCGTTCAGCGACGAACTCCGTCTGCCCGGGATGGGTGAAGCCAATCGCGTAAAGCTTTGCCTTCGATACCGGCCCCGTGACCAGTGCGCGTGCTGCTCCGGTCTTGACCAGTCCCACCGCAAGCTCGAGCGCGTGCAAGGCGCAACGGGCGCCCTCGACATCCGGATTCCCGGGCACGATCTCGCCCGCGTCTTCGACGCTCAGCACCGGGAGCGCACCGGCGAATACCGTGGCCGTTTCGGTAGGATCCGCGATCCGGACCACGGGCCCGGACCAGACCCACTCGACCGCCCGGATGTCGCCGATCGCAACGAACGGGGGCAGATCGTGCGCAACACGCGCGGACCAAGCCTTGGCGATGATTTCAGGTCCGATCCCCGCAGGGTCGCCCATCGAGACGGCGAGGGGGCGCGACTGCGGCATGTCAGAATCAGCGATATTCGACGACGGCGTCACGACGCAGATCCCGCAGCTTCTGCTGGGCGCGCAGATTGACGCGCTGCTGCTCGAGCTGTCCCTGGATCTGTTCCGAACTTGGCAGATTGCCTGACTGCGGATCGTCGCGTCCGCACAGGACGAGGGCGCGGACGCCCTGTTCGGCGGACCCGAATGGCGGGCTCGATTCGCCGACCTGTAGCTTGAGCATCACTTCCTGAAGCTGCGGCGGAAGATCGCGGATCCGGACCGTATCATTGTCGACAACGTCGGCGCCGATGCCCGCGGCGACCTTTTCGACGGTGCCGCACCCGCGCAGATCCTTCGTCGCCCTCGCGAACGCCTCGGCACGGGCTGCGGCCTGCGCCTGCGACGTATTGGGCGGGAAGCGCAACGTCAGCTGCTTCAGGCTGAGCCGCGCGTCGCGTGGGTCGGCGGTCAGCACCTGGCGCTTGTCGGTCAGGTACAGGATGGAATAGCCGCCCGACACCTCGATCGGACCGGCCACCTGGCCGACCTGCATCGACTGCGTCGCCTGGGCGAGCTCCGGCGGCAGCGTCGATGCGCGAACCCAGCCAAGGTCGCCGCCGACCGCGCGGGTCGACGCCTCGGAGAATTGCCGCGCATAGGTTTCGAACGGCTGCGTGCCCTTCTGGATTTCCTGGATCAGCTGGCGGGCATTGGCATAGACCTGTTGCCCGTTCGTCGCATTCCCGGCGAGGTAGATTTCCTTCAGGTTGAACTCGTCCGTACCTTTGGCCGCCTCGAGGCGGTCGATGATGCCTTTGACCTCCTCGTCGCCGACGTTGACGAAGGGCTCGACACGGCGCCGCAGATAGCGCTGCCAGGCCAGTTCGCCTTCGATCTGACGCTTGAGCGAGCGATCCGACGAGCCGGTCTGCCGCAGATAGGCCGCCATGGTGGCAGGGGTCCGGTTGAACCGCTTCGACACCGCGTCATAGCTCTGCGTCAGTTCGGCGGGCGTGATCGTGATGTCGGCGGTCTTTGCCTCCTGGATCTGCAGCGTCTCGTCGATCAGCTGCCGCAGGACCTGGAGCTTCAACCGATCGCGGTCTTCGGGAGAGAGCTTGGCGCCCTCATTGGCCATCGCGATCAAGGCGACGCGCTGATCGACGTCGGTGCCGGTGATCACGGAATCGTTGACGATCGCCGTCGGCTTGCGGACGTTCGGATCGACCTTGCCGAAGATCTGAAGGTTCGTCGGCAGGTTAAGCCCGGTATTGTCGGGCACGCTCTGATCGGACACGGTCTGGCCGGATCCTCCAGCGGGCGCGGGCGCAGGCGTTGGCGCGGTCTGGGCAATGGCGCTTGCGGTCAGTGCGGCAAGGACCACAGCGCCGATTACGCGGCCACCACGCGCCGTCAGTCGAACATCATGCTTCAAGGTGTCGGTATCCCATCATCGCGTATCATCGCGCGTGCCGCGCGGCCTACCCTGGCTTAGCTGAATGCGGGCTTAGCGGCCAAGATTGGTGAAGGCCAGCGTCAGCAGGAAACTGTTCCCCTTCCGCGCATCACCGGTATCGTTGTACGTCCGCCGCCACGTCGCGCCAAGCCGCAGGCAATCGTCTTCATACTGCACGCCGACGCGGTGGCGGATCGGGCTGAAACCGTCGCTGACCGACAGCGGATCTTCCGACTTGTTCGTCAAATCGACGACCCCCGATCCGAAGGCCGACCAGAACCGGGCAAACTGGACACGGCCGGCGACGCGGATCTCCTCGCGGTCGCGCAAATCCTCGATCGCGGCGTCGATGTTGCGGTTCAGCTTGAGATAGCCGACGAGCACATAGGTCGCGCGCGATCCGATCGTGGCGTCGATCTCGTTGCGGCGGATCGCCAGGCTGTCCTTGTCGAGCCGGTAGCGGTGCACCACCGAAACAAAGTCGCGGAACCGTAACTCACTGCGACCGACAATATCGGAGAACCGGTCGCTGAGCCCCGTACCGTCGGGCAGGATCGTCGGCCGCGTACCCAGGCGATAGCTCTGTCCGATATTCGTCGTGAAGGCGATCCCTGGAAGGTCGAGCGCCCACTCGCCGCCATAGGTGGCGCGTGAGGAATCCTCGAACCGGTCATACCCGGCAAAGCGGTTCAGTGCGAACAGGTTGGTATCGTCGAGGTCGACGGCGCGCGAATCCTCGTTGGGGATGCGCGTGTTGGCAATGCTCGGTGCGGCGACCAGCTGGACACGCGGCGTGAACCGCTGCGTGCCGCCGAGGAACGTGCCGATGAACGGCCATTTCACGTCCACGGCCGCTGCGCCGATCGCCCGCTTGTGAAATCCTTCGAGTCCGCGATAACTGACGATCGAGGTCGCGTCGGTGTTGTTCGTGTTATAGGCGTCGGCGCGGGCGAATGCCGTGAAGGTGACCTCCTGACCCCAGTTCGTCAGGCGCCGAAGATCCCATTGCGCGCTGGCGAACGCGCGCTGCGTGTCCTGTCCGTCGGTGCGTGTCAGCGCCAGCGTGTTGAGCTGGAGCTGGACGCGGCCCCCGACCAGTCCATCGTCGAAGCGCTTGCGATAGTCGATCTCGGGAAGCGCGATCGGCTGCTGACCCTGGCTGTCATTGACGCGCAGCGTCTGGACGTACCAGCCGGTCAGCGCGAAATAGCTGCTATCGTCGATCCGCTCGAGGCTAGCCGTGCTGCGCAACCGGTCGTCGCGCGAGATGTCGTAGCGCCGCAGGAACGTCCGGTCGGTCGTTAGGCGGAGCGAGCCGCTGACACTCCAGTTGGGCGTCAGCTGGTAGCGTGCCATGCCGTCGAGGTAGCCGCGGAACGCCATGCTGGTGTCCGCCGAATTTGCCGTGGTCAGATCGTCGCTTCGGCGGCTTTCGGTCGCATAGGCGCGCAGGCTGAACGCGCCCCTGGTGCTGAGCGCGGAATAGTCAGCCTGGAGCATCGGTAGGACGCTGGTGTAGAGGTGCGGCGTGACGACCAGGCCTTGGTTAGGCGCGAGCTTCACATAATAGGGAATGCTGACTTCGAAACCGTTGACCCGGCTATAGCCGCCATTGGGGGATAGCAGCCCGCTGTCGCTGCCTCCACCGACGGGATTGGAGAATTTGGGCAACGGTAGGCTGGGAAGGCCGAACAGGTGCAGCCGCGCGCCGGCATAGTAGATCCGCTTGCGGTCGGGGCGATAGGTGACGCTGACTGCAGTGATCTTCCAGGTCGGCTCCTTGGGGCACCCGGCCGAGTTCACGACGGCGCAGGGCGTATATGCGGCACTGCGCAGTTCGACCGTGCCATCAGCCTCGCGCGTCCCTTGCTTGGCGGCCAGCCTGCCGCCCTGTTCGAGCACGACGAGCATGTTGTCGACGACGCCGTCTTTCAGCGAGTCGGTCAGCTCGATCGAGTCGCCATAGGCAATGTCGCCCTGGGGGTTGGAGACCGCGATATTGCCCGTCGCAAGAACCTTGCCCGTCTTGCGGTTCCACACCACTTTGTCGGCGCGCAGCCGATCGCCCTGGCGGAACATGCGGACTTCGCCAGTTGCCGTGACGACGTCGGCGTTGGTGTCATATTCGAGACCGCTGGCGCTGAACTGCACCTGATCCGGGTCCGTTGGGGTCGACGATGTCGGCGGTTCCGGAAGGGGCGGCGCTGCCGGACGTGCCTGGAGATCCTGCGCGCGCGCGGACGCTGGCAGCAGTCCCGATGCGAGCAAGGCGAGCGACAGGGCGCAACCCGCCATAAGGTCGATACGCAACACGATCCGAACCAACCCCTTTTGGAA
Source organism: Sphingomonas sp. STIS6.2 (assembly GCF_000732685.2). Classification (NCBI taxonomy): domain Bacteria; kingdom Pseudomonadati; phylum Pseudomonadota; class Alphaproteobacteria; order Sphingomonadales; family Sphingomonadaceae; genus Sphingomonas; species Sphingomonas sp. STIS6.2. The sequence goes on from NZ_JPDP02000159.1 coordinate 262,152, forward strand.
CTGCGGCCGGTCGCCGCCATACCGCGCCGCCTATCGCATCGTCCGCGCGTTGCTGCAATCGCCGTGCGTCGGATCACCGCTATCCACAGGCTTGATCGGCCGCGACCTTGCTTTGCCGCCTCCGCAGCATCAGCTTAGGGGCATCTAGCCCAGTCTATTCAATGTTTTTCGAGGTCCCCATGCAGATCGATTTCACCCCCGTCGCCAAGCCCGATGCGGCCATTCTCGCCGTGCCCGTTGCCAAGGACGCACTATCCAACACGCGATGGACCGCGATCGGTGATGGCGTCGAGGCGGTAGCGATGCAGGCGGCGACCGCTGCGCGGTTCACCGGCGAAGCGGGGGCGATCATCGAGGTCTTCGTGCCGGTCGCGGACGCTGTTCGCCAAGTCTTGTTCGTTGGCGTCGGCGCTGGCAGCGACGCGGATTGGGGGAAAGCTGGCGGTGCGGTCACAGCGCGCCTGCTGACGTCGGGCGCCACCTCGGTGACGATCGACCTGGGTGCCGCCGCGACGCCCCCGAGTGCTGCGGCCGCCGCCCGGTTCGCCGCAGCGGGCCTGCAGCGGGCATGGCGTTACGACACGTATCGCACCAAGCTTGCCGAGACGTCGAAGCCCAGCTTGACGACATTCACGATCGCCGGTGCCCCCGAAGGCACCGACGCGGCATGGGCCGAGCAGGCCGCGGTAAGTGGTGGTATGGACCTGACGCGGTGGCTCGTCACATCGCCGCCAAACATCGTCTACCCCGAGAGCTTCGTCGAGAAGGTGACGAAGGACGTCGAAGGGCTGGGGCTCGAAATCACCGTCCTCGACGAAGCGCAGATGGCGGAACTCGGCATGGGTTCGCTGCTGAGCGTCAGCCAGGGCTCGCGCCGCGAGGCCCGCCTGCTGGCGCTGAAATGGAACGGAGCCGCTGCCGACGTCCCGACGCTTGCCCTTGTCGGCAAGGGCGTGACGTTCGATTCGGGTGGTATCTCGATCAAGCCGGGCGCGGGCATGGAAGACATGAAGTGGGACATGGGCGGGGCAGGGGCCGTCGCCGGCGCGATGAAGGCGCTCGCGGCACGCAAGGCCAAGGCCAATGTGGTCGGCGTGATGGGGCTGGTCGAGAACATGCCCGATGGCGCGGCGCTGCGGCCAAGCGACGTCATCACGTCGATGTCGGGCCAGACGATCGAAGTCCTGAACACCGATGCCGAAGGACGGCTGGTGCTTTGTGACTGCGTAACCTGGGTGCAGAAGACGCATCAGCCTGCGACGATCGTCGATCTCGCGACGCTGACGGGTGCGATGATCGTTGCGCTTGGCACCGAGAATGGCGGCATCTTCGCCAATGACGACGCGCTGGCGGACCAGTTGCTTGCGGCTGGTACGGCCAGCGGCGACACGCTGTGGCGTTTCCCGCTGTCGCCGGCCTACGACAAGCTGATCGACTCGCCGATCGCGGACATGAAGAATGTCGGCCCGCGCGGCGCAGGGTCGATCACTGCGGCGCAGTTCATCAAGCGCTTCGTCGACGAAGGCGTGAAATGGGCGCATCTCGACATCGCGGGCATGGTCTGGTCGGACAAGCCGGGAACCCACCACGACAAGGGCGCGACCGGTTATGGCGTGCGCCTGCTCGACCGGTTCGTTGCCGACAATTTCGAAGGCTGAATGGTCGACATACCGTCATCCTGGCAGAGGTCAGGATGACGGGGCGGCCTGGGGCGGCAGTCTGGGTTTGGGGGAGCAACAAAATGCAGGTCGATTTCTACCACCTGACCAGCCCGCTCGACCGCGTCCTTCCGCGAATCGCCGAGCGCGTAGTGCAAACTGGCGGCCGCCTGCTTATTGTCGCCGAACCCGAGGCGCAGCGTGTCGCGCTCGATCGGCTCCTCTGGTCCTATGCGCCGGAAAGCTTCCTGCCGCATGCGCATATGGGCACGGGTGACGATGCGGCACAGCCTGTACTGATCGCCAGCGACGTGACGACCGCCAATGCGGCGCGCAACGTCGCGATCGTCGATGGTCGCTGGCGGGACGCGGCGCTCGATTTCGAGCGGGTATTCCATGTTTTTGACGAAGAGGCGATTCGCGAGGCGCGGCTGGCATGGAAGGCGCTGGGTGATCGTGACGGTGTCGAGCGCCGGTACTGGAAACAGAACGATGCCGGCCGCTGGGAGCAGGCTGCCTGAAATTGGACGGCATAGGCGTTGCCTTGGGGCCGATCCGCGCCTAAGCGCCGCGCATCCAATTCCCGCCAACACAGGAGCCCGTGACCATCATGGCCGCGAACCGTACCTTTTCGATCATCAAGCCCGATGCCACCCGCCGCAACCTGACCGGTGCGGTCACCAAGATGCTCGAGGAAGCCGGCCTGCGCGTCGTCGCGTCGAAGCGCATCCAGATGACCCGCGAGCAGGCCGAAGGCTTCTACGCGGTGCACAAGGAGCGTCCCTTCTTTGGTGAGCTCGTGTCGTTCATGATCTCGGGCCCCGTCGTCGTCCAGGTTCTCGAGGGCGAGAACGCGATGCAGCGCAACCGCGACATCATGGGTGCGACCAACCCGGCGAATGCCGAGCCCGGCACGATCCGTAAGGAACTTGCCGAGTCGATCGAAGCGAATAGCGTTCACGGTTCGGATTCGGACGAGAATGCCGAGATCGAGATCGCCTATTTCTTCAAGCCCGAAGAAATCGTCGGCTGATGCTCTGGCGGCTGCGACGCGCGACGGTGGGCGATGCGCCCGCCCTCTCGCTCGTCGGAGCCGCCTCTTTTCTTGACGCCTACGCAACAGCCTTTGCGGGCGTCGACATCGTCGATCATTGTACGCGGAACAACAGTGTCGCGACTTTCGCGGCGTGGCTCGACGATCCGGCAACGATCGTGACGCTTGCGGAATATGAGCCTGGACATGCGCCGATCGGCTATTCCGTGCTCACGAAGCCTGCCTTTCCGATAGAGACCGGTCCTCGCGACATCGAACTGCGCCGCATCTACCTCATGAAGCAGGCGCAGGGATCAGGTCTAGGCGCCGCGTTGATGGACCGGGCGCTCGCTGACGCGGCCGAGCGCGATTACGCCCGTGTGTTGTTGGGTGTGTGGGGCTTGAACGCCCGCGCCCGCGCATTTTACGAACGCCAGCAATTCTCCGTGATCGGCACCCGGCCCTTCAGGATCGGGACGACGCCGTATACCGATCCGGTCTACGCCCGTGAAATCTGACGGTCGCAGGGGTAAGGTGCCTCGTTAGCGTTGTTGGCGTGTCCATAACGCGTCTAGCCTAGCCTGATCGCCGCCACGTTGCCTGAGCTTCAAGCCCTCCAGTTTCAGCGATCGGCCGAACGGAAACACACCGGCTTTCGTGCGCCAGATCACGTCGTAGATGCCGCTTGCCGAACCCGAGACATCGCCGTCGGTATAGGTGACGGCAATGAGGACCGGCAGCCGCCCGGCCTGATCGTCCGCGCCGCCGTCGGTGGCTTTCAGCAAGGCCTTTTCGAACCAGTCGCGTTGGATCTGATCCGTCAGGGCATCCTTGCGCTCGACGCTCAGCGCCGAGGGGAACGCGATCGTCGCCGTCTGGATGTCGTGCCTCTCGTCGCGCAGCAACATCAGCGAATCGCCATTCTCCGCCGCAACGGCTCGGATTTCGAAACGCCGGCTTTCGCGCTGTTCGCTGGCAAGTGCGCTCGCCTTCTCGGCCTTGTCCGCGTTGCGTTCGGACCAGTTGCTCCAGAGCGTGAGTGCCGCGATGAGCACGCCAGCGACCGCGAGGACCTCTGCCAGCGTCACCCAGCGGCGACGCGTTTCGGCGGCTTCACGCCGTTCGGTCGGTGTTTCGCGGCTCATCAGACGTCTGCTTTCGACAGGGCGTTCATCGTGTCACGAACTCGGCGAGCGTTCTGGGGTATAGCGCATGTTCCGCGGCCAGCACGCGATTCGCCAGCGCGTCCGCGTCGTCGGCTGGCAGAATCGGGACTTCGGCCTGGCCCAGCACGACGCCGCCATCGAGTTCCTCGGTAACCAGATGGACCGAGCATCCTCCGGTGGCATCGCCCGCCGCGATCGCCCTCGCATGCGTATCGAGCCCCTTATATTTGGGGAGCAACGAGGGATGGATATTGACGATCCGATCGCGCCATGCGGCGACGAATCCGTCGGAGAGCAGCCGCATATAGCCGGCCAGCGCGATGATATCGACCGCGGCGTCCCGGAGCGCCCGATCGATCGCCGCCTCAAAGGCCGGTTTACCCAACCCGCGGGGAGACAGCGCAAATGTCGCTATCCCCTCGGCCTTTGCCCATGCGATGCCGGCCGCCTCCGGCTTGTCGGACGCGACGAGCACCACCTCATAAGGGCAGTTCGCAGCGCGCGACGCCTCAACCAGCGCGATCATGTTCGATCCGCGCCCCGACAGGAGCACGCCGACGCGCGTTCTGTCAGCCATGAGTCGCGGTCCAGTCGGCGCGCGCGCTCCATGTGCCCGCCGAACCGCGCACGGTGCAGCCATGTGTCCCCGCCTCGATCCGCCCGATCGGGAATACCGTCTCGCCCGCGGCTTCCAGCGCAGCGGTGATCATTGTCACATCGTTAGCGTCGACAATAGCGACCATGCCGACGCCGCAATTGAAGGTCCGTGCCATCTCCTCGGGTTCGATAGCACCCTGCGCCTGAAGGAAGGCCATGAGCCGGGACTGCTCCCAGGCATCTGCATCGACGATCGCATGAACGCCTTGCGGCAGAACCCGTGGAATGTTTTCGAGCAAGCCACCGCCCGTGATATGCGCGAGGCCCTTGATGCGGCGCTCACGCAGAAGTGGCAGGAGGCCGGCGACGTAGATCCGAGTCGGCGCCATCAGATGGTCGATCAGCAGCTTGTCCTGATCGAACAGCGCCGGCCGGTCGAGTTTCCACCCGCGGTCGCTGGCGAGCCGGCGGACGAGCGAAAAGCCGTTCGAATGCACCCCTGACGACGCCAGCCCGAGCATGACGTCGCCTGCCGCGATATCGCGGCCGGTCAGCATGTTGGTCCGCTCGACCGCGCCGACGCAGAAGCCGGCAAGATCATAGTCGCCGTCCGCGTACATGCCCGGCATCTCCGCGGTTTCGCCGCCGATCAGCGCACAGCCGGCCGTCTTGCAACCCTCGGCGATCGACGCGACGACGCGCTCTGCAACTTCAGCGTCGAGTTTGCCGCTGGCATAATAATCCAGGAAAAACAGCGGCTCGGCGCCCTGGACGATCAGGTCGTTGACGCACATCGCGACGAGATCGATGCCGACGCCGTCATGTCGGTTCCATTCGATCGCCAGCTTCAGCTTGGTGCCCACACCATCGTTCGCCGCGACCAGCAAAGGGTCGACGAAGCCCGCCGCCTTCAGGTCGAACAGGCCACCAAAGCCGCCGAGATCGGCATCGGCGCCGGGGCGTCGCGTCGAGCGGGCAAGCGGTGCAATCGCGCGCACCAGCGCGTTGCCGGCGGCGATCGAGACCCCCGCTTGAGCGTAGGTATAGGGCGTGGCGGAGTCTGGCGTATCGGTCATGATCGGTGCTGCTAGCCACATCGCGCTTGGATTTCCACGTCTGCTTCGCCAAAAGGCCCGCGTGATGCGTATCCGTGCCCTTCCCACCGCGCTTGCCGGCGCCGCGCTGCTGCTTGGCGGCGGGGCCGTGCTCGCACAGATCGAGGGCGGCAGCCGCGGCGCAGCGCCCGTCGATAGCGGGAGTGCGTACGAGGTCAGCGGCGTCATTGTCGACGTCGCGGGCCCGTCCGCCGATGCTGCCCGCTATGGCGGCTGGCGACTGGCGCAGCGCAAGGCCTGGGTGCAATTGTCGAATCGGCTGGGCGGGGGCGGCGCGCTGGTGTCCGACGGCACGCTCGATTCGCTGGTTTCGGGTATCGTCGTCGAGAACGAACAGATCGGGCCGCAGCGTTATGTCGCCAAGCTCGGCGTCCTGTTCGATCGTACCCGGGCGGGATCGCTGCTGGGCATCTCGAGTTATGCGGATCGTTCGCAACCCATGCTTGTGATACCCGTCCAATGGTCGGGTGGCGTTGGACAGGTCTTCGAACAGCGGACGGAATGGCAGCAGGCCTGGGCACGCTACCGGACGGGCAACAGCAGCATCGACTATGTCCGCCCGTCGGGGTCGGGTCCCGACGCGCTACTGTTGAACGTCGGTCAGACGCAGCGGCCCGGCCGCGGATGGTGGCGGACGATCATCGATCAATATGGCGCCAGCGACATTCTCGTTCCGGTCGTCACGCTCTATCGCCAATGGCCGGGTGGTCCGGTCATCGGAGTGTTCGAAGCACGTCATGGCCCCGACAATGCGCTGATCGGCCGTTTCACGCTGCGTGTCGGTACCCCGGACGGGCTGCCGCAGCTTATGGACACCGGCGTCAAGCGGATCGACGACCTGTACCAGCAGGCGCGGCGGAACGGCACGCTGCGGGTTGATTACAGTCTTTCGCCGCCACCCGCGCCCGATCCGATTGCGAGCGAAACCGCCCCCGTCGACGAAACGGCCGATGCCAATACGGCCGTCCTGACGGGTGGCACCGGCCTGTCGATCACCGTTCAGTTCGATACGCCCGCAGCGGCGGCCGTTACCTCGACGGAGGTGGCGCTGCGGGCGATTCCCGGCGTCCGGTCGGCCGCGACGACCAGCCTCGCACTCGGCGGCGTGTCGCTGATGCGTGTCGCCTATGATGGTGATCCGGCAGCGCTCAAGGCGGCGCTCGAAGCGCGCGGCTATCAGGTATTCGGCTCGGGCCAGACCATCCGGATCCGCCGGACCGCACAGCTTCTTCCGCCGGACCTGCCCGCGGACAATGCGACGACAGGGTGAGCGCAGACCGAATGACTCAAATTGCGCTGCCGCTCGGTTGGCCGGCGGATCCCCTTGACGACGCCTTCCTGGTGACTCCTTCAAATGCCCGTGCCGCACAGACCCTCGAGCATTGGGCGACCTGGCCGGTCATGACCGCCATTCTTACTGGTCCGCGCAAGTCGGGTCGTAGCCTGCTCGCGCGGATCTTTGCAGCCAAGAGTGGCGGGACAATCATCGATGATGCCGAACGCGTCCCCGAGGCGCAGCTTTTCCACGCCTGGAATCGCGCGCAGGAAGAGCACAGGCCTTTGCTCATCGTCGCCGACGCGGCGCCGCCCGAATGGAAGGTCAAGCTGCCCGACCTGCGCTCCCGCCTTGCTGCGAGTCCGATCGCGACGATCGGCCCGCCTGACGACGAACTCATGCGGGTGTTGCTCGCACATTTGTTCGAGCGTCGCAACATCGATGCCCGGCCCGATCTCATTGACTGGCTCGCGTCGCGAATCGAGCGTAGTCATATTACCGTCACTCGAACCGTCGATGCGCTGGATCAGGAAACGATGGAACGCCGCAAGCGCTTGTCCATTAATCTTGCACGCACCACCCTGACCAAGGCTGGCCTGATCCTACGACCGCAACTTGCCCTTGATCTGCCGCTTTTCACGTCACCTTGAGCCCCTAGAGGACCGATGAACCGTCCAGCGCATATCGTCCGCCAAGCGGAAGACGACGACGATCCCATCGGCGCTCAGCCGAACGACCGATTTTTCAACCGTGAGCTTTCCTGGCTCGCGTTCAATCGGCGCGTGATCGAGGAGGCGTGCAATCCGGCGCATCCGTTGCTCGAACGGCTTAGGTTTCTCTCTATCTCGGGATCCAATCTCGACGAGTTCTTCATGGTGCGTGTCGCCGGACTGAAGGGTCAGCAGACGCAGGACGTTGATCGTCGCTCGGCCGACGGCTTGACTGCCGGGCAGCAGCTGACCGCGATCATCCGCGAAGCGGACGCGCTGATGGAGAGCCAGCAGGCGGTCTGGGGTGATCTTCGTGTGCTGCTCGACGAGGCGGGGCTGTTTGTCCTGCGCCGCGATGCCGTCGAGGGCGAAGCCGATGACTGGCTCGAAACACATTTTCGCGAGCAGATCTTTCCGATCCTGACCCCGCAGGCGCTCGACCCCGCCCATCCGTTCCCGTTCATTCCGAACCGCGGCCTGTCAGTGATCTTCGACCTCGTCCGCCGGTCGGACAACGAACCGGTCCGCGAACTGGTCATGTTGCCGCACACCATGACGCGCTTCGTGCGGTTGCCTGGCGAACCCGCGCGCTACGTCGCGATCGAGACGCTGCTCAAGCGGTTCGCACCCGTACTGTTCCCTGGCTATGAGGTTCTTGCCGCCGCGAGCTTCCGCGTCCTGCGCGACAGTGACATGGAGATCGAGGAGGAGGCGGAGGACCTTGTCCGCTACTTTGCCAACGCGATCAAACGCCGCCGCCGGGGCCGGGTGATCCGGCTCGAATTGGAAACCGGCATACCGGACGTGCTGGCAGCCGTGCTGAAGGACGAACTCGGCGGGGCCGAGGCAATCATCACCGAAAGCGGTAACCTGCTGGGCATCGTCGATCTCGACGGACTAGTTGAGGAGGATCGCCCCGATCTTAAATTCCCGCCCTTCACGCCGCGCTTTCCTGAGCGAATCCGTGAATTTGGCGGTGACTGCTTCGCAGCGATCAAGGCCAAGGACATCGTCGTCCACCACCCCTATGAAACGTTCGAGGTGGTGCTGGCCTTCCTGAAGCAGGCGGCGAATGATCCCGATGTCGTCGCCATCAAGCAGACGCTCTACCGCGCCGGCAAGCAACCGGCAGTCATCAACGCGCTGATAACCGCGGCCGAGGCGGGCAAATCCGTCACCGCGGTGGTCGAACTCAAGGCACGGTTCGACGAGGAGCAGAACATGGTCTGGGCCTCCGCGCTGGAACGCGCAGGGGTGCAGGTCGTCTACGGGTTCATCGACTGGAAGACCCATGCAAAGGTCTCCCTGGTCGTCCGCCGAGAGGGGCAGGCGTTCCGGACCTACTGCCATTTCGGTACCGGCAATTATCACCCCGTCACGGCCAAGATCTACACTGACCTCAGCTTCTTCACCGCCGACGCGGCGGTCGGGCGCGATGCCGCGCAGATGTTCAACTACATCACTGGCTATGTCGAACCGACGGACATGGCCCGTGTCAGCTTGAGCCCGCGGGATCTCCGTAAGAATCTGATGACTTTGATCGACGTCGAGATCGCCAATGCCCGCGCGGGGCGACCGGCAGGGGTCTGGGCGAAGATGAACTCGCTGGTCGACCCTGCGGTGATCGAAAAGCTGTACGAGGCAAGCGGAGCAGGGGTCGAAATCGACCTCATCATCCGCGGCATCTGCTGTCTCCGACCGGGTGTGCCCGGCCTGTCCGAAACGATCCGCGTCAAATCGGTGATCGGCCGGTTCCTCGAACATAGCCGTATCTGGGCTTTCGGAAACGGGAAGGCTTTGCCGAACGACGGTGCGAAGCTTTTCATCTCGTCCGCCGACTGGATGCCGCGGAATTTCGATCGGCGCGTCGAATATATGCTGCCGATCCTTAACCCGACGGTGCACGACCAGATCCTCGACCAGGTGATGGTCGCCAATCTCATCGACAACGAGCAAAGCTGGGAGCTAGGACCCGACGGCGATTATTCGCGCATCGATCCCGGCGATCGTCCGTTCAACCTGCATCGGTATTTCATGACCAATCCGTCTCTTTCCGGCCGTGGTGCATCGCTTGCCACGAGCGCAACCGTGCCGACGCTTTCGCTCCGTCGACAGCGATGAGCGTTACCAACCTCCTGTTCGGCACCGCGACGCCAAAGGTTGAGGTCGACGACCATCCGCGCACCGGGATCATCGACATCGGATCGAACTCGATCCGGCTCGTCGTCTATCAGGGGCCGCCCAGACTGCCGGCGATCCGGTTCAACGAGAAGGTGCTGGCGGGCCTCGGCCGCGGGCTAGCGGCGACGGGCACGATTGAAAAGTCGGCACTCAAGACGGCTAAGGTGGCGCTTGCGCGGTTTGCCGCGGTTGCGCGTGAGATGGAGTGTTCGACGCTACGGACGGTTGCCACGGCAGCGGTTCGCGATGCCCGGAACGGTGGTGACCTCATCGCCGCGGCAGAGGAGCTGGGGCTCAAGGTCGAGACGTTGTCGGGCGGACAGGAGGCGAGCGCTGCGGGCTATGGCGTGCTGTCTGCGATCCCTGAGGCGGATGGCATCGTCGGCGATCTCGGCGGCGGCAGCCTCGAGCTCGTACGCGTCCGCCGTGGCAAGATCGAGGACAGCGTCTCGTTCCCCCTTGGCGTCCTGCGTATCGGACCGATGCGGGCGAAGCGGGGCAAGGTGCTTGAGCGCCATGTGGCGCGGCTCGTGCGCGATGCCGGCTGGGCCGCACGCGGGCAGGGCCTGCCGTTGTATCTTGTCGGCGGGTCATGGCGGGCGCTGGCGCGGCTCGACATGGAGCTGTCGGACTATCCGCTGCCGATCATCCATCAATATCCGATGACTGCAGCGACCGTCACGCGCCTCAGCCGCACCATCCCGCAACTCTCCAAGCCGCGCCTGAAAGCCATTCCGGGCCTGTCGTCTGGCCGGATCGCGACGCTTGGGGATGCCGCCGCGTTGCTCGGCATTCTCATGCGCCAGCTTGGTAGCAAGACGACGATCGTCTCCGCCTATGGCCTTCGCGAAGGGCTGCTCTACGGCGACCTTAAGCCGGCGGCGCGGGCACTCGACCCCCTGATCGAAGCCGCACGCGAGGAGGGGCGACTGCTCGGCCGCTTTCCCGAACATGGCGATTTGCTCGATCGCTGGATCGCGCCGTTGTTCGTTACCGAACCCCATGCCGTGGCGCGCTTGCGCCACACCGCCTGCCTCCTCGCCGATGTGGGTTGGCGCGCCAATCCGGAATTTCGCGCCGAGCGCGGGGTCGAAGTCGCGTTGCACGGCAATTGGGTCGCGATCGACGCACCGGGTCGCGGCATGCTCGCCCAGGCCCTATATACCAGCCTTGGCGGTGACCTGGCCGCCGCAGATCCCGTGGAACGCCTGGCGACACCCGCAGAGATCCAGAGCGCGACGGCCTGGGGACTTGCGATGCGTCTCGGGCAGCGGATGAGCGGGGGGCTTGCAGGACCGCTCAAGCGCTCGCGCATCACCGATGACGGCGTATCGCTGACGCTTACGCTGCTACCCGCAGATCGCGGACTCTACGGGGAAGCCGTTGAGCGGCGACACGCGGCGCTTGCCGCGGCCGTCGGCCGGAAGCCTGTGCTCGCGATCGCCTGACCGGCGTCGAACGCGGGGTCAGGCTCAGGCGCAGGTGAAACGCTCGATCCTGCTCGCGCCGTCGACATAGACATTCAGGCGATCGTTCCGGAAGTCCATTGTCACCGCGTCGTTCGGCGCAATCCACCGCAGCGTACGCGCGCCCGATCGGGCCAGCATCACATCCGCGCGCGCATCGCTTGCCCGCTTGCCGACCAGATCGCCCAATGCTTCAATCTTGCACGCTGCACCGGGCGGGGCTGGCGTCGCGACATCGGGTGCTCCGTCGCGCATCTCGACCGGCATGCACCCCGCCGAAGCAAACACGACCGCGAGCAGCGCCCGCTTCATGCGGCGTCCTCCGTACGGGTCATTTTCAGCTTTCCGTTGATCACCGCGAAGGCCAGCCGGCCCTCGACCAGGTCCAGCGCGTCGCGGCCGAACTGGTCGAACCGCCACCCCTCGAGCATCGGCAAGCCCGTCCGCACGCCCGCGGCCAGCGCCTCGAGCTCGTCGGTCCTCGCAAGAAGTTTCGAAGCTACATCAATATCTCGCGAGCGAATTTTGAGAAGAAGCTTGAGCAGATCCGCGACCAGCGAGCCCTCCTTGCCAAGGCCCGGCTTGCGATCGTCGCGGGGCGGAAGCTCATCGTCGCCGAGCGGCTGGGCCTGCTCGATCGCGAGCATCAGCCGCGCCCCGATATCATTGCCCGCCCAGGTGGCGGAAAGCCCCCGGACGCGGGCGAGGTCGGACTGTTTCCGCGGCGGATGCCCCGCCATGTCGCCGAGCGTCTCATCCTTGACGATCCGCCCGCGCGGCAGATCCTTCGCCTGCGCCTCGAGTTCACGCCACCGCGCCAAGGCCTTAAGCCGTCCGAGCACGTCGGGCTTGCGCCCCGAGATCCGCACGCGCTTCCACGCCAGATCGGGATCGTTCGCATAATTGGCGATATCGCCGAGCCGCTCCATCTCCTGATCGAGCCACACGCCACGCCCGGTCTTGCGGAGCCGCTCCAGCATCTTCGGGAAGATCTTCGACAGATGCGTCACGTCGCCGATCGCATATTCGATCTGGCGTGCATCCAGCGGGCGCCGCGCCCAGTCAGTAAAACGCGCACCCTTGTCGACGGCGATCCCGAGCCAGCTGTCGACTAAGTTTGAATAGCCAATCTGTTCGCCCTGGCCGAGCGCCATCGCCGCGACCTGCGTGTCGAACAGCGGGAAGGGCGTCTTGCCCGTGAGGTTATAGACGATCTCGATATCCTGTCCGCCGGCATGGACGACTTTCAGCACGTCGTGATTCTCGACGAGAAGGTCGAGCAGCGGCTTCAGGTCGATGCCCGGGGCCATCGGGTCGATCGCGGCAGCTTCCTTGTCGTCGGCGATCTGGATCAGGCACAGCTCCGGGTAATAGGTGCTTTCGCGCATGAATTCGGTGTCGACGCACACATAGTCGGCGTCAGCCATGCGCGCGCACAGATTGGCGAGCGTGGCACTGTCGGAGATAAGCGGGTGGATATGCATCGCTCGTCCATAGCGAGGCTCCCCCATGTTGACAAAGGGGCGCCTTGACAAAGGCCGGTAGGGAAGGGAAGCGCGGGCCATCCAATTCCCGTCATCCCAGCAAACGCTGGGATCTCCCGTCGCAGGGCGCACCCTTGCTGCACGAGATCCCAGCAAACGCAGGGACGACGTATGAGAGACGAGACACATGCACGCCTATCGCACCCATAACTGCGCCGCCCTCCGCCCCGAACAGGTCGGCGAGGAGGTCCGCGTCTCGGGCTGGGTCCACAAGAAGCGCGATCATGGTGACCTGGTCTTCATCGATCTGCGCGATCATTACGGCATCACACAGATCGTCACCGACGTGTCCGGCCCCGTCTTCAAGGTCATCGAGGGCTTGAAGAGCGAGAGCGTCGTCACGATCACCGGCAAGGTGACCGCCCGCGCGCCTGAAGCGGTGAACCCCAACCTGCCGACCGGCGGGATCGAGGTCCGCGCGACCGCCGCGACCGTCCAGTCGATGGCAGCCGAGCTGCCGATGCCGGTCGCGGGCGAGGCCGAATATCCCGAGGATATCCGCCTGCGCTATCGCTACCTCGACCTGCGTCGCGAGCGGCTGCACGCGAACATCATGCTGCGCTCGAAGGTCATCACCTCGCTGCGCAACCGCATGAACGATCAGGGCTTCACCGAATTCCAGACGCCGATCCTGACCGCGTCGTCGCCAGAGGGCGCGCGCGACTATCTGGTGCCGAGCCGCGTGCATCCGGGCAAGTTCTACGCGCTGCCGCAGGCACCGCAGATGTTCAAGCAGCTGCTGATGGTCGCGGGCTTCGACCGCTATTTCCAGATCGCCCCCTGCTTCCGCGACGAGGACGCACGCGCCGATCGTTCGCCGGGCGAGTTTTACCAGCTCGATTTCGAGATGAGCTTCGTTACGCAGGACGACGTGTTCAACGCGATCGAGCCCGTGCTGCACGGCGTGTTCGAGGAGTTCGCCGATTGGCAGGGCAAGGGACGCCAGGTCTCCGCCCTGCCGTTCAAGCGCATTCCCTACCGCGAATCGATGCTGAAATACGGCAGCGACAAGCCCGATCTGCGCAACCCGATCCTGATCCACGACGTCGGCCACCACTTCGTCGACTCGGGCTTCGGCTTGTTCGCGGGCATCGTCGCCGGCGGTGACGTTGTCCGCGCGATCCCCGCGCCGAACACCGCCGAGAAGAGCCGCAAGTTCTTCACCGACATGAACGACTGGGCGCGCGCGGAAGGCCATGCCGGGCTTGGCTACATCACCCAGAAGAACGGCGAGCTCGGCGGCCCAATCGCAAAGAATCACGGCGAGGAAGCGACGCGCAAGCTGATCGCGGAGATGGGCCTCGGGCCGAACGACGGCATCTTCTTCGCCGCCGGCAAGGAACTCCCCGCCGCCAAGCTCGCCGGCGCAGCCCGCGCGCGGATCGGGGCGGATCTCGGTCTGATCGACGAGAACCGCTTCGAATTCTGCTGGATCGTCGACTTCCCGATGTTCGAATATGACGAGGACGCCAAGAAAATCGACTTCAGCCACAACCCGTTCTCGATGCCGCAGGGCGAGATGGACGCGCTGGAGAACAAGGATCCGCTCGATATCCTGGCGTATCAGTACGACATCGTCTGCAACGGCGTGGAGCTGTCGTCGGGCGCGATCCGGAACCACCGGCCTGAGATCATGTACAAGGCGTTCGAGATCGCCGGCTACACCCAGGCCGATGTCGACACGAACTTTGCCGGCATGATCAACGCGTTCAAGGTCGGCGCACCGCCGCATGGCGGCTCGGCACCCGGCATCGACCGGATGGTCATGCTACTCGCGGGCGAACCGAACATCCGCGAGGTCGTGCTGTTCCCGATGAACCAGAAGGCCGAGGACCTGATGATGGGCGCACCGAGCCCGGTCAGCCCGCGCCAGCTGAAGGAGCTCAACATCAAGCTCACCGTCGATGGGCCGAAGGACCCAGCCAAGACGGTGACGCCCGCCGCGGGCTGACGCGGGGGCGGCACTGCCGTCCTGGTTATTTCCGTCCCGCCCCTGGTGGCCGCCTGATCTTCTGGAGTTTGCTTATGCCCATCGATCTTGCCCATTTTGAAGCCGGCGACGCCTATGACGGCAAATACAAGCGCGACTTGGCTAAGCTTCAGAAGAGGCTTGAGCACATCCAAGTCGCGCATATCGTCAACAAGCGCCCCGCTGTGGTGATGTTCGAAGGGTGGGATGCGGCGGGGAAGGGCGGTATCATCCAGCGGTTGTCGGCCGAGTGGGATCCCCGTACCTACCGCGTCTGGCCGATCGCCGCCCCGAGCGCCGACGAGAAGGCACATCACTTTCTCTGGCGCTTCTGGAAACGGTTGCCGGCGGACGGGAACATCGCCGTCTTCGATCGGAGCTGGTACGGCAGGGTACTGGTCGAGCGGGTCGAGGAATTCGCCACGCGCCGCGAATGGGAGCGCGGCTATGACGCGATCAATGCTTTCGAAGCGGGGCTGATCGAGAACGACACCACGCTGATCAAGATCTTCGTCCATATCACCCAAGCGGAACAGGACCGGCGGCTAGAGGCGCGGCTGCGCGACCCTTGGAAGCATTGGAAGACCGGTCTCGACGACTATCACAACCGGTCGCGACGCGAGGACTATCTCGCCGCGATGCATGAGATGTTCGCACGCACGGATACCGCAGCAGCACCGTGGATCGTCATCGACGGGAACGACAAGAAGGCAGCGCGGATCGCTGCGCTGACCGTCGTCGCGGATCGCCTGGAGGGCGGAGTCGCGATGGTGCCCCCGCCGCTTGATCCCGCCGTCCTCAAGGTCGCGAAAAAGGCCCTCAAGCTTTAATCGTCGCAAAGCGCAACCCCGCTTTTGGTCGCGGTCCTCTGCAGCTATATCCATTTTGGTCGAAATTCTAACGCCTTCCGAACAACTTATGTTAGCGTGAACAGCTTCCGATGATGGTTAGGCTTGCCCTAAGATAATGGGCGTGTCCGAGTAGCGGACGGCCATTCAGTGGGCGTAGGTCATGACGGAACGCGGTCGAATAGGTGTCGACACCTCAGGGGCGATTGTCGAGGTGGACGCGACGTTCTGCCACACGCTCAATGCGACAGCCGCCATTTTGCTTGGCAGCAACATGCTCGATTTCACCGCGCCTGCCGACCGCGAGCGCTGCCGGCGACTGATGCGTCGCGTGGTGCATACCGGATCCCCGATCAGCACTACCAAAAGGCTTGTTAGGACCGACTCGTCGCATCTCTGGGTGCAGGGCCATTTATCAATCGCGCCGCCAGGGACCGAAGTTTGCGTGACGATGATCTTCGAGGAAACCATGCCTGGGTCCGGCGAGGTCAAACCCGAAGCCTTGTTGAAGACGGCCCAGCTGACGCTGGATGCCCGGCGCGCGCGCGGGGCAATATTCTGCCCGTCGCTATTTGCCGACAGCGCCTGGGACATCCTGCTTGCGGCCTATGTCAGCGAGGCCGAAGGCGTTCTCCTGACGCCGACCGACCTCGAACCGATGCTCGGGGTCGGACACGCCACACTGACCCGCTGGATTCGCGCGCTCGAGATTCAGGGGCTGATCGAGTTCGAGGCTGCCGGCGACGGGCGAGCGGGGGGTGCGGCGTTTCAGCTCACGTGCGATGCGCATCAACGATTTGAACGGTATCTGTCCGATCGATATGCCGTCGCCGTATCGACTGCGACGGATCTGGAACGGTTCCGCTGATCCGGTCAATGCGGTACGACGTGGCAAGCGCGCCCGCTCCGCATATGCGCCGGCGCGGGGGCGTTCTTGCCGGCTTCGCAGGATACCCGTGATATCGGGCGAAGAACCGCATGTGTGTTGTTTCATATAGCCGGGATCGCTATCTGCCTGCCATGAACGAGATGACCCCGCTCGCCGCGCCGCGCGCTCGAAAGCCCGACTGGATCCGCGTCAAGGCCCCGACATCCGCCGGCTTCGCCAAGACCCGCGAACTGATGCGCTCGAAAAGCCTGACGACGGTCTGTGAAGAGGCCGCATGCCCGAATATCGGCGAATGCTGGTCGAAGAAGCATGCAACGGTCATGATCCTCGGCGATACCTGCACCCGCGCCTGCGCCTTCTGCAACGTGAAGACCGGTATGCCCCGCGCGGTCGACCGGATGGAGCCGCAGAATGTCGCCGATGCCGCGGCGCAGATGGGGCTGAACCACATCGTCATCACATCGGTCGACCGCGACGACCTTCCCGATGGCGGCGCTTCGCAGTTTGTGAAGGTCATCCAGGCAATCCGCGCGTCGAATCCCACTACGACGATCGAAATCCTGACGCCCGATTTCCGCAACAAGGCGCAGGCCGCGATCGAGTCGATCGTCGAGGCGCGCCCCGATGTCTACAACCACAACCTCGAGACAGTTCCTCGCCTGTACCCGACGATCCGGCCTGGCGCGCGCTATTATGCCTCGTTGCGTCTGCTTGAAAGCGTGAAACGCCACGACCCGTCGATCTTCACCAAGTCGGGCGTCATGCTTGGCCTGGGCGAAGAGCGCCTCGAGATTCACCAGGTGATGGACGACATGCGCTGTGCCGACATCGATTTCCTGACGATGGGCCAGTATCTTCAGCCCACGCCACGCCATGCCAAGGTGGCCGAGTTCGTCACGCCCAAGGCCTTCGATGCCTATGCGTCGATCGCCCGGGCCAAGGGGTTCATGCTTGTCGCATCGTCGCCACTGACGCGGTCGAGCTACCATGCGGGGGACGATTTCGCGCAGCTTCGGGCGGCGCGTGATGCAAAGCTCGGGGTCGCACGGATCTGATGCCCAAGCATTCCGAAACACGCCATCTTCCCTATACACCCGAACAGATGTTCGATCTGGTCGCCGATGTCGGCCGCTACGCCGAGTTTCTGCCATGGGTCAGTGCGATGCGCGTCCGTTCGAACAGTGAGACGGAGACTCTCGCGGACATGATCGTCGGCTTCAAGGGCTTGCGCGAAACGTTCACGTCACGTGTGCAGAAGACTCGACCGACCGAGATCCTTGTCGACTATGTCGATGGTCCGCTCAAATATCTTCGCAACGAATGGCGTTTCCGCCCCGAGGAGCAGGGGTGCGCGGTCGACTTCACCGTCGACTTTGCCTTCAAGAACCGGATGTTCGAGCTGATCGCGGGTCAGGTCTTCGGTGCCGCACTGCGCAAGATGATTGGCGCGTTCGAGACTCGCGCGGCCGAGCTTTACGGTGCGACATCCTCGACCGGCAGCAAGAGTTCGAGCGCGCACAGCGCAGCCTGAAGGCGAATACCGCCGCGGCCGAGATCGCCGAAATCCTTGCGATCTGCGTCGACATCGCTGCGATCGCCGCCCTTCTCGGCACGGGCGAAGACCACCGTCCCGACCGGCTTCTTCGCCGATCCACCGCCGGGCCCGGCGATGCCGGTGATGGCGACGGCAACATCCGCGCCCGACTGCTCGAGTGCGCCCTGCGCCATGCTCCACGCGACGGCGATCGACACCGCACCGAAGGTCTCAAGCACGTCTGAGCTGATCTTGAGCAGTTTCAGCTTGGCCTCGTTCGAATAGGTCACGAACCCGATTTCGAACACGTCGGAACTGCCAGGAATTTCCGTCAGCGCCGCAGCAACAAGGCCCCCGGTACAGCTTTCAGCAACCGCGACGCGTCGTCCGAGCGCGCGATTTGCCTCGATGACCTTGCGTGCCGCGTCGATCAGCTCGGGAGGGAGAAGGGTATCCATCAGCGGCTCTCCGTCGCGGTGCAGAGCGGAAGGTCGGGCGTCGATCGATCCCCGCGGCGTGCCTTGTCAGCCTTCAAATAGCGCAGCGTCTCGACAACGATGCCAGCGGTGTTCCGCGGCGGCAGCGGCTGGAGCAGCGTCACGAGCCGATCGATCGTCCCACAGTCGCGCGCGACGATGCGCCCAACGATCTGCGGGACGAGCAGGCTCGTAAGCAACGGCCGGGCATAGTCCGACTGGAGAAGCGCATCGACCGCGGGGTCGCTAAGCTTGACGATCGCGGCCCGGGCGGACGGCCAGGCGCGGTCCGCTTCGATCTGATAGCGCGAGATGAGCGTACTGGACTGGTTGCGCACGAGGCTGGTCGCTGGCAGCCTTGCCGCGCAGACCCGGCCCGTTTCACGGATGATGTCGGGCAGCGCGACGAGCGTCATCGCCTCCGCCTCGGGGCCGGTGATGCACGGGGACTGTGCCGATACCGGCGTTGCGACGAGTGCGGCGAGCGTCAGTGCGGCAGCGAACTTCATGCGCCGCCACGGCCACGATTCGAGGGGAGGCTGATCGTCGCGACCGCCTGCGCGGCAATGCCCTCGCCCCGTCCCGTGAAGCCAAGTCGCTCGGTCGTCGTGGCCTTCACGCTCACCCGGTCCGTGGTGAGGTCGAGCAGATCGGCGATCCGGTTCGTCATCGCCGCGCGGTGCGGTCCGATCTTGGGCATCTCGCACAGGATGGTCAGGTCGACGAAATCGATCCGACCGCCCTTGGCGGCGATCAGTTGCGCGGCATGCTGCAGGAACTGCGCGGAGTCGGCACCTTTCCACTGAGGATCGCTCGGGGGGAAATGCGTGCCGATATCACCCGCGGCGATCGTGCCGAGCAGCGCGTCGGTCAGCGCATGCAGCACGACATCGGCATCGCTATGGCCGGAAAGCCCCTTGTCGTGCGGGATCCGGACGCCGCCAAGCCATAATTCCTCGCCCGTTTCCAGCCGATGGACGTCGAAGCCCATCGCGGTTCGGTTTTCATAGGGCGCGCGCGCTTCAGCGGCGGCAAAATCGTCGGGGTGAGTCACTTTGTCGAGCATCGGATCGCCCTGCACCAACGCGACGCTGCCGCCAACCCGTCGCACCATCTGGGCATCGTCGCTGGCATCTTCATCGGCCGGCCAGGCAGCGTGCGCGGCCCGCAGCTTCGCGATCCGGAAGCCCTGCGGCGTCTGGACCCGGTACACGGCCTCGCGCGGAACGACTTCGCCGAGCATGCGACCGGTCAGCGTCGTCGCGCCGCGCGCCAGCGTGTCCGCTACCGGCAGCACAGGCACCGCAGCTTCGCTGTTCGCCAGCGCTGCCACCACCGCGCTGATGACCCCGGCAGGAAGGAACGGCCGGGCGGCATCGTGAACGAGAACATGATCCAATTCGGACAGGGCAGCGATTCCCCTCAGTACCGAATCCCGGCGGGTACTGCCCCCGACGATGACCGTCGCGTCCGTAACGCCTCCTGCTGCCAGTACCGCCTTTGCATGGTCTAGCTGACCTTCGGCAACGACGACCGTCACGGCGTCGATCGCCGGGTGCGCGGACATTGCGGTAACCGCATGCATGAGCATCGGCCTTCCCGCGACGGTCGCGAATTGCTTGGGGAGGGTGCCGCCAGCGCGGGTGCCGGACCCGGCTGCGACGATCAGGGCGACGGTGCGGCGCTTTGTCATGGGCGCCGATTAGCGTCTTGAGCGCGGCATCGCCAGTGCAGGCAGTCGTTCTTCATGACGTCGCGCACGACGGGACCAGCTGGACCAGCCTTGCCAGTTCCGGCATCGCGGCCTATGTTCTGCCTCTTTTTTGGGCAGCTTATGCGTAATCTCTCACCTATCCAGATCGGCACCGTGCGGATTGAAAGTCCGGTTGTCCTCGCACCCATGACGGGTGTGACGGATATGCCCTTCCGCACGCTCGTGCGGCGATATGGATCAGGGCTCAACGTTACCGAGATGGTTGCGAGCCAGGCTGCGATCCGCGAGACCCGCCAGTCGATCCAGAAGGCTGCGTGGGATCGGCTCGAAGAGCCGGTGTCGATGCAACTGGTCGGGTGCACGCCCTATGAAATGGGCGAGGCCGCGCGGCTGAGTCAGGATCGCGGTGCCGCGATCGTCGACATCAACATGGGATGTCCGGTCCGCAAGATCGTCAATGGGGATGCCGGGTCCGCGCTGATGCGTGACGTCAAGCTGGCGACGGCGATCATATCCGCGACGGTCAAGGCGGTCGATGTCCCGGTCACGTTGAAGATGCGCATGGGCTGGTGCCACGACAGTCTCAACGCACCCGAATTGTCGCGGATCGCAGAAGATCTCGGTGTGAAGCTGATCACCGTGCATGGCCGGACGCGGAACCAGATGTACAAGGGAAGCGCCGATTGGGGCTTCGTGCGCCGGGTGAAGGATGCGGTGTCGATCCCCGTAATCGTCAATGGCGACATTTGTTCGATCGAGGATGCCGAAGCGGCGCTCGACCAGTCGGGTGCGGACGGCGTGATGATCGGACGCGGCGCCTATGGACGGCCGTGGCTGCTCAATCAGGTCATGACCTGGTTCGCGACCGGCCGCCGCGTAGCCGATCCGTCGATCAACGAACAATATGAAGCGATCGCAGGGCATTACGAAGCGATGCTCGAGCACTATGGGATCGAGACGGGTGTCAACATGGCCCGCAAGCATATCGGCTGGTACACTAAGGGCCTGCATGGTTCGGCCGAGTTTCGGAACCGGGTGAACCAGGTGGCGGACCCGAACGAGGTCAAGGCGATGCTGGCGGAGTTCTACGCGCCCTGGCGTCATCTTGAAGCCGCCTGAGCCGGATCGGCACGGCCGTCCGGGGTTCAACGACGTCTTCGCGGCGCTGCCGGTGGCGGTGGTGGTGGTCGATCCCGACGACAGGATAGCCCATGCCAATGCACTGGCTGAGCAATTGCTCAACCTCTCGGAGCGCCTCATGGTCGGGCAGCCGATCGCGGCGATACTCCCGCCCCCTGACGAATCCCGCAAGCACGACAATCGCGGCCTTGCCGTCTTCGATACCGAGATCGCGACCGCCCGCGGTGTGAAGATCCGCGTCGACTTTGCCGAGACGATCATGCCCGATCATCCCGGCTGGCGCGCGATCACACTGCACGTTCCTGCCATCTCGCGACGGCTGGGCTATTCGGCGGACCGTACCGCGGGAGCGCGCGCCGCGGTCGGTGCGGCGGCGATGCTCGCGCACGAGATCAAGAATCCCTTGTCCGGCATCCGCGGGGCCGCGCAGCTGCTCGATGCCGGCGAACTGACCACGCTGATCACGACCGAGGTGGACCGGATCGCGGCGCTGATCGATCGGATGCAGGACTTCAGCGATACGCGTCCGCTCCCGCTCGCCAGCGAGAATATCTACCCGTTGTTGACGCACGCGCGTCGCCTCGCGCTCGCCGGTTTTGCGCGCGGAATCGCGATCGAGGAGCGGTTCGATCCCTCGCTACCGCCCGCGCATATCAATCGCGACGCGCTCCTTCAGATCGTCATCAACCTTCTGAAGAACGCACGTGAAGCCGTTGCAGATCAACCAAATCCCCTGATCATCATGACCACGGCCTATCGCCACGGGATCACCGTCAGCAGCGCGCCGGGCAAACCGCGTCTCCCGTTGCCGATCGAGATCTGTGTGTTCGACAATGGCCCCGGCGCGCCGCCCGATATCGCCGACCACCTGTTCGATCCCTTCGTATCGGGGCGCCGTGAAGGGCAGGGGCTGGGCCTCGCCCTGGTCGACAAGCTGACCCGCGATATGGGCGGGATCGTGCAATATGCGCGTGAGGGGATTCCTGAAATGACCGTTCTTCGCCTGCTGCTGCCAAGAGCCACTTCATGAGCACTGTGCTGGTCGTCGATGACGACGCCGCAATCCGCACCGTCGTCGCACAGGCGTTGCGGCGCAGCGGCCACGACGTAACCGTCGCCGACAGCCTCGGCCAGCTCGAACGTGCCTTGGCGGTCGCTATCCCCGACGTGCTGATCACGGACGTGGTGCTGCCCGACGGCGACGGCATCGACCATGTCCGCAATGTCGCCGAACGCCACCCGACGCTGCCGATCATCGTCCTGTCGGCGCAGAACACGCTGACCACCGCCGTACGCGCGGCGGAGGTCGGTGCGTATGAATATCTGCCCAAGCCCTTTGATCTCGACGTCTTGTCGCGTGCGGTGACGGGGGCGCTGGCGCGGGGCGGGGTGCTGTCCGATGACCGGATCGGCGACGAGGATCGTGCACTGCCGCTGATCGGCCGGTCCGCGGCGATGCAGGACGTCTACCGGGTCATCGCACGCGTCATCTCGAACGATCTGACCGTGCTGATATCCGGCGAATCGGGCACCGGCAAGGAACTGGTCGCCCGGGCTATCCACGACCTCGGCCAGCGGAGCGCCGCGCCGTTCATCGCGATCAACATGGCCGCCATCCCGCGCGAATTGATCGAGGCCGAACTGTTCGGGCATGAGCGCGGCGCCTTTACCGGCGCCGCAACGCGAAATGCCGGTCGTTTCGAGCAGGCGACGGGCGGCACGCTGTTCCTCGACGAAATCGGCGACATGCCGATGGAGGCGCAGACCCGGCTGCTTCGCGTGCTGCAGTCGGGCGAGTTCACGAGCGTTGGTGGGGCGCGCACGATCCGGGTCGATGTCCGCATCCTGGCCGCAACCAACCGCGATCTGGCGGCGCAGGTGGCAGCCGGGCATTTCCGGGAAGACCTGTTCTACCGTCTCAACGTCGTGCCGGTCACCTTGCCACCGCTCCGCGAGCGACGGCAGGACGTCGCCTTACTCGCACGACATTTTCTCGATCATGCGGCGATCCAGGGTCTGCCGCGACGTCAACTGGCGGGCGATGCGATCACCGTGCTCGGCGCGTATGACTGGCCGGGCAATGTTCGCGAACTCGAAAACCTGATGCGCAGACTCGCGGTGCTCGCGCGCGACGAAATCATCGGCGCGGACGCGATTCACGCGATGCTGGGTGCGCGAATGCCGACCAGCACTGCAACCGACCTCGACATAGCCGGCGCGGTGAAGGCGCTGATCGGGCGGATCGAGCGCGAAAACCCGGCAGCGCTCGACGATGGCAGTCTGTACGACCGCGTCATCGGTGAGGTCGAGCGTCCGTTGATCGAATTGATGCTTGCCCGGCATGGGCAGAACCAGCTTCGCGCCGCGCGTGCGATGGGGATTAATCGCAACACGCTGCGCAAGCGTCTCGACACGCTCGGGATCGATATCAGCGGCGACATGACCGAGATGGACGCGGCAGGGTTACGCTGACCCGGCCATTATGTGGTTTCCCGGCAACAATTGTCGTTGTATCACGGCAACGATGATCGCCCCCGCGACGCTTGCCATCGAAGACGACGTGCCACCGCACCGGTTCGCAGTGACGCCTGCGCTTGAGACGCTGGTGGTCGCGCTGGCGATTACCGTCGCGGTCGCGAGCTATGTGCTCATCAGCGGCGCCAATTCACCCCAGCGTTTGATGCCGCCACCGCTGATCGCGCTACTGCTGATCGCCAATCTCGTCCCCGGCATCGCATTGCTGATGCTGCTCGGCCGGCGGGTAGCGATGCGACGCGCTGCGCGGTCCCCGGTTGGCGGTGGCGGCCGCCTGCACGTCCGGCTCGTCGCCCTGTTCTCGATCGTTGCCGCGGTGCCGATGCTGCTGGTGACGATCTTCGCGTCGCTGCTGTTTCAATATGGCGTGCAATTCTGGTATTCTGACCAAGCACGCGGGATGCTGGAAAACGCGACCGAACTCGCCCAGTCGTCCTACGCGCGTCAGCTCAGCCGCTGGGAAGAGGCGAGCGTCACGATGGCTGCGGACATGTCCAATTACCTGCGGGAGCGATCGCTGCAGAGCCCGGATTTCTCCGGGTATTTCTATCAACAGGTCTATTATCGCAGCCTGTCCGAAGCCGCGCTGTTCAAGGTCACGCCACAAAACGAGATCCAGACCTTCGCCGTCGTGAACCCCTATGAAATCGACTTTACACGACAGGTGACGCCCGAGGCGATCCGCGAACTCCGGAGCGGCAAGCCCGCCGCAGTATCGGTGACGGGGGATCGTATCCGCACGATCACGATGCTGCCCGGCGCCGACGAACTCTTTCTCTATGCCGGCCGCGTCGAGGATACCAAGCTCCTGTCGGAGCAGACGACGCGCGCCAACGCCGTGCTGGCAAGCTATCGGCAGTTGCTTGCCCGGTCACGCAGCCTCCAGCTCCTGTTCAACGCGGCCTTGCTGGGCATTTCCCTGCTCATCGTTGGCGTTGCTGTCTGGATCGCGCTGGCTGTCGCGGATCGTCTGGTACGCCCCGTCGGCGAACTGGTCGATGCAGCGCGGCGGGTAGCCGAGGGTGATCTGACCGCGCGCGTGCCCGATCCGCGCAGCCGCGACGAGGTCGGCACACTGGCGCGCGCGTTCAACCAGATGACCGGTCGGCTGCAGGAGCAGAATAGCGATCTGATGACCGCGAACGACCAACTCGAGACGCGCCGTGCGCTGATCGAGGCGGTGATGGCGGATGTTTCGGCGGGCGTCGTCGCGACCGCGAAGGACCGCGTTATCCGGATCGCAAATCGCTCTGCGATCCAGCTGCTCGGCGCGGACGGTCTGGTTGGCAAGCCGTTGCACGAGGTTGCGCCCGAACTCGACGCGCTCGTGCAGGAGGGAGGGCGCGAAGCAATCGTCCAGGTCGGCCAGGCCGGTGATGCGCGGACACTCGCCGTCCGGATCGCGCATGCGCCGACCGGTCCGATCCTCACCTTCGACGATATCACGCAGCAACTGCTCGACCAGCGCCGCGCCGCTTGGTCCGACGTCGCCCGCCGGATCGCGCACGAGATCAAGAACCCGCTGACGCCGATCCAGCTCGCCGCGGAGCGACTGCAGCGGCGCTATGGGGGCAAGATCCCCGCGGAGGACGGGACATTTGCGCGGCTCACCGACACGATCATCCGCCAGGTCGCGGACCTGCGCCGGATGGTCGATGAATTCTCCTCGTTCGCACGCATGCCCAAACCCGTCTTCCGTGAGGAATCGCTGCTAGATGCCGCCCGCCAGGCGATGTTCCTGCACGAGGTGGCGCATCCGGGGATCCGGTTCCTGCTCGTCCACGACGACCCGGGTCCGATGCTCGTGTGCGATCGCCGGCAGATCGGGCAGGCTCTGACGAACATCGTCAAGAACGCGGTCGAGGCAATCGAGACGCGGGGCGACGACGAGGGCGGGGCGGTTACCATGACCCTGACCGAGACGCGCCACGATGGAACGGCGCACTGCGTCGCGATCGAAGTCGCCGACACCGGGATCGGTCTGCCGGTCGAACGCGACCGGATCATCGAACCCTATATGACGACGCGCGCGCGCGGGACGGGGCTCGGGCTTGCCATCGTCAAGAAGATCATCGAGGAACATTGCGGGACGATCGCATTTTCGGATCGCCCCGGTGGTGGCACCATCGTCACCATGAACTTCGACGCCAGAGCGCTGGTCGCGCTTGATCAGGGGGCATCCGCACCCGAGCCGGCAGGGGATGGCCAGCTCGTCGCAATGACTCGCAATCGGACATGAATTGATGGCGCTCGATATTCTCGTCGTGGACGACGAACGTGACATTCGCGAACTGGTGGCCGGCGTCCTGGAGGACGAGGGCTATCAGACGCGCGATGCGGGCGACAGCGACGCCGCGCTCGAAGCGATCGCGGCGCGGCGGCCGTCGCTCGTGCTGCTCGACGTCTGGCTGCAGGGGTCGCGCCTCGACGGGCTCGAGCTGCTCGACGAGATCAAACGGCGCGATCCGTCGATCCCGGTGCTGGTGATATCGGGTCACGGCAATCTCGACACCGCGGTCGCGGCGATCCGGCGTGGCGCGTCGGACTTCATCGAGAAACCGTTCGAAGCCGAGCGACTGCTGCTCATGGTGGCGCGCGCGACCGAAACCGAACGGCTGCGCCGCGAGGTCGCCTCGCTGCGGGCCACGGTCGGCCGCGAGACCGATCTCACCGGCAATTCGGGAGCGATCAACGGCGTCCGGGCAACGCTCAAGCGCGTCGCCGCGACCGGCAGCCGCGTGCTGATCATGGGTGGGGCAGGGGTCGGCAAGGAGGTCGCTGCACGCCTCCTGCACGGCTGGAGCCTGCGCACCGATGCGCCGTTCGTGATCGTCAGCGCCGCGATGATGACCCCCGAACGTGTCGACGAAGAGTTATTCGGCGCGGAGGAGGGCGGGGACAAGATCCGCCCCGGGCTGCTCGAGCAGGCGCATGGCGGAACACTGTTCCTCGACGAGATCGCCGACATGCCGATCACGACGCAAGCGCGGATCTTGCGGGTCCTGACCGACCAGAGCTTTACGCGGATCGGCGGTACCAGGGTCGTGAAGGTCGATGTGCGTGTGGTGTCCGCGACGGCGCGCGACCTCGTCCACGAGATTGCCGAGGGTCGGTTTCGCGAGGACCTCTATTACCGGTTGAACGTCGTGCCGGTGGCTATCCCGCCGCTCGCGGATCGCCGCGAGGACATTCCTGCGCTGGTCCAGCATTTCATCGCGCATTATGCGGCAGAACGCCGGGTCCGGACACCGGAAATCGCGCCCGATGCGATGGTTGCGCTGCAATCCTACGACTGGCCGGGAAATGTGCGCCAGCTTCGCAACGTGGTCGAACGGACGATCATCCTTGCGCCGGGCGACCGACTGGGACGCATCGATCTCGACCTGCTGCCGGCCGAAGTCCTGGGCGATCAGGGCGACATGGGCAGCGCCGGGGGGACCGCGATCATGGGCTCGCCGCTCCGCGAGGCGCGTGAAACCTTCGAACGGGAGTATCTGCGTGTTCAGATCCGTCGGTTCTCCGGCAACATCTCGCGCACCGCGAGCTTTATCGGGATGGAGCGATCGGCGCTGCACCGGAAGCTGAAGCTGCTCGGGATCACCGAGACGCGCGACGATTGATCGCATATCTGTCGCCCGCCCCTATGGACGAAGCGGTACCGGGAACATAGATTAGACGCTCGCCCGGCAATCGGGTGATCTCCGACGCCGGGAAACGGCGCCACGCGGGCAAAGTCCCGCCAAAAACAAGGGTTATCCCATTGGCCGAAAAAATTGGCTCGCTCCAGGACCTGTTCCTCAACGCACTGCGCCGCACCAAGACCCCCGTCACGATGTTCCTCGTCAAGGGCGTCAAGCTCCAGGGTATCGTCACCTGGTTCGATAATTTCTCGGTGCTGCTACGTCGCGACGGTCAGTCCCAGCTCATCTACAAGCACGCGATTTCGACGATCATGCCCGCGGGACCGATGGACGTCGCCGCGATCGTGAACGCCGTCGCAGAAACGCAGAAGAAGCAGTCGCTTCTGCAGGAAATTTTCCTGAACGCGGTCCGCAAGTCGGAAGACAGCGTGACCATGTTCCTGATCAACGGCGTCATGCTCCAGGGCCAGATTGCCGGCTTCGACCTGTTCTGCATGCTGCTCCAGCGCGAAGGCATGGCGCAGCTCGTCTACAAGCACGCGGTGTCGACGATCCAGCCTGCGCGGCCCCTGAACCTTGCCGAGGATCCCGACGACAGCGACGAGACGGATGCGGTGGACGACGCATGATCATGACGGCCTGGGGCAATACGCATGAGTAGTGGTTTCGACCGTGACCGCGACGAGTTCGCCCGCGGCACGAAAGCGATCGTCGTCTTGCCCGATCAGGGCGATGCGACACGCGATGTCGACGCACGGCTCGAAGAGACGGCGGGCCTCGCTGCCGCCATTGGCGTGGAGGTGGTCGAGCGGATCGCCTATCGCGTTCGCCAGGCCAAGCCCGCAACGTTGATCGGCAGCGGGCAGGTCGAGCTCCTCGCGACACAGGTGCGAATGGAGGAGGCGGGGCTCGTCGTGTTCGATGCGAGCCTGAGCCCGATCCAGCAGCGCAATCTCGAAAAGGCGCTGGAGACGAAGGTCATCGACCGCACCGGGCTGATCCTCGAAATCTTCGGGGAGCGCGCGGCGACGGCCGAAGGGCGGCTGCAGGTTGAACTCGCGCATCTCGACTACCAGGCCGGCCGGCTCGTTCGGAGCTGGACTCATCTCGAGCGTCAGCGCGGCGGGTTCGGCTTTCTCGGCGGGCCTGGTGAAACCCAGATCGAGGCGGATCGCCGGCTTATCCGGGACCGGATGGCGCGGCTCCGGCGCGAACTCGAACAGGTCAGCCGCACCCGCGGCCTGCACCGCGAGCGACGCCAACGAGCCCCTTGGCCCGTCATCGCGCTCGTGGGCTATACCAATGCCGGAAAGTCGACGCTGTTCAATCGGTTGACCGGTGCCGACGTCATGGCCGAAGACCTGCTGTTCGCGACGCTGGATCCGACGCTTCGGCAAATCCGGTTGCCCGGTATCGACAAGGCGATCCTCTCCGACACGGTGGGGTTCGTCTCGGACCTGCCGACCCAGCTCGTCGCGGCGTTCAAGGCGACGCTGGAGGAAGTGGTGTCTGCCGATCTGCTGATCCACGTCCGTGACATCGCGCATCCCGATACTGAGGCGCAACGTGCCGATGTCGAGGCGGTGCTGGCGGACATAGGCGTCGACGATATGACCCCGCGGTTCGAAGTCTGGAACAAGCTGGATCTGCTCGATCCTGCCGACCATGACGAGATTGCCGGGGAGGCTGCGCATCGCGAGGATGTCGTGGCGATCTCGGCGCTGAGTGGGGAGGGGGTGGACCATCTCGTCGAGCAGGTCGCTGCCAAACTGACGGATGCGCATCGCCGCTATCACATCACGCTCGATGCGACCGACGGTGCGGGGGCGGCGTGGTTGCACGCGCATGGCGAGGTGCTCAGCCGTCTCGCAGACGGATTGGCCACCACCTATGACGTCCGGTTGTCCGACACCGATTACGACCGGTTCAGCCGCCGCGACGTTTGACCGCCTGCCAAAGCGCTTCCTTTTTCTCGAGCGACAAGGCTTCGAAGCCGGGACCGGCCATGTGTTCCATCGCGCGAAACCGGGCTTCGAACTTTGCATTGCCCGCGCGTAACGCCACCTCGGGATCGACACCGAGGTGGCGGGCATAATTGGTCACCGAGAACAGAAGGTCGCCGACCTCTTCGGCCAGTGTGTCGGCGGTCGCTGTCGCAATCTCGTCGAGTTCTTCGTGTACCTTGGCCACGGAGCCGGCTGAATCGGGCCAGTCGAACCCGACCCGCGCAGCACGTTTTTGCAGCTTGTCGGCACGCGCCAGCGAAGGCAGCGCGGTGGCGACGCCGGCGAGGGCACTCTGGTCAGGCTTCCTCGCGCGTTCGGTCGCCTTGATCGTTTCCCAACCGGGCGATGTCTCCGCCGGACCGAAGATATGCGGGTGTCGGCGCTCCATCTTGTCGCTGATCGCGTCGATGACGTCGGGCAGGGCGAACGCGCCGGCTTCTTCTGCGATGCGGGCATGGAACACCACCTGCAACAACAGGTCGCCGAGTTCGTCCTTCAGATCGGCAAGATCGCCGCGTTCGATCGCGTCGACGACCTCATAGGCCTCTTCGATCGTGTAGCGGGCAATTGTCTTCGATGTTTGAACACGGTCCCATTCGCATCCCGTATCCGGATCGCGCAGTCGCGCCATGATGGTCGTGAGGCGGTCAATCATGGCGGCGCTCCGCATAAAGTGAGAATGACGTGGAGATCACCGACGCTACGATGAAATCAAAAGGTTCATAACGTACCACGCCCGATCCGATAATATACATTATGTAAAATATACTAGGATATGTATGTACGTGTCAGGCTTCCAGGATCTGCCCATCAAAGCCAGGCTCCACTGTGTCAGGCAGTTCCGCCCTCAAGGCTGCATAGTCCATGCTGTTGTCCATATGGATAAGCGCGGTCCGCCGCGGCTTGAACGCATCGACCCAGCCCAAAACGGCTGAGAGTTGCGGATGCGTCGGGTGCGGACGACGGCGCAGTGCATCGACGACCCAGACGTCCAGCCCCGTATACATCGCGGCCATATCGTCGGTCATGATGTTGAAATCGGTCGCATAGCCGATCGCCTTGCCATCGGCCTCGAAGCGCAGCCCGGCGGCGTGGATCGATCCGTGCGGCTGATCGGTAACATGAATGTCGATCGCGCCGATCGTCAGCCGATCCGGCAAGACCGCCCCGGCGATCGTCGACGGATAACCGCTGCGGCCCCGGAACGCATAGGTGAAGCGATCCTCAAGCGCGGCGAGCGTGGCCGGCCGCGCAAAGCCGATCACGGGCGTGCCCATCGCGTGATAGAGCTGCCGGAGGTCATCAATGCCGTGGCAGTGATCAGCGTGATCGTGCGTCCAGATGACCGCATCCACCTCGGAGACGTTCGCCGCGAGCAACTGCTCACGCATGTCTGGCCCTGTATCGATCAGGATGCGGGTGCCGGCATGCTCGACGAGCGCGGAGACGCGGGTGCGGCGGTTGCGCGGCTCGGCGGGATCGCATGCGCCCCAGTCATTGCCGATCCGGGGCACGCCCGACGACGTCCCCGAACCGAGGATCGTGATCTTCACGCGCGATGCGCCACGACCGGCGTATCGCCGGGCCGCGTCTTGGCGAACAAAGTATGGAAGTTTTCGGCGGTCTGCTGAGATAACTCGTCGACAGAGACGCCGCGCAGGTCCGCCACGAACTGCGCGGTATCCGCGACAAAGCCCGGCTCCCCCGTCTTGCCCCGATTGGGCACGGGCGCAAGAAAAGGCGCGTCGGTTTCGATCAGCAGCCGTTCGATCGGCAAGCGCGCAGCGATCGCCTGAAGGTCGCGCGCGTTCTTGAACGTGACGATCCCGGACAGCGATATATAGAGGCCAAGTTCCAGTGCCTTGTCGGCAAATGCTGCGCTTGCTGTGAAACAGTGGATGACGCCGCCATAGGCCCCCTTCCCCATCTCGTCCGAAAGGATCGCCGCGGTGTCCTCTTCGGCATCGCGGGTATGCACGACGATCGGCAAGCCGGTCTCGCGCGCCGCGTCGATATGCGCGCGGAAGCTCAGCGCCTGGCGCGCGCGGTCGGAAGTCTCGCGGTAATAATCGAGCCCGGTCTCACCCAGGCCCACGACCCGCGGGTGACGTGCGCGCTCGACCAAACGCGTCGCGTCGATCGCGGGATGGGCATCGGCTTCATTTGGGTGGATGCCGACCGTCGCCCATACATCGGCCTCACGGTCCGCGGTGGCGATCACCGCATCCCATTCACTTTCACGCGTCGAAATGTTGAGCATCGCCGTCACACCGCGCGCCCGCGCGCGATCAAGGACCGCCGGCTGATCCTCGATCAAGCCGGGGTAATTCAGGTGGCAATGACTGTCTGCAAGCATCAGGCGTCGGTCTCCGCGGGCATCTCCAGCCGTGGAAACGCGCCGGTCGGCGCGACGATCCGGAAGTCGCTCGCGGACTGCCGGTCATACCAGCCGTCATCGTCAAGCGCGGCATGGTCGCGGCCCTCTGCACCGATCTGGTCGAGGACCTTGCCCGCTGCGCTCGGCACGACCGGAAGAATCGTGATGGCGAGCATCCGGATTGCGCGCACCAATGTCGCCAGCACCGTGTTCATCCGTGCCGGGTCGGTCTTGCGCAACGCCCAGGGCGCCTGCACGTCGATATACTGGTTGCAGGCAAAGACGCCCCGCATCCACGCCTCGATGGCGTGCGACAGTGCGAGCTCCGAAAAGCCGGACCTGAACGCGGCGCAGGCCGCGGTGGCGTCTTCGAGCAGCGCCGCGTCGGCCGGTTCGATCGCAGTCGTCATGGGCAATGCACCGTCCAGGTTCTTGGCAATGAACGACAATGTCCGCTGGGCCAGATTGCCGAAGCTGTTCGCGAGCTCGGCGTTGACCCGCGTCACGATCGCCTCGGCCGAATAACTCCCATCCTGACCGAAGCTGACGTCCCGAAGGAAGAAGTAGCGCAGGCCGTCGACGCCGAACGCATCCGCCAGCACCATCGGATCGACGACATTACCAACCGACTTCGACATCTTCTCGCCGCGGGTCAGGAGAAAGCCGTGGCCAAAGACGCTCTTGGGCAGCGGGATGTTCGCGGACATCAGGAAAGCGGGCCAGAACACGGCATGGAAGCGAACGATGTCCTTGCCGATCAGGTGAAGGTCCGCCGGCCAGAAACGCGCCAGATTTGCGTCATCTGACCCGGTGTTCGGATAGCCCGTCCCCGTAAGGTAATTTGTGAGCGCGTCGACCCAGACATACATGACGTGGCCCGGGCTTCCCGGCACGGGCACACCCCAGTCGAAGCTCGTCCGCGACACCGAGAGGTCAGACAGGCCGCCTTCGACAAAGCGCATGACCTCGTTGCGGCGGCTCTCGGGACGGATGAAGTCGGGGTTCGCGGCGTAAAGGTCGAGCAGCGGCTGCTGGTATTTCGACAGCCGGAAAAACCAGGTTTCCTCGGCGGTCCATTCGACCGGCGTACCTTGCGGAGACCGCCGATCGGCGCCCTCCCCCGTCAGTTCGGACTCGTCGTAAAAGGCTTCGTCGCGAACTGAATACCAGCCCTCATAACGATCGAGATAAAGGTCCCCGGCATCCGCCATCGCCTCCCAGATCGCCTGGCTCGCCGCGTAATGATCAGTATCGACGGTCCGGATAAACCGATCATAGGAGATATCAAGACGATCGGCCATACCACTGAAATACGATGACATTTCATCCGCAAATTCGCGGACGGGGACGCCGCGGTCGCGTGCGGCCTGAACCATCTTCAGGCCGTGTTCGTCGGTACCGGTCTGGAACAGCACGTCGCGTCCCGCCTGGCGCTGAAAGCGGGCGATCGCGTCGGCTGCAACCATCTCATAGGCATGACCAATATGCGGTCGGCCATTGGGATAATGGATTGCGGTGGTGATGTAGTAAGGGTCGGCCATGTCGGCGCTCCTAGAGCATCCCCCCGAGGAGGTGAAGCCCATGCCGCCCGCTTCGTCAGGTACGCAGTGTCGCGAGAATTCCCGCCAGCTCGAAGACGGTCGCCTGCGCATCGAGCGACAGGCCGATGGCGGCGGCCGACAGATCACGCGCTGCGGCATGCGCGTCGAGGGCGGTCTTGAGCCGGCCCCCCGACCTGTCCCGCGCCGCACGCGCGATGAACGCCGGCACGCGATCGAGAAACGCCTCGTACCGGGGTTGCGACGCCTTGCCAGCTAGGGACTTCGCCAGCCGGAGCCGATGCCCGTTATCGCGATCGCCTTCGTCGGCGATCCGCGCAATCGCTTCGTCGAGGCTCGCAATATCGAGACCCGCGTAGCGCAGCGCCCTGCCCGGCGCTCCCTCACTCGCACGTACGAGGGCAGATATCTCGTCGTGGTCGAGGTCCGGCTGCGCCAGTCGCAACGTCACCGCGACCTCGTCGGGCGTCAGTGCCTCGAACCGTAAGACCCGGCACCGCGACCGGATCGTCGGCAACAACCGTCCCGGCGCATGGCTGACCAAGAGGAAGATCGTGCCGGCGGGTGGTTCCTCAAGATTCTTGAGCAACGCATTGCTGCCGCCGCGCTCCAGATCGTCGATCGCGTCGATCATGACGACCCGGCGCGGGCTCATCGATGGCGTCGTCGCAAAGAGCGGCTGGAGCGTACGGACCTGCGCGATCGTGATACTGCGCGCCAGATCCTGGTCGGGCTTGTCAGGATCCTTGGGCAGACGCGTCAGCAGCCGGAAATCGGGATGCGAACCCGCTTCGATCAGCGCGCGGGTGGGGTCGCCGGCCGGCACGGCAAACCCGCGCGACGCGGTCGACCCGCTGCGCGCATCCGCCAGCATGCGCATCGCCGCCAGCCGTGCGAAACTTGCCTTGCCAACGCCCTGCGGGCCGGTGAACAGCCACGCATGGTGAAGCGCGCCGCTGTGCATCGCCGCGGCGAAAGCGGACTGCGCCGCGGCATTGCCGATTATGTCGGTCATGCCGGCGACGGGCTCACCCGAACGGTAAACACGCGCGCCGGCACGCCAAGCCTCAACCGAACAGCCCGGTCAGCCCAGACCAGGCGCGCCCGAAGAATCCGGCTTCGGCAACGTCCTTTTCCGCGACCAGTGGCATACGCTGCTCGACCCCGTCCGGCATCGACACGACGAGATCCGCGATGTGCTGGCCCGCCTTGATCGGCGCCTTGACCGGCCCCTGATAGACGACCTTGGCGTTCAGGTTCGGCGATGTCCCCGCCGGCACGGTGACGGTCAGCGCCTTGGGCGCGATGAGGCCGACGCTCGATGAGCCGCCCATCTGCACGCTGGCCTCCTCGACCTTTCGACCCTTCGCGACGATCGGCTTGGACTGCCACGCGCGGAAGCCCCAGTCCATGAATCGTACGGACTCGTTCGCGCGCTCTGTCGAGCTCTTCAGGCCTGCGACGACCAATACCAGACGGCGACCATTCTGCTCGGCCGACCCGGTGAATCCGTATCCGGCTTCTTCGGTATGTCCGGTCTTCAACCCATCGGCACCCGCGACGCGGCCGAGCAGCGGATCACGATTGGCCTGGGTGATCGCGGTGCCGCCCATGGTCTTGCCCCAGGTAAAATCGCGCTTTGCATAGAATTGCTTGTAGAGCTGGGGATGGTTGGTGATCGTCGCCGATGCCAGCTTGGCCAGGTCATGCGCAGTGACATAGGTCACGCCGTTGTCGGGCCACCCGTTCGAGGTGCCGAAATGACTGTCCTTGAGGCCGAGCTGCGCAGCGACGCGGTTCATGCGCTCGGTGAAGGCGGGCTCCGAGCCCGAGATCGATTCCGCAAGAACGACGCAGGCGTCATTGCCCGACAATGTCACGATGCCATACAGCAGATTGGCCACGCTGACGCTCTCGTTCGCCGACAGGAACATCGTCGAACCTGCTGACGGACCATGCCATTTTGCCCAGGTCTCCGGCCGGACGGTGACCATGTGATCGAGCTTGAGCTCGCCCTTTTTGAGCATGTCGAACGCGACATAGACCGTCATCATCTTCGCCATCGACGCCGGCGGCATACGGCGATCGGCATCGCGTGCGAACAGGACCGCGCCCGACGACAGATCTTCCATATAGGCGATCGGTGCGCTGGTCTGGAACTGTGGCGCAGCGGCGATAGACGGCGTCGCAAGCGCGATCATTGCCAGCGGCGCGACGGCGATGCGGCGCCGGACCATTTGAGTAAAGGGCAGCGTGTTCATGGGCAGCTTCTTCATGATATCCGTTACGTCAAAGAGGAACGCGATGGGAGGTAGGCTCGCGGCGCCGCCGGGACCTTATCGAAGTCATAGCCGCGCTTGGCAACCGCGTCACGCCTGGCTTTGAGTCTATCGGGCACGCCGGTCAGCGCTCGACTGCATCCGCCAGCAACCCCACCGACAGCGCATAAAAATTCGAGCAATTATAGTCGAGGATCACGCGGTAATTACTCGTGAGCAGATACGCCGTGGCGCCGGGACCGTCGGGTTCGAGCAGCGTCGCCATGACATTGTCGGCCGGCCATGAGGCGCCTTGCGTCATCACCCCCAGACCGCGCCACTCGGCGATCGTTCGCCAGCCGCTATGCCGTTCGAACACGCGCGGGCACCGCGGCGATACAAGCCGATTGCGTACCTGCGACCGATCGAATCCCTGCGGCACGGAGACCGCAACGCCCCAGGGTTGCCCGCTGCGCCAGCCGGCATTGGTGAAATAATTGCCGATTGACGCCAGCGTATCGGCCGGACTGTTCCAGATATCCGCGCGGCCGTCGCCATCCCCGTCACGGGCCAGTCGAAGATAGATGGACGGCAGAAATTGCGGATTGCCCATCGCGCCTGCCCAACTGCCCTTGAGTTGTTCGCGGGAAATGCCCCGGTCGACGATCTTCAAGCCGGCAATGAACTCGCCCGCAAACAGCGATCGCCGACGCCCCTCATAGGCGAGGCTCGCGAGTGACCGCAGAATGTCGAAATTTCCGGTGTAGCTGCCGTAATTGGTCTCATGCCCCCAGATCGCGACCATGATCGATTCGGGCACACCTGTTTCGCGCTCGATACGCTGCAGCCTGCCCCGCTGCGCCCGATAGGTTTCCCGACCGCGTCCGATCCGCGCCGCGTCGACATGCTGCGCCTTGTACGGCGCGAAGGCCGGAATGGCGCTGCTCGTGCCGCCGCCCGGCTGTGCACGATCGAGCGCGATGACACGCTCGTTCAGCGTCAACGTGGGAAAGACGGAGTCCACCGTACGCGCCGTGACTCCAGCCGCCAGCGCCTGCGTGCGAAGTTGGGCGAGATAGGCCTGAAACCCCGCCTCGTCCTGCGCACATGCGGGGGTGGTGACCGCGGTCATCGCCGCGATGGTCAAAGCGCCACGTCGCAACGCACTCGATAGGATAGATTTTGCCCACATGCCGACCGCTCTGCCATAGGGGCGTCCGCATCGGAACCTCGCCCTGACGCAAGCATGGCTCGCACCGACGCGTGGACCGCCCGCAGCGCAGCTACCCTTCCCCGCCAAGCTATCGTTCGGGTGCTGGCCCCGTCCTTCAGTGACGACTTTCCCTGCCCGCCGACACGAAGCTGCTTGCCTTTCGTCAACCGCACCCGCTAAGGGCTGCGGCGTCGGGGAGTGGCGCAGGCTGGTAGCGCACCTGGTTTGGGACCAGGGGGTCGCAGGTTCGAATCCTGTCTCCCCGACCATGTTGCGTCTGATCGCGACGAACCCGATAGTCCGGGATTATTCCATCGGTATGATCTCGACGATGTCGAGCAGGGATTCGAAGCGCGGACGGGGCAGTATCAGCCGCCAGCGCCGGTCACCGATACGCTCCATCACACCCGCCAAGTCGCGATTTGCGTCGGTGCCGTAGCGCATTGGACGCTGTTCGTCACCCAACGCCATGCTGCCGAGGAAGATCGCACGCGGTCGCGGAGCCGAATCTGCCCGCGATTCGCGGTATAGCGTCCCGGACGGACGTTGCGATCCCCCCAGCCGCTTGAACGTCAGTTCCCCGTCTCCCCCCGTGCGTGCAGGCTGTTCGATGCGGCACGAGAACCAGCCATAGGCAATGAAGCGTGACACGCCCGCTCCCGGCGCCCCGAGCTTGATCGTGCGACACCGATAGGTGCCGATCGGTGGCAACGGCTCGGGGAGTGCCCGGTCCGGATCGAACAATTGAGGATCCGCGGCAATCTCACGCTGCGGGATCTGCGCAAGCGCATCCATCCACGCATCGCGCCAGTCGCGCAGCCTTGCGCGGTCGGCAACCGTTGCTGCCGTGCGCCATCCTGCCCCTCGTCCGGTGGGATCGGTTCGCTCGACTTCGGGGGGCGGCGCGCTGGCGATCCGTTTTCCGCCCCCGCAGGCGACGAGCAAGACGCATGTCGCCAACGCCCCGATCGCGCGTCGCGCGTCGACACGGGCACCGCCGACACCTGTCATGCTGCCGTCCAACCGCCGTCCATCGACAGATTTGCGCCGGTCATCGCGCTAGCCTCGTCGCGGCACAGGAAGAGTGCGAGCGCTGCGACCTGCTCCGGCGTGACGAAGGCCTTGGTCGGTTGCGCGGCGAGCAGAATGTCGTTCACGACCTGCTCGCGTGTCATCCCCCGCGCCGCCATCGTATCCGGAATCTGATCCTCGACCAGCGGCGTCCAGACATAGCCGGGCGAGATGCAGTTGACCGTGATGTTGTCGGTCGCGGTTTCGAGTGCGATCGTCTTGGTCAGTCCGGCGATGGCATGCTTTGCCATGACATAGGCCGACTTGTTCGGGCTAGCGACCAGCGAATGCGCCGACGCGGTCGAGATGATCCGGCCCCAGCCTCGGCGCCGCATATGCGGAATCGCCGCCCGCATCATGTGCCAGGCCGACGCCATGTTGATCGCGATGATCCTATCGAAGGTCGCGACGGGAAAATCCGCAATTCCCGCGACATGCTGGATGCCCGCATTGTTGACGACGATATCGCAATTCCCCGTTTCCGCGACCGCGCGCTCGACCAGTGCGGCAATCTCGTCGGGGCGGGTCATGTCAGCGGCATCGTAAAGCGCGGTCGCGCCGCTGATCGTGCTCAGCGCCACACGCTCCGCCTCGATCGTCGCGGCGTCGCCAAAGCCGTTGAGAACGACGCAGGCCCCCTCCCCCGCAAAGGCTCGCGCATAGGCAAGACCGATCCCCGATGTGGATCCGGTGATGACCGCCGTCCTGCCCGCCAGAAACATTGTCTCGTCCCCCATCTTGACGCGGCCGGAACGCCCCGCTCGCCGTACAACGCTTTGTCATGCCTTCCAAAGGTCGGCAGAATACGATTAGACCCGGCAAGCCAATCGGATGCAACTCCGCATCGTCCCATGCATTTCGTTACCACTCCAGAATGAAAGTCTTAAGACCATGCGGCTCGATGATTTCGACCCTAACATCAACGTCGAGGATCAGGGCCGCGGCGGCGGTTCGGGCGGCGGAGGCGGCGGCCTTCTGTTCGGCCTTCTGCCGCTGATCGGCAGCCGTTTCGGGTGCGGCGGCATCGTCGTCGTGTTGATCGTGATGGCGCTGTTCGGCGGCCTCGGCAATATCGGTGGCATGCTGGGTGGCGGCTCGTCGCCCAGCGCACCCTCCGGGCAGATAACGCAAGGTGGGGCCGGTCGCGGCGGCGAACAGGGTTCCGGCACCGACGCGCAGTCGATCTGCACGCTGAACCCCGAGCGACGCGCCGCGTGCAACGCCTTCAGCTCGGCGCAGAAGACCTGGGCCGCGATCTTCGCGAAGAACGGCGAGCAATTCCAGGCGCCCAAGCTCAGCTTCTTCGACGACAATGGCCGTTCAGGCTGCGGCGCGGCACAAGCGGCGATGGGGCCCTTCTACTGCCCGACCGACAACGGAATCTTTCTCGACACCAGCTTCTTCGATGAGTTGGCCAACCGGTTCGGCGCACGCGGTGACTTTGCGCAGGATTACGTCATCGCGCATGAATTCGGTCACCACATCCAGAATCTGGTCGGCACGTCGAGCCAGGTTTCACGCGCGCAGCAGCGCGCTGGTTCAAGCGAGGGTAATGCGCTGTCGGTTCGTCTGGAGCTCCAGGCGGACTGTTTCGCCGGTGTCTGGGCGGCCGCCAATCGCGATCGTCTCGAACCCGGTGACATCGAGGAGGGCATGACCGCTGCGCAGGCGATCGGCGACGACACGCTTCAGAAGCAGGCTCAGGGCCGGGTCGTGCCGGACAGCTTCACGCACGGCACCTCGGCGCAGCGTCAGACCTGGCTTCGCCGTGGTCTAGACAGCGGGGACCCGAAGGTGTGCGACACCTTCTCCGGCGCGATCTGAATGAATGCCCCCTCCCGCACTACCGGGAGGGGGCTAAATGCTCAGAGCTTGACGAGCATCTTGCCGGTATTTCCACCCGAAAACAGTCCGAGAAACGCGTCGGGCATTGCGTCGAGGCCATCATGCACGGTTTCCTGCCGCTGCAACGTGCCCGCCTTCAGCAGGGCGCCCATGTCCGTATAGAACTCCGCAGCCCGATCCATGAAATCGCTGACGATGAAGCCGCGGATCTGGATACGGTTACCGATCAGCCTTGCGAGATAGCGCAGTTCAGTCGCCGCGCCGCTGTTGTAGACGTCGATCATGCCACAGATCGCGAACCGGGCGTGCAGCTTGGCGTGCGCCAATGCCGCATCGAGATGTTCGCCGCCGACATTATCAAAATACACGTCAATGCCGCCCGACCCGAGCGCGGCCACAGCTTCGCCTAGAGCTTTCACGACCGGCGTACCGGACTTGTAGTCGATCACGGCATCAACGCCGAGCGACTTGACCCAGGCGCATTTGTCCGCGCCGCCTGCCGAGCCGATCACCGTCATGCCTTTGGCCTTGGCGACCTGGACAACGGTCGAGCCCACCGCGCCCGCCGCGGCCGAAACGAAGACGGTATCGCCGGACTTGGCAGCGGCAACCTCGAGCAAACCGAAATAGGCGGTCATGCCCGGCATGCCGAGCTGCCCCAAAAATGCCTGTGGATCGACCGCCAGATCCGGCAGCTTCTGGACTTGGTTTGCGGGCAGCGTCGCTTCGTCGCGCCACCCCGCCATATGCTGAACGAGATCGCCCGCCTTCAGACCCTTGGCCCGGCTCTCGACGACTTCGCCGATCGCACCACCCTGCATCGGCTTGCCCAGCTCGAACGGCGGGGTGTAACTTTTCACGTCGTTCATGCGACCGCGCATATAGGGATCGACCGAGAGCCAGCGGTTGGCGATGCGCACCTCGCCATCGGCCAGTTCGGACTGTGCAACATCGATCATCTCAAAGTCGGTATGCTTGGGCATGCCTTGTGGACGCGTCTTCAGGCTCCATGCACGGGACATTCTTCACTCCTGTCGTTGAGGTTTCATGACTCGGGTATGGCGCAGAACGGATCCCGCGCCAAGCGGCAGAGGCACGAATGACGTGCTCGTCTGCAGCGAGCCTGCCCGTCAATCGCCTGCGCCCTGATTGAAGTTCCGTCCGCCGCCGCCGGGTGCGTCCGTGCGAGCCACGTTCGGGATGAATGTCCCGTGTCCAAAACGTGACGGGCGAGCGCGGCGGTGGATTGCAAGCCGGCGGCGCCATCGCTAATATCGCAAGATCCGGCGTCGCCGGACCGCGCGGGGCCGTAGCTCAGATGGGAGAGCGCTGCAATCGCACTGCAGAGGTCAGGGGTTCGATTCCCCTCGGCTCCACCACGCGGACTAAGCTGTTGAAAAGACAGCAAACTGTTGAAAAGCAAAGACTTTTTACAAGCGTCTAGTACAACCGTGCTAGGACGAAAGCCTATGTGTTCCTACCTGCATCGTGCTCCCAACGGGGTCTATTACTTCCGCATGGCGATCCCTGCGGACCTGCGCCCCTTCATGGCTGGCAAGCGGGA
Organism: Sphingomonas sp. STIS6.2; assembly: GCF_000732685.2. Taxonomy (NCBI): domain Bacteria; kingdom Pseudomonadati; phylum Pseudomonadota; class Alphaproteobacteria; order Sphingomonadales; family Sphingomonadaceae; genus Sphingomonas; species Sphingomonas sp. STIS6.2. The sequence goes on from NZ_JPDP02000159.1 coordinate 303,537, forward strand.
GATAAAGCATTCTCTAGGGCTAAAAGACCGGGAGGCCGCTAAGGCTCGAATACCGGACATGACGAAGGCTGCTCATGCCCTGCTCGATCAAGCCAAGCGGGATAGGGATACAACGAGAAAGCCCGCCCCCTCCCCTGCTAAGCCGAATCCTGCCGCCCAGATCGACCGGGACCGGCAACGGTGGGAGGCTGAGCAAGAACGGGTCGAGCACTCCGCCGATGCGAACTTTGCTGCTCACATGGAAATTGAGCGCCTAGAGCCAATCATGGATGCCCTTGCTGGCGGTATCGAGGTTGAGGGTTCCCCGGCTGACATAGCTAGGGCTGGTCGCCTCCTAGTCCTGCATGAGCGGGAGAAGGCCGATAGCTTGGTCGCTGCTCTTCATGCTCGATACGGCAACGGACAAAATGCCCGCGCATCGGAAAGCCAAAATCAATCCGTTGAATGCGAGCCTGCTACCGGGGCCGGTCTGTATCTCGACAAGGATATTCTTGATCGCTGGGCTACGGAACGCGGCGTCGTAGCGAAGGGCAAGGATACTCATAAGGCCGTAGCCGAATGGTTCTATGCCCGCACTGAGCGCAAGCCGGTTGAGCAAGTGACCCGGCAGGACGTGCTGGCCTTCAAGGACAAGCTGCTTGCAGAGGGTCAATCGGTTTCCAATACAAATACGAAGCTGTCTCGCCTGCGGACCTTGCTAGGCTGGGCCTATCAGAACGATCTAACTGCATCGAACGTAGCCGAGCGGATTAGCGTCAAGGTGGCGGACGGCGGTAAGAACAAGCGCCTACCGTTCTCCCTGCCCGAGCTACAGGCCATCTTTGCTAGCCCGGTCTATGCGAATGGGGAGCGTCCCGCTCAAGGCCGTGCCGAAGCTGCATATTGGCTACCGTTGCTGGGGCTATTCACAGGGGCGCGACTAGAGGAAATTGGACAGCTTCGCGTGGCGGACGTGCAGCGCCACAGGTACTCCGATCAAGATGGCAATATGCTATCGGGATGGTTCCTGAATATCACTGAGACGACAGACGAGAAGGGCCAAGAGAACCGGCTTAAGAATGCGGCAAGCGAGCGGCTTGTCCCGTTGCACCCGGAGATAGAACGGCTTGGGTTCATCGCCTACGTCGAGAAGCTTAAGGATCCAACGGGCCGGGTATTCCCCGAGCTAAAGCCTAACGTCTATGGCAGGCTAACCGCTAAGTGGGGCGAATGGTTTGGCCCATATCTTCGCAAAGTCTGCGGCGTTACCGACACCCGCAAGGTTTTCCATTCCTTCCGCCATACCTTCAAGGACTATACCCGTAGGGCTAGGATGCCTGAGGGAGTACAGCGGCAGATCATGGGCCATGCCGGTAAAGACGTAGCGGACGATTACGGTAGCGGCTATGATCTACACAGCTTGGCGGAAGCAATGGCAACGTATCGGGTGCCGGGGCTAGTTATCGGCTAGAGCGACTGCATATCTCCCCGGCATTGATACGGGGAATTGATATGGCAACCTGAGCGCGAACGCAGGACTGAAATGGCGAGAAGTAGATATGTCCTGCCATTGATAGCAGTATTGCTAGAGCGATTATTATTGCGCCTTTGACGATATCGCTCACGTTCTGCCTTTGCCTCCGTGCCAACTGCTCAGCCCTACAACGGAGCCGAACATACAGATACCCCATTTGCGCCCGTCTCAGCCCCTTGGGGAATCAATTGGATGCAGTCGGGTATCTGTATGGCCGGATTAGCTATCGCCTCTCAGCGACTCTCCTAGCCTGCCTATCAGGCATCATAGCCAAGCGGGACGCCAGCCTCTCGGCGGGCAGCTTCCCCGGTCGGCGTAACGCGGTATCCCGTGTCAGTCTGGAAACCGGCAACATCGCCTACCGGGGTGCCGTGGGTCTGACGGGCTCGCACCCCGGTCTGAGCTACCCGAATGCCGGTCACGTCCTGTCCGCCCTTGAAGGGATCATAGCCGGTCATGCTCTGCCCCGTCTGTGGGCCGGTAGGAGCCTGATTGACGAGGGTATAGCCGGTCGGACCCATGATCCACTGCGGGCCGGTCTGCTGCGCTTGAGCGGGCGCTACAGGAGCTTTTGGAGCAACGCCGGGAGGGGCATTGAAAGCGAATGAGCTATTGACCGTTTCACCGGGCGGGATCGAGGATGCCTCGGGAACATCAGGTGTTTCTGCATAGGCTTCGACAGTGCTACCTAGAGCATCGTCAACGGTCCAGTTAGCTGCATCGGCCTCGGTTACTTCGCCCTTGCTGATAGCCAAAGCCTTTGCGTCCTCAAGGATCATCGGGGCAAGGTTATCCAGATGGCTTTCGTCACCGCTGTTATTGTATGCAGTGAGAGCCTTATCGTACAATGATACCGTAGCATCATCACTGTTGTGAATAAGATCGACAGCAATCTCTAGCGTATCCTTCAATGCAGGAACGCGGGCCGTGAAGGCATCAATAGCATTCTTGTAGGCGACATTGGCAGGCAAGCCCTTAGCCAACGCGGCATTGGCCTGCTGCTGTACAGTACGGGGATTATGCCCATGCACTGCAATTAGCGAAAGAGCGGCTTTCACCTTGATCGTTTGACGGGGAGTTAGTGCGGTCATTGGTTTTCCTTGAACATATTTAGAATGTGGGGCGGTGCCGGTTTGGCTGGGGCGGTAGGTGTCACGTCGCCAATCGTCGGGACGGGAGGGATCACGCCGGAGCGGATACAGGCGATTAGGTATTGGAAGGCCCACTTGCAGTCGGACGCCCGAAGGTACGGACGGCCATTGGCTTCCCAGATAGCGCGGGCCTCAGCAGCAGAACGGCGGGCTTCGCATTGGCTATCCTCAGAATAGCCGTAGATTGCCGGGGTTACGATGATACCGGATAGCGAAGGCCAGCCCGCTTCCCGTTCCTCAGCAGCCCTTGTGAGGAAGACTGCTAGGTTAGCGACAGCGGAGGGAAGGCCAGCGGCAACTACTGCTGTGTCACCTTCCTTCATTAGCCATACTGTTACAGCGGACCATTCCAGATTGGCTTTGGCAGCATCGGCATACGGGCCTACTCGCTGCATCAAATCGTCAAGGGTCTGCGGGACTAGGGCGACCTTGGGGACATAATCAGGGCGGGATGGCCTTGGCGCATCCCCTGTTCCCCGATCATCAAGGCTAGACATTAGGCCGCTACCGCCGCGCCCTTAACATAGCCCCGCTGCTTACCGACAAAGTACAGCATGAATGCCTCCTGCGGATTGCCCGGTGCCAGCGCGATAATCTCGGCAGGGATCAGATGCGGCTTCACCGTTAATAGATATTCGTATGCAGCATCATCCAACTCAGCAAACCCCCTGCATTCATGCACCTTGGGCAGAGATTCCTTGGCGTCGTTATCCCACGTCTTACGGGTGTAATAGATCGTATAGGAAGTACTCAGCAGGTTGTGACCGAGGGAAGCGACAATGCGGATATCGGTAAAGTTCTTAAGCCGCTCCTCTCGCGCTACCGTTGCCTGATTAGCAAGAGCCTCAGCAAACCGCTCCTTTGCCTCTTCCAAGGCTTTAGCTACTTCATCTGCCTTAACGATTGCAGGCTTGCCGATTAGCTCAACAAGGTCCTTAATCTTGCCCAACTGAGCTTTGTACGTTTCAATCTCATTAGCGATATCTGCAAGCGTGGTATTATGTGTCATTGGTTTTCTTTCTTATGTATTGATAGGGATTAAAGATTAGCGCTGTGGAGTAGGAGCAAAGACGCCAATCTTAAGCCTCTCATGTCGATAGGTTGCAATGGTGCCTGTATCGGCATCGACTGCGGCCATTAGAGCGGCCCGTCCCGGGCGACCCGCTGGCTTACGGCAGAGGAAGTCAGGCAACTCGATGCCAAGGGCTTCCAAGGTAAAGCGAACGCCAATCGTTACACGGCGGTCAGTAGATGCGAGGTAATCAGCAACCGGCTTGTTATTGATGCGGTCGATATTAACGGTGACAATATTCACAGGTTATCCTTTCATAGTGTGTAGGAACTTGTCCCAATGCAAAAGAGAGATAGCCCCCTTGCGTGCAGCAAACGGGAACGGGTAAATTGATCGTATGGAAAGGGTTGGCCCGCCAGCTACCAACAGGGGCAATGCACTAGCTGACGGGCCTAGTATCCGACTCTATCACGGGCACAGCTTGACGGGCTTTGATTGGTCCGGGATGATAGATTATGGATACTATAGGGAGAGGAGCGGCTAGCCTATGCGCCGTACATATTGCTAGCCATGAAGCGGACCTGTTAAGGTTCAACACTCCTACATTCCTCAGGTAATATCAGTAGGCATGATTATTTGGATAACCAATGACGACAACCGAGTAATCATATGCCGTTGCAATACAAAGACTAGGGAAGCCTCGATACTGCATACTGATATTATCTGAAGGATGCTTATGAGAGATACGGATTAGAGCCGTAGAGTACGGGAGATTGATCCGGCGTATCATAAATAATACTATGGTATCATCTTAGATTAGAGAATATTAAGCTGTATCCTAGCGTCCCCCCCTACCCCCCAAGCCTCCGAAACCGGATGCTACCCGGAAGACGGATATGAGGATAATCGACTACATAGGGAGAGACGGAATGTCTCAGCTACAGTCAGTGGGCAGCAAATACAGCAGCATCATCTTGAGTTAGATCATACGTCGCTTGTAGAGCCTAGCGTCCGATACCGTGCGTCAAACTGTTAAAGTCGGCACACCCCTTCGCCCTACGGCTAACCCTCGCGGGCTGTGGTATCTACAGCTTAAGGCTGTCAATCTTCCAAGGGCTAACCTTGCTTGGGCGGTAAATCATTAGTGTTCTACCCGCGAGTAATTCGGGGCAGGCTGGTTCATTGCTATACGGTACTGGATTGTACCGGGCCGGATTGCTTCATTGCACTACGGTACTGAATAGGACCGAATGAGAGAGCGATGTTCTCTATTCTAGACGGTCCCGAAATGCGTCCCGGTACGCCGCCGCCCTTGCATGATCCCCGAATAAGCCCCTCTCAGACTCATTCCGGCAATCAGGCTGGGCAAGTACCCGGACCCTCCCTAATCGAGTCTGACGGGGCTGAGGCGGCGGATACGCGCCCCTTCCCGTCGCCTGCCCGGTATCAGCTTGGGGAGTACCCGGATCATGCAGCGCAATACCGGGATACCGTGGCCTTCGAGATACCGAAGTGCGCCATCGTCTGACTGATCGTGGCCCCGTTCGCCTTACGCCAATCGGCTACCTCCTTAGCATCAGCAGCGAACGGACGGCCCAGCCCAGCCTTGCCCCGATGCGTAAGGCCCGTTGCCTCTATCGAAGCCCTTGCAGCTACCCGGCCACTGTCACACCGCTCCTTGATCCGATGCCGTTCCATGTCAGCCATCTGGGCTAGGACAGCTACGATCAACTCCCCAACGCCACGGCCAATAGGTCCAAGGCCCTTCACGTCCAAGGTAACGCCACGGTCGAGCAGCTTCCGCACCGTGGCCTGTACGTCCAAGGCATCACGGCCCAGCCGGTCCAAGGCATAGACGTAGAGCGTATCTCTCTCCCGTATGTACTCTAGCAGCTTGGCAAAGCCGGGACGGTCAGCAGCAAGGATCGCCCCGCTTACGCCTTCATCGGTAAACTCACGGTCGAAGCTGCTACCTAACGCTTGGCGCTGGGCTTCAATGCTCTGGGCTTCGGTCGATACGCGGAAGTAGGCAACGCGGCTCATGGCTTCATCCTCACAAGGTATGCCCGATATGTGAGGCATCCTCTAAACTCTGTCAAGTATGTTGTGAGGCAAAGTGATGATACCGCTGAGTCATGACTCACAAGCTACAACATGAGAGGCAGGGTATCGGCAGGGCTATTGATCCGCTGGGCTAGAGCTTGGCAACTGTGACACGTCATGCAGGGATGGAGAACCACGCGCGATAATGCAGGTCGCGCTAGGCGTGTCATAATCGTGTGAGGGGCTAGCCGGGTATACGGGGTAAAACCCCCTCACTCTTGTCAGAATTGCCCTCTCGCAAATCTCTATCAAAAATAGGTCGAAGGCCAATCCCTAAAATGGAACTTCGTCGTCTAATTCATCGATCATTGCATCAAGAGCGTCATCGGCCCCGGATGCCTGCCTCCTTGCTATTTCAAGTAGGGCTGCACATAACAAGTACCAGTTTTCAAAAGAAGACGGTGCAATATTATCATGCTTAATATCCTCGTCCGTGAACTGGTCTGAAACCGTGTCTTCCGATCCAAACAATACGAACGTGATAAGATCCTCTCCGTCTGCATTGAGTTGCGAGTAAGCATATAGCAATCTACCTGCTATTTTAGCATATATTTGTTTGTGCTCGTTCGTGGCCCAATTAATCTCTCGACTCAAAGTCTTTTTATAAAGTAGCTCGACAAACCTTCTTTGTTTATCGCGAGTGTGTTGGATCATATCATGTCTCTCTGAATTGATGAAGTAATTGCAGCTATAAGTTCGTCATGCCTTCTTAACATTCCACGAGTTTTAGACACGTCGATTGAAACGGGGGGTTTTTCAAGCGCCCTCTCAATGCGAGCGCAGAGCTTCTCGATATGCTCCGATGCAGTAGATATTTGGAGTAATAGCTCCTGATCGGTGACATGACCGCTACCTTTGACCTGCACAAGACCGCGCCTTACGTCTTCGTAACTGTCAGTTACGTCTTGCCATGATCCGTTACTAAGATAACGCCGAGTAGCGTTTAGGGCATAACCAGCTTTAGCAATGTCTTGAGCCGCATCATACTTAGATAACGAGTCCCGTATTCGTGCGACCTCATCCTTTACAGCTGTGGCAGCACCCTTCGCTTTAGCAAGCTGGATCAAAGTTATACCGAAGCCCACGAGCGTTAAAACTAAGCCTGCAATGGCAAGCCAAAACCCCCAGCCTGCAACGAGAAGTGTACTTTCCGCTTTAAAAGGCCAGTTTAACAGGACGCGGACTCCCACCTCTAGCCGATGACACTAAACCGCGGTGCGAACGGCCTGTCACGCTATCATCGTTCCACCCTAGCTACACCTCGGATATCGTCAATGCAGCGTTCGCCGAAGTCCGGCAGATCATCCCGAGCCTTGCCCCAGCTAGTACAAAGGGCTAACACAACGGTCCAGACGCCGAAATAAAAAGCATTTGTTTATCAGTAGTTAGCGTGTTTGCCGGGGCTTCCCCTCGGCTCCACCAGCGCGACCTATTCAATACTGTTACCGTCTTCGACAAAGCGGCAAGTGAGGGCGTGTTCGGCGCTGGCGTGTTCGGCGTCGGAGCGGACGGCGGCGCTGATAGAATCTCTATCCTGGGCGGCGGCAGGATCAGCCCGTAACAGCGGGGTCCACAGACGCCAATCGGCCTGCGCATCTGCCGTTTCGGTCTGACGTTCCCACCGCAGATACGTCAGACGATCGCGCAGCCGCGGCTCGCGTGCATGCTGCTCCAGCGTCGCCAGCGAGACGAGCGACGATGGCCCCAGCCGCCCCATATAGCAAAGGTCGAGCGGCGGCCCCGCCTTACCCCTTGCGAGCGCTGTGCGGACATTCCAAGCCGCCGCAACCGCGCCAAGATCCACACGCTCGCCGCCACCAACACAGTCACAACCGCCGGCGCATTGGCGTTGATCAGCCACGCCGCCGACCTATCGACAAGCAATCGCCAGCCGATCAGCGCCAGGCCCGTGGCCACGAGCCCCATCCGTGCGAGTGCCGACAGTCGCAGCACCGTTATCCCGTAGGCGTCCACATAATCGAGTGTTCGCAATGCACTCGACGCGACCAGCAGCAGGTTCTGGCCGAGCCAGACGGTTACCAGCCGCCGCACCCGCGTTCTTGCCGCCGCTGCACTGCCCAAACGTAACGCCAGCAGCACGAACACGCCGGCGAGGAGTGCTGTCACGATTAACGAATACGCGCCACGGTGCGCATAGTCCGCCATCGTCACGCCCGAGGGCCGTCCCGCGCCTCTCCACAGGAATACAATGTCGAGCACATTCTCAACCGCGAAGATCGTATTGAATGTCACGAGCGACAGGATCAGCGTCACCGCGCCTGGCTCGAACACCGTACCGATCGAGCGATCGCCGAAACGCGATGGACCCGTCGTATAAGGACTTGGCCGCAGGCTTGCCCAGATGGTGATCAACACGCAGAGGCCGAACAGCGTGCGCCAGGTCGTCGCCCACGGATCCGGCAGCACAATTTGCGAAAACGCCCGACCGATCAGCGGGTTGGCGCTTGCGAACAGCCCAAGGAACGTCGCGCCGCCTGCCAAAGGCAACGCGACGACGGCCCCGATAGCGCGGAAGCCGCTGGAGGGCAGTCCTCGACGCTGGCGGACTATCGACAGCCGCGCCGCATCCTTCAACGGCGTAGTGGCCACGGACAGCGCGTGCCAGCCGAGCCTGCGCGCCCAGGCGAGCGCATCGTCGAACCGGTGCCGCAGCAGGAGTGCGGCAAGCGAGACAGCCGTCCAGAATAGAACCCAGCCGAGGAGGCTTGGATCGTCGACGAGTACCACCGCCAATCCGGCGCCGGAAATCAACGCCAATCGTGCCGATCCATCCTTCCAGATCGCCCGTCGCGTCAGCAATAGGGCGGTAATCCAGGCGAACGCGAAACCACCCACCACCGCGCCATTGCCGTCGTCGATCAGTATCTCCGCCAGGACGATCAGCGCCAAGGCAGCGCTGATCTTGGCCATCAGTCTTCCATGACGATTCATCGTCGCGCTCCCCGATTGTCGAGGTTCTGCTTTGCAGCGGTCCCGTGAGCGTCAGATCGCGAGGTCCGCGTACGATCCGTTCGCTTGTCGTGCAGATCCCGTGCAGATGATGAATCCAAACCCGGGCGGTGTACTCAGCGCGCGTTGCGAATGTCTTGGTGCAGGGCTAGCCTCCCTTCGGGGAGCATCGACACATGGAGTTCAAAAACCGGATCGGCCGGCGTTTCGTAACGAAGCGTTGTCGTCTGTCCGATACCAGTTCGCCGATGCACAAGCAGAGCCCCCAACATTGCGACGGCTTATGTTCGCGATCTTCCTGACGCCCGCTTACGCGCCGTTCGCGATCGCGTTCGTCATAATGGTCGGGATCGGGCTGATCGAGGCGATCGGCCTTGGGCTCGGCCATCTCGATCTCGACGCGGACGTTTATGCCGAAACCGATAGCGGCGTGCTTGATTGGCTCGGCCTCGGTCACGAACTGCCGATCCTGATCTGGCTGACCTCATTACTCGGCTGCTTCACGCTCACCGGGATAGCCATTCAGCAGGGCGCGACCGCGTTGACCGGCGGCCCACTGCACTGGGGTCTCGCCTCGGGTGGTGCGCTGGCCGCTGGCAGCCTGCTCAACACTCTGGCCGCCAACGGGCTTGCCCGGATCATGCCCGGCTTCGAAACCAGCGTGATCTCCACTGACGACTTTCTCCGCCGCCGCGGCACCATCCTCGAAGGCACCGCCCGCCGGGGATCGCCGGCCCGTGCAAAGATCGTCGATCAGCATGGTCAGGCGCACTTCATCATGGTCGAGCCGCACGACGACGCCGACGTGATCGCCACCGGCGAGACCGCGCTGATCGTCCGCCGAGACGGCAAACTCTTCTACGCGCTGCCCGACGCCAACGCGCTCCTGCAGTCGATCTGACCACAATCATAACCGGGGAGGGTTTCATGCCCGCACAGCTTCTGAACGTCCTGATCTACGCCGGCATCGTGCTGTTCGCGCTGGTGGTGATCGGCATCATCCTGACCCGGCTCTATCGCCGCGCAACCAAGGACGTTGCGCTGATCCGCACGGGTTTCGGCGGCGAGAAGGTCGTGCTCAACGGCGGCATCATGGTAATCCCGGTGCTGCATGAGCTCATGCAGGTCCGGCTGACGACGGTGAAGCTGGAGGTCTCGCGCCTCAACAAGGATGCGCTGATCACGCTCGACAAGCTGCGCGTCGATGTCGTCGGGCTGTTCCACATCAAGGTGAAGCCTGACGCGGAGTCGATCGCTGCGGCCGCGCAGACGCTCGGTGATTCGGTCAACAGCCCCGACGCGGTGAAGTCGCTGCTCGACGGCAAGCTCGTGTCCGCTCTGCGATCCGTGGCCGCGACGATGACGATGGAGCACCTCCACGCCAACCGCGCCGACTTCATCCAGAAGGTGCAGGAGGCGCTGATGACCGATCTGGACATGAACGGCTTTCAGCTCGAATCGGTCAGCATCACGCATTTCGACCAGACCGCGTTCGAGCATTTCAACGAGAACAACGCGTTCGATGCCGAGGGGCTGACCGTGCTCACGCGGACGATCGAGGAGCGCAAGAAGATCCGCAACGACATCGTCGCGACCAACCGCGTCGAGATCGAGCAGCGGAACCTCGACGCGAACAACCAGTCGCTCGAGATCGCGCAGGCCGCCGAACAGGCGCGCCTGACACAGGAGCAAACGCTGTCCGCGCGCCGTGCGGAACAAGCCACCGCAATTGCCACCGCCGAGGCCGAGCAGACCCGCCTCGCCGAGATCGCCCGCATCACCGCGGGCCAGGCGCAGACCGTAGCGCAGACCGAAGCCGACAAGGTGATCCAGACCGCCACGATTGCCCGTGACGGCGCGATCCAGACCGCAACGATCGAGCGCGACAGGACGATCGAGATCGCACGTATCACAACTGCAGTGCAGACCGCACAGAAGTCCGAGGAGGAGTCGACCGCCACTGCCGCGGCCAACGAAGCCCGTGCGCTCGCCGTCCGAGCCGAGGAAAGCGTCGCTACTGCCAAGGCGACCGAGATCGCCAACCGGAACAAGAATGTAGCGGTGATCGCCGCCACCCAGCGCGCGCAGGAAGAGGCCGTTGGCATCACCGTCGCTGCGACCGCCGAGAAGGAAGCCGCGGAAGCTCGTGCGAGCGCCCTGCGTACTGAAGCAACCGCCGAAGCAGATGCAGAGAAGGCACGCGCGGAAGGCCGCGAGGCGGCCTTCAAGGTCGACGCGGCAGGTCAGGCTTCGCTGAACGAGGCGACCAACCTGCTGAGTGACTCGCAGACCGCACTGCTGATCCGCCGCGCGATGCTCGAAGCGTTGCCCGCGATCATCACTGCGGCGAGCAAGCCGATGGAGAACATCGACAAGATCAGCATCCTGGATGCCCGGGGCCTGCACGGTGAAACTGGCAACGATGGCGCGTCCGGGGGCGGCCAGGGCAATCTTGCCGATGCCGCGGTCGCGGCGGCGATGCGTTACCGCGTCGGCGGGCCGCTGATCGATGGCCTGATGGCGGAACTCGGCATGACTGGCAGTTCGTTGAACGGCATGCTCGCCGGGAGCAGCGCGGAAGCGGCGCCTGCCCGAGCCTCTTCCAACGATGCCCACAAGCATTCCGCTTCACTTAATGGTGGGACGAGCAACCCGCCGGCCTGATCGGAGGCACTCGAAGGCCCAGCCCTTGAAATTCGATCTGCGCTTCGAAGAAGACGGGGCGCAGATCTTTGCTAGAGACGTCCTGAGTGTAAGGAGCGGGTCCGCCCCTGCCCTGCGTCCCATGCGCGCGATCGACGGCCCATTGGCAACATTACCGCACGGCCTTGGGCTCTACCGCGGGTGCCGTTATAGACGTGCTGTTCGACCCCAGTCCGCAACGACAACGCCAAACTCGCCCGTATCGGACGGATCGTGCGATTCGTCGCGTGAGATGCTGCGATCGGCGCAGGCATGCGGCGATGGTCTAGACCATTGGCGCAACCTGCGGCATCGCGGTCGTGCCAGGGGGCTGGAGCGTAAACGTGTTCAAGACAATGTGGAAAATGCCGGCAAAACTGCTCCGACGCGCGGCTGCCGAAAGCCCTGTCGACGGCGAGGATGCGGTGCCGGTCGCGGATGAGCAGCTCGCTACAGGCTCGCTGGAAGACATGATAAAAGCCGCGGACGAACTGTCCGCCGAAGATGCCGACTCATTGATCATCGAATGCGTCGGTCGTGACCGGCCCATCACTTGGGCGGAAATTCAGGGACTGCGCCATGCGACGACCTTCCCGATCGACGCGTAGCTATCAGTCGACCCCTTTTAGCGGCGAAACTTGCCGAGCAGTCGTTCGAGCAGGCTTGGCTGCATCGCGATCAGCTGCTGCTGGCGAAACCGGTCACGATCGGCCGCGGCACGCCGGTAAAGGGCGTCAAGCCGGTCTGCGCCATAGCGGTCTGACAGGCGTGGCGGAGACTGATCGACGCGGTGAAACGCGGGCTGGTCGCGCTCGGGTCGGTGGGACATAACAGGCATTGATCGGGTTCCGGTGACAGTATGGCAGTCAAAATACACACGCTTTTTACCACCTTTTCAACACGCTTGGTCGTGAGCGGTTCCCGAAAGCGTGCTGAATCGAGGCGTTTTGGCGAAAACCGGCGGAACTTTCCAGCCTTCCACAAGACCCGTTTCCTGGGTCGAGACTCCGGCATTCGGGACCATCGGCAACGTCTGCTGTACAATCACGACGCAGGTCGGGTAGGCGCCGACCATGGGTGAAATCGACAGACTCGTTCCTTCCGGCGTCATCGAACAATGGGTATTCCATCTGCGGCGGCAGCGGGCCCGTGCGGCGGATACCATCTGGTTGATCGATCAGGGTTTCACGCTTCACGATGGCAAGTGCGGCACACCGACGCACGACGCGACGGCACGCTGGCGCGCCGAGCAGGAAACCGTCATCGCGGAGGTCAGCGATCTTCTCAAACTCTATGACGAGATCAATTTGGGTCGCGACGTCCCGGCGGATGCCGATAGCGACCAAGGCCGTGACGACAGGCGTTGAGCATCGTCACGGACCTGACCGGCTAGGCAGTTACATAGGAGCGCAGCGATGCGGCAGTCCACGACCCAGATCACGATCGATACCCGCCGGCAGGGGCTGGTCGACATTACCGCCCCGATCCGGCGCTGGGTCGATGCGCAGGCGATGCAGTCCGGGTTATTGACGGTGTTTTGTCGCCATACCTCCGCATCGCTGCTCATCCAGGAAAATGCCGCGCCCGAGGTCCGAACGGATATCGAGGCTTATTTCGAGCGCATCGCACCGGAATCAAGTTCGTATCTGCACGATGACGAAGGGCCCGACGACATGCCGGCGCATCTGCGCGCCGCTCTCACGCAGGTACAATTGTCGATCCCAGTGATCGACGCCACGCTCGCGCTCGGTACGTGGCAGGGAGTCTACTTGTTCGAGCATCGCCGTCGTCCCCATGGTCGCTCGCTGGCGCTTCATCTGATCGGGGACTGATTCTGCGTCGCGGACGACGGCCTATGACGGCGCCGGGGTGGTTTATTCAATCACCGTCATAGACCCGTGGACCAATCCCGTTCATCAACCGTTCCACCACTGAAGGCTAATGTAAGGCGTTTCGCCGCATTCGCCGCGAACGGAGACGACAATCATGTTCATCATGCCTGGTCGCAAGGTCCTGCTGGCAGCTCTCGCCACGAGCACGTTGCTGGTCGCGGGTTGTGCGACCGAAACCACCTACCGCCCGGCCACTGGCCAGGGGTTCAACCGTACCGGCTATAGCGATCGCCGGATCGAGGATAACCGCTTCCTCGTCAGCTTCGCGGGCAACAGCGTCACGTCGCGCGACACCGTCGAACGCTATCTCTTCTTCCGCGCGGCCGAACTCACGCTCCAGCAGGGCTATGATTATTTCCTGATGGCGGACCGCGATACCAATCTTCAGTCGCGCACCTATTCGACCCCGGGGATCGGCGGCGGGTTCGGTTATGGCGGCTTTGGTGGCTATTGGGGCCCGTCGTGGCGCTATCGCGGCCGCGGCTTCGGCTGGCGGAGCTGGGATCCCTATATCGGTGGCGGCTTCGGTGGCTTTGGCGGCGGCGGTTTCGGCGGCCCATGGGGCAACGATTTCGACGTGCGCACGATTGACCGCTACGAGGCGACGGCCGAGATCGTGATGCGCAAGGGGCCGATCCCACGCGACAATATCCGTGCGTTCAACGCCAAGCAGGTCGTCGACAATATCGGGCCGAGCGTCATCCTGCCAAAGTAAGCAGCGTCGCGGCCGCACTGCCGCAACCAAGCCTACAAGCAAAAGCCGGACCGTCCATATGGGACGGCCCGGCTTTTTATTGCCTGCTATGCTGCCAACCGGGCGCGGCCGCTAAACGGCCGGCCCGTCAAAGCAGCGTTCAGACCGCGCCGTGGCACTGCTTGTATTTGCGCCCCGACCCGCATGGGCATGGCGCGTTGCGGCTGACCACACCTTCCCAATTCGCCGGATCCTCGCCGATATCCGCAGCCTGGGGCTGCGGGATCTGCATCGGCGGGAGCTGCGACGTGATGTGCCCCGACATGCCCCGCGCCTGGTCGAGGCTGTCATTCTCGCCGGTGAACGGGTCGAAATGCGTCGTGATGAAATCGGGCAGTTCGGGCAGGCCGACCGGTGCCTGGATCTGGAACTGCGCGTGTGCGATCGTCTTCGTCACGTCCTCGCGAATCGTCTCAAGCATCCGCTGGAATAGCGAGAACGCCTCCTGCTTATACTCGTTGATCGGCGTCTTCTGCGCATAGGCGCGCAGATGGACGACCTGGCGCAGCGCGTCGAGCGTTGCCAGATGCTCCTTCCAGTGATGGTCGAGATTCTGCAGCAGGATCGACTTCTCAACCGACGTCCACGTCTCGGTGTCGAGATCTGCGGATTTGTCCGCGATCGCCTCGTCCGCCATCGCGCGGATGCGTTCCTCGACGATCTCGGGATCGATCGCCTCTTCGAGCAGCCATGCCTCGATCTGCGGCTTGAGGTTGAGCACCTCGGCAAGCCGCGTCTTCATCCCCGCAATGTCCCACTGTTCGGGATAGGAATTGGGCGGGCAGGCTTCGCCGACGATGACGTTGACCGTCTCCGCGCGCATGTCCGTCACCACGTCGCCGACGGTATCGGCATCCATGATGTCCGCGCGCTGCTCGTAGATGACCTTGCGCTGCTCGTTCATCACGTCATCATATTCAACGACCTGCTTGCGGATATCGTAGTTGCGCGCCTCGACCTTTTTCTGCGCGGTCTCGATCGCCTTCGACAGCCACTTGCTGCCAATCGCCTCGCCGTCCTCAATATTGTTGCGCATCATCTTGGCGAACAGCGTGTCCGGCCCGAAGATGCGCAGCAGATCGTCGTCGAGGCTGAGGTAGAAACGCGACAGGCCCGGATCGCCCTGACGACCCGAGCGCCCGCGCAGCTGGTTGTCGATACGCCGGCTCTCGTGACGCTCGGTACCAAGCACGAACAGGCCACCCGCGGCGAGCACCGCCTGCTTCTCGGCCTCGATCTCGGTCTCGATCCGCGCCGCCTCGGCGGCATATTCGGGCGTGCCCTCGACCAGATCGGGATGCTCGTCGAGCATGCGGAATTCGAGATTGCCACCGAGTTTGATGTCGGTGCCGCGGCCCGCCATGTTAGTCGCGATCGTCACCGCGGACTTGCGTCCGGCCTGCGCAACGATGTGCGCCTCCATCTCGTGGAAGCGCGCGTTCAGCACCTTGTGCTCGACCGCCTCGCCGACGAGGAACTCGCTCAGCAGCTCGGACTTCTCGATCGATACCGTGCCGACGAGCACCGGCTGGCCGAGATCGGCGTGATGCTTGATCTTCTTGGCGATCGCGGCGAACTTGTCCTTGGTGTCCTTGTAGAACTCATCTTCCTCGTCGACGCGCTTGACCGTGACGTTGGTCGGGATGCTGACGACGTTGATCTTGTAGATGTCGTAGAACTCGGCCGCCTCGGTCGCCGCCGTACCGGTCATGCCGCCGATCTTGGGGTACATGCGGAAATAGTTCTGGAACGTGATCGAGGCCATCGTCTGGTTCTCAGGCTCGATCTGGACGCCTTCCTTGGCCTCGACCGCCTGGTGAAGGCCGTCCGACCAGCGCCGGCCGTCCATCATGCGACCGGTGAACTCGTCGATGATGATGACCTTGCCGTCCTTGACGATGTAATCGATGTCCGACTTGAACATCACGATCGCGCGCAGCGCCTGGTTGAGGTGGTGGACGACCTGCGTGTTCTCGAAGTCGTACAGGTTGGCGCCTTCAAGCAGCCCTGCCGCCTCGAGCATCCGCTCGACCTTCTCGGTGCCGTCCTCGGTGAGGATGATCGTCTTCTGCTTCTCGTCCTTGTCATAGTCACCGGGGACGAGCTGCTTCACGACCGCATCGACCTGGATATACAGCTCGGACTTGTCGTCGGTCGGCCCCGAGATGATCAGCGGCGTACGCGCTTCGTCGATCAGGACCGAATCGACCTCGTCGACCACCGCGAAGTTGAAGCGGCGCTGCACCATCGAACTGCGCTCGTACTTCATGTTGTCGCGCAGATAGTCGAAGCCGAACTCGTTGTTCGTGCCGTAGGTGATGTCGGCGGCATAGGCGGCGCGACGCTCCTCGTCCGACAGGTTCGGCACGATCACGCCGATCGTCATGCCAAGGAAGGTATAGACCTGCCCCATCCACTCCGCGTCGCGCGCCGCCAGATAGTCGTTGACCGTGACGACGTGGACGCCGTCGCCCGGCAGGGCGTTCAGGTAGGTCGCAAGCGTCGCGACGAGCGTCTTGCCCTCGCCGGTACGCATCTCGGCGATCTCGCCGCGGTGAAGGACGATGCCGCCCACCATCTGCACGTCGTAATGCCGCTGGCCAAGCACGCGCTTGGCCGCCTCGCGCACCGTGGCAAATGCCTCTGGAAGCAAGTCGTCGAGCTTCTCGCCGTTAGCGAGTCGGGCACGGAACTTCGCGGTCTGCCCGGACAATTCCTCGTCCGACATCGCAACGAGCGAAGGCTCGAACGATGCGATCTTCGCGAGGATCGGGTTGAGCGATTTGACGTAACGGTCGTTGGACGATCCGAACAGCGATTTGGCAAAGCCACCGAACATGGGCTGATTTCCTGATTATAGGGCGCGACGGCACGCGGGGGCACGCACGCGCAAAGAGGAGGAGTGGCCCGCAGGCCGAGAGATCAGGCGCGCGACGCTATTCGCGCCGACGGTCCGTCCAGATAGGGGCCGTGATGATCGCGACGACGGGCAGCGTCGCCGAGGTGGCAACCTCGTCGAGCGAAGCGAGCGCGGCGACCGGTCGTACCGCGACCTTTGCCACCGCCACCGCCGCGGTCTGCGCGCAAATGCTGCCCTGCGCCACTGCCTGTGCGGACTGCCCACGCACACCCGGCACCGCGCCGGTCAGCGCGGACAGGAGGGCAGAAAGGAGAAGCAGCAGGTTCATGCGGGACCGGCTGTATGCGAGCTTGCGTGTAAAATCTACCATTCGTCGGAGGGAAGCACCCGGCGAACGCGCGGACGTTCGATCCGTAAGGGACGGCGTCGTGCGTAGGAACGACGACCCTGACGGAGCTCGCCGACCGCCGAAGCACGCCGATGTCATTCTATAGCCCCAACCGCACGGGACACCGGTCAACGGGCGGCCGTCAGACGCAACCCGCGATCTTGCGGGCCGGACCGCAGCGACTATGAAGGCAGGATGCAGATCTCGCCGCTCGCCTTGCCCTTCCCCGCCGCCCCTTTGATCGACGGGGTCGTGCCGCATGTCGCGCGTGCCGGCTACAAGGCCTGGGATCGGTGTGACCTGACGTTCGTGACGCTCGATCCGGGCACGGTCGTTGCGGGCGTGCTCACGCAGAGCAAATGTCCGTCGCCCGAGGTCGAGTGGTGCCGCGCGGCGCTGACGCTCGGGCAGGCGCGCGCGCTCGTCGTCAACGCGGGCAATTCGAACGCCTTTACTGGTGCGCGTGGCCGTGCGGCGGTCGAGGCGATCGCCGCACGAACGGCCGCGCATCTCGGCTGCCAGCCCTCGGACGTGTTCGTCGCCTCGACCGGCGTGATCGGCGTGCCGTTGCCGATCGACAAGGCCGAAGCAGGGATCGACGCCGCGTTCGCCGCCGCACCGTGCGGCTGGGAGGACGCCGCCGCGACGATCATGACCACCGATACATTCACCAAGGGCGCGGTGACGACCGCGGTGATCGGCGATCGGACCGTCACTTTGGTCGGCATCATCAAGGGCTCGGGGATGATCGCACCGGACATGGCGACGATGCTCGGCTTCATCTTCACGGATGCCGCGATCGAGCCCGCGTTTCTCCAGGCCGCACTGTCCAAGGCCAATGCGCCGAGCTTCTCGTGCATCACCGTCGACAGCGACACCTCGACCAGCGACACGGTGCTCGCATTCGCGACGGGCAAGGCCGGCAACGCCCCGCTCGGCGACGACGACAGCATCGGCGCGGACGCGTTCCGCGCGGCGCTGGCCGATCTATGCCATCAGCTCGCCCTCCTCGTCGTCCGCGACGGCGAAGGCGCGCAGAAGCTTATCGAGATCCAGGTAACCGGCGCGGACAGCGACCGCAGCGCACACCGCATCGCGATGAGCATCGCCAACTCGCCTCTGGTCAAGACGGCGGTCGCCGGCGAGGACGCCAATTGG
This sequence comes from Sphingomonas sp. STIS6.2, assembly GCF_000732685.2. Taxonomy (NCBI): domain Bacteria; kingdom Pseudomonadati; phylum Pseudomonadota; class Alphaproteobacteria; order Sphingomonadales; family Sphingomonadaceae; genus Sphingomonas; species Sphingomonas sp. STIS6.2. Next base: position 322,020 of record NZ_JPDP02000159.1, read on the forward strand.
GGGCGTGTCGTGATGGCCGTCGGCAAGGCGGGAGAGCCAGCCGACCGCGACACATTGTCGATCCGCTTCGGCAATACGCAAGTGGCTGAGGGCGGGCTCGCGCTCAGCGGCTATGACGAGGCGCCCGTTGCGGACCATCTGAAGGGGCAGGACATCGAGATCGGCGTCGATCTCGCGCTGGGCGACGGTGCGGCCACGGTGTGGACCTGCGACCTGACGCACGGATATATCTCGATCAACGCCGACTATCGAAGCTGAGCTCACTACGAACCGTCACCTCAGCGAAAGCTGGGTAACGGTCGCAGCAGCGTATCGTCTTACGCAAGTTCGCCCTCAAGCCACGCCTTGAGCTGACCCTTGGGTGCCGCACCAACCTTGGTTGCTGCCGGGGCGCCGCCCTTGAACAGGATCATCGTCGGGATTCCGCGCACGCCATACTGACCCGGCGCATCGGGGTTCTCATCGATGTTGAGCTTGGCGATCGTCACCTTCTCGCCCAATTCCTCGGACAGCTCCTCGAGGCTCGGCCCGATCATCTTGCACGGCCCGCACCACTCGGCCCAGAAATCGACGAGCACGGGGCCGTCGGCGTTCAGCACGTCGGCATTGAAGCTCGCATCGGTGATCTGCTTGGTCGCCACTGAAATATCTCCTTCGTTATACCGTAATTTAGGGTTCGGCTGCACGCGTCTCAACCGTCGACAGCCTAGCTTTGCTCCGTCATCGCATAGCGCGGCTTGTGCCTGTCGAGCATATCGGCCGAGATCTCGATCAATCGGGGTGCCGCGGTGTACAGCAACGCCGCCTCGATCGTCCGCCCCGGAAAGATCACCCGCAACGCCGCCGCATAGGCCGCCATCTGCTTGAGATGATAGTCCGGCACCTCGTCGAGCCCGCGCGGCGCACGCCGCCCGGTCTTGAAGTCGATCACCCGGATGGTCTCCGCGCCGATCAGCAGCCGGTCGACCGTTCCAGACACCACGATGCCGTCCGCCAGCGTGGCCGCGATCGGCGCTTCGGCAAGCGAGTCGATACCGAACAGGTCTGCGAAGCGCGGATCCTCGATCACGCCGATCGCGCTTGCTGCGATTTCCGCTCGCGCGGCGGGATCGAGAACGCCACTGGCCTGGCCGAGCCAGCGATCCGCCGCCGCCGCCCGCGAACCGCCGTCGACAGCGGGAAGGCGCTCGAGCAGCTTGTGGATCAACGCGCCGCGTTCGGCCGCAAGCCGCATCTCCGGAGTCGGCGGCGGGTCGGACACCGCATCCTCGCCGAGCGCAGATGGCGACAACGGGCGCGACGGTCGTGATTCCTTCGGTGCCGCGTGCCGGGCCCAGTTGGGTATCGTCTGGGACGGCACGGCCACGTCGTTAGCAGCGGGCTTGACCGGTACCGGAGACTCCGTCCCGTCGCCGACGAAGACCCGCTCGCCCTCGGCATCCACCACGCCCAACGCCGTCAGTGCACGATCCGCGGTGCCATACCAGCTCGTCACCGGCGCAACGCCCTGCGCCCGCGTACCGAGCGCGCCCGCGATGACCAGACGTTCCTCGGCGCGGGTCGCCGCGACATAAAACAGCCGCCAATGCTCCTCCAGTTCGCGCCGCTCGGCTGCCGTCACCACGGCATCGAGGGGGCCACCCCGCTCGCTGCTGCGCGGACGGAACACCGGCAACGGGGCGACCATGTCCTCGGGAGTCCATTTCAGGATCGATCGCGGTGCGGCGGCGGGGTCGGCGGTCGCATCGGCAAGGATCACCAAGGGTGCCTGCAGGCCTTTGGCGCCGTGGGCGGTCATCACGCGCACTGCATCGAGCGGCGCCGATGGATCGCGGACGATGTCGACATCGCCGCGATCGAACCAGTCGAGGAAGCGCTGCAGCGACGGCGTCGTGTTGCTCTCGAACGTCAGTGCTGCGTTGAGCAGTTCCTCGATCGGATCGCGCGCTTCGGTCCCCAGCCGCAGGATCAGCTTGCGCCGTCCGTCGAGCGGCCCGGACAGGAGCTCCTCCAGAAACTGATATGGCGTTGCGATGTCCGCACGTGCGAGCATCGCGAGCAGCGGCGCGAGGCGCTCGGCGGACTGCGTCCGCTGAAGATGCCGCCACAACGGGCCGGCCTCACGTGGCGCCGCCGCCATCAGCTCGTCCTGCGTCCAGCCGATCAGCGGCGAGACGAGCAGCGATGCCAGGCTCAGATCGTCTTCCGGCTGCAACACGAAGCGGATCGTCGCGAGCAGATCCTGGACCGCGAGCGGCGCGTTCAGACGCAGCCGGTCGACACCCGCGACGGGCACGCCCTCGGCATAGAGCCGCGCGACGATCAGCGACGCGAGATCGCCGCGCCGCTTCACGAGGATCATCACGTCCTCGGGGCGCAGCCGTCGCCCCTTGCTCTCGAGCATCAGCCCATCGGGCGCGAGCCAGCGTCGGACCGCCTTGGCGATATCACCCGCGAGCTTGCGGACCGCATCGTCGACCCAGCCCTCCTCGTCGTCCTCGCTCCCCCCTGCGATGACCGGTGGCCACAACGTCACGCTGCCCGGGCCCTTGACCTCGCTCGCATGGACCTCGAGCTCGCCGATCGCGCCAAGCCCCGGCTCGCCCGCCGCGGCGACCGCGGCATCGACAAACGCGAGGATCGGCCGGGTCGACCGGAAGGAGTGGGTCAGCGACAGCCGCTCGAGCGGCAGGCCCCGCTCCGCCTCCGGCCATTCGTCGTCGCCCGCGACCTCGAGCGCGCGCCGCCCGAAATGCAGCTCTGCGGCAGCGAAGTTAAACGGGTCGGTCCCCTGAAAGCCGAAGATCGCCTGCTTCCAGTCGCCGACCGTGAACAGCGTGCGCGTCGATGGGGCATAGATGCCGCGCCCGACAAAGAATTCGTCGGCGAGCGCCCGCACGATCCGCCACTGGTCGGCATTCGTGTCCTGCGCCTCGTCGATCAGGACATGCTCGGTCGCCTGATCGAGCTTGTAGCGGACCCATTCGCCGATGCCGGGCTGGTCGAGCAAGGCAACGGTCGTCGCGATCAGATCGTCGAAATCGACCCCGCCGACGCGCCGTTTCGCGAGTGCATAAGCGCGCGCATAATCGCGCCCGACGTCCAGCCCATCCGCGAGAAGATCGGCATAGGCCACGCGCTGGATCATCGATGCAATATCCGCACAGGCCGCGCCGACATCCTGTGCCAGAATCTCATAGTCAGGTTCGAGATCGATCAGCTTCTTCTGCGCCTTGCGCGGCTCGCCCTTGGCCGTCAGCACGACGCCTGCGAGGTCGGGAAGCATCGCCGCACGGTCCGGCGACGCGAGCCACCCCTCGACCATCGCCGCCTGCTTCAGCCCTGTCGCGGTTCCCCACGCCCGGTTGGCCGCGCCGATCCGCGTGATCGCGTCGATATCCAGCGCCTCGCACCAGTCCGCGACCGCCTCGTCGATATCGCCGGCGGGTAGTTCGAGCGTCCGGCGCAACCAGGGCCTGATACCCGACGGCAACGCCTCAAGCGCGGGCAGCGCGCGGGCGCAGGCCATCAGGAACCCCTCGGCACCGCCCTCCCCCATCCGCAGGGACAAGCGGCCGACGATCTCGACCGGACGTTCCCGCCCCTCACGCTCGGCGTCCGCGAGCATCCCCGCCAGCGCCTCGCGTGCAAGCCCGGCTTCCTCGCGTGCCTCCAGAGGGCGAAAACCCGGGGTCAGCCCAGCTTCGACCGGAAACGCCGCCAGCAGGCCCTGACAGAAACCGTGGATCGTCTGGATCCGCAACCCGCCCCCCGGGGCGTCGAGCACCTTGGCGAACAGCGTCCGCGCACGATCCTGCAACGCCTGGTCGGGCACCTCCCCCAGGGCGATCAGATCGGCACCCAGCGCGGGACCGGGCATCCGCACCCAGGCGGCGAGCCGCCCGTTGATCCGCTGCGCCATTTCGGCGGCGCCCGCCTTGGTGAAGGTCAGGCACAAAATCGCGCCCGGATCGACGCCGCGCAACAACAGGCGGAAGACGCGCGCCGCGAGGACCTGGGTCTTGCCGGTTCCCGCCGATGCGGACAGCCAGACATGAGCGCGGGGGTCACTAGCTGCGGCCTGCGCGCCCTTGAGCCTGGGTAAGGTGCGAAGCTCGCCGCTATTCACGACCATACCATTCATCGCGGCGCATCAGCTGGTCATACTCGGCATAGGGGGCGTATTCCGGCACGAGCTTGGCGGTGAAGGCAGCGCTGCCGGTGAGCCAGTTTCCCGCGACCTCGGTAAAGTTGTGTGCCGCCGTCGCGGTGAAATCCGCGGTCGGGATCTTGTCGCGTTTGCCTTCGGGATCGACCGGACTCTCGACATAGCCAAACGCATCGCGCTTCTTGCCAAGCGACCAATATTCGAACGCACCCGCCTTGCCCGCGACATCGGCAAAGCCGCCGCGCTCGGCGATCAGCCCCAGCAACCCCAGCTGCAGGCTATAGCCCGCGCGCACCGCGGTCGCGGAGGGTGGCTTGCCGGTCTTGTAGTCGATGATCGCCAGTTCCCCGCCCGGCAGCCGGTCGACACGGTCGTACCGTCCCCGCAGCGTCACCCCCGCAATCGCGATCTCGCCCTTGCCTTCCGCGCTGGCGACGACCCGGCCATCGACGGCCTGCGCCGCGATCGTGCCCGCGATCCAGTCGATCGCCTCGAGCAGCCGCGGCTGCCAGAGCGCACGCATCATCGGGTGCGTCCGCTCGTCGCGCAGCATCGCCTCGGCCCGCGGCCGCAATGCATCAATCGCGCAGGCGTCGTGCTTCCACCATTGCTCGAGAATGTCGTGGACCGCGGTGCCACGCCACGCCGCGCTCGGATCCGCATCGACCGGGTCGAGCGCGATCAGACCGAGCACCCGGCGCGCATAGAAGGCATAGGGGTCGGCCTTCAACCGGTCGACCTCGGTCACCGAAATCAGCCTTGGCCGCAGCGCGGCGATCGGTGACGGTGCCGGACGGTCGGAGGGTCGGTGCGCCCGGGGATCGTCGAGGTCGCGTGTCCACGCCTCGAGCGCCTCGGCCCGCTCGAACCTGTCCCCCGCAAGTGCCTGCAGTCGCAGCCACAGTCGCGACGCCAATGCCGGCGATTTGGCGTCGCGGCGCGCACGCGTGACGATCGCCCGCGGCGCGCCGAGCGCCTGGGCGAAATCATGCGCCGACGTCCCCACCTGCCGCTCCAGGCCCGGCAGCCCGAGTTCGGCGCGGATCCGCGGCGCAAGCCACGGATCCGGCGCGGGACGCCCCGGCCACATGCCTTCGTTCAGTCCGCCCAGGACCATCAGGTCGGCGGTCTGCAATCGCGCCTCGAGCAGACCATAGATCGCCAGACGCGGATGCGCGCCCTGCAATGGCCGCACCGCAACCTCGTCGAGCAAGGTCCGCAAGAGCTGCGCAAGTTCGCCGGGATCGACAAGCGGTGGGCCGGCATCGGCTTCGATTTCGAGATCCGCAAGGCATTGCGCCGCGGCACGCCCTGCGGGGCCGGCCCAGAGTTCATCGCCGCACAGCGCCGCGGCCGTCTCGCGGACGATCGCCAGCAACGGGCCGAGCGGCTGGGCGCCGCGTTCGAAAACCGCGGCGATCGGCGTGAGCAGCGCTTGCGCCTCGGGCCACCAGCGCTTCGCCGTTCCGGCGCGTAGATGCGCATCGACAGCATCAAGACCTGCTGCGGGCCGTGGTCCACGCAACGCGCGATCGAGCGCACGAACGCCGTCGAGCCACGCCAGCCGGGTATCGCCACTGCGGACCAGCGGGTGCTTCAGCAGCGCCAGCAAGGCGAGCGGTGCGAAACGCTGTGCCGCCGCCTCGACCAGCGCGAGGATCAGGGTCCCGGGCGGGAGGATCGACAAGGGCCGGCCCGCGCTGTCGTCGATCAGGATCTGCCAGCGCCCGAGATGCGCCGCGACACGCCGCGCCAGTGCGCGATCGGGCGTGACGAGCGCCGCTGTCCGTCCCGGCTCCTCCAGTACGCCGCGCAGGGCCAGTGCGATCGCCTGCGCCTCCTCGGCGGGGGTTGCCAGTTCGGCGACCGTCACCCCCTTCAGGCGGCGATCCTCCGCGCCCAGCCGGGTCCACTTTCCGGTGAAGTCGGCGGGGGACAAGGCATTGGCGATCGCGCGGCTTCGCGTCGTGTCGGCGTCATGGCCACCGCCCTCGCGCCAGGTCGCGACCTCGGCGCGCCCGACGCCCATGCGTTCGAGCAGGAGTTTCAGATGGAATTGCGGATGCGTTTCGATCGACCGCCGCGTCAGCCCGGTCTCCGCGTTTCGCGGGTGGGGCCCCAGCGCATCCCATTCCTCGTCGGGCAGGTGCAGATCGAGATCCGCGAACACCACCATGCCGCCTGGCAGATCCGCGACGCAACGCAGGGCGCGCGCGACCGACGGCGCGGAGTCGGTTACGCCCGCGGCGCAAACCAGCCCGGCCGGCGGCGTCGCACGCCATCGCACCACCAATCTGTCGAGCAGCGCGGCGCGCCGGGTCGCCGCGTCGATCCGCCCCAGGCGGGCCAGCTCGCCCGGCCATCGCTGCAGCACGACGTCGAACGTCGACAATGCGCGCTGCCAGTGTTCGGTCAGTTCGGGACCGAGCTCGATCTCGTGCAGGCGCGTCGGCGCGACCTCCTCGACGAGCAACTGGTCGAGCGTCTTGGCGAGTTCGCCGGCAAGTCGGACCGCCTCGGCGGCATCGATCGGATGCCCCCCACGCCGCCGTTCTTCCGACACCAGCCGCGCAAGGATCATCCGCCGCTGATAGGGCGGCACTGCTGGCAGCGGCGGATCGGCATCGTCCGCCGGATCGAGCGCGGCGCCGACCGCTTCGCCCAGCCCCGTGTCGCCCAGCGCGATCATCCGCGGCAGAACCAGCCCCCCGCCGCTCGCCCGCACGAAAGCATCGGTCACGGCCCGGATCGCGCGGTTGTTCGGCAACAGGATCAGCGCGCGGGCGAGCGCCAGCGGGTCCTGCCCTGCCCGCCGGAGCAAACCCGCGACCAGCGCATCGGCAAAGGCGCGATGGGCGGGGATGGTGTAAAGGGTCGGCCCCGTCCGTTCAGCCACCGGCCAGGATCGCCTCGGTCTTCGGAATCGCGCCAGGGGTGCCAACGTCGAACCACAGGCCCTGATGGACCTGACCAAATGCCCGACCCGCAGCGATCGCACGGTCCCAGAACAGGTTCGTAGAAAACGGTCCCTCGGGCCAATCCGCGATGACGCGCGGGTGGAGGATCTGAATGCCCGTAAAAGCGAAGGGTGCGACCCGCCCCGGCTTGCGTCGTCCGGTGATCCGGCCGTCCGCTGCGAGATGGAAGTCGCCCGGCCCGCCGTGATTGTGAGCGCGGGCGAGCGGCACCATCAGCAGCAGCGCATCCATCGTCGCATCGTCCCAGCGCGACGCAAGCAGGCGGATCGCGTCGACCGGTCCGTCAATCCAGAGATTGTCGCTGTTGACCACCAGAACCGGCGCATCGCCGAGCAGGGTACGTGCCTGAACCAGCCCGCCGCCCGTCTCCATCAACCGGCGACGCTCGTCCGAAATCACGACCTCGATATCGGGGTAACGATCGGTGACATGCGCCTGCAGCGTATCGGCAAGATAGTGGACATTGACGACCGCGCGGGCGATCCCGGCACGCTGCAGTCGATCGAAGACATGGTCGATCAGCGCCTTGCCGGCTACTTCGACGAGCGGCTTGGGGCGCGTCGCGGTCAACGGGCGCATCCGCTTGCCGAGCCCGGCCGCCATCACCATCGCCGTCTCGGGCACCGTCCCGCGCGGGATCGGACGGATCATGCGCTGACCGCTCATGCCGCCAACACCAGTGGGTCGCCGCGGTGTGAGGGCGGCACATTGGCGTCGAACCAGGCCGCGACCGGCGCCATCACCGGCTGGGCCAGGTCACGCTCGAGATAGGTCCAGACCCGGGGACACAAGGTCGGGTAGCGCGGCTTGCCGTCGCGCTTCCATAGCCGCGTGAAAATGCCGAGGATCTTGGCGTTCCGCTGCGCGCCGAGCACGTGATAGGCGTTTAGGAAATCGTCACCAACGCCCGTCGCTTCGCGGTAGCGCGCGAGCATCGCTGCCTCGACCATAGGATCGACGTCGCGCCGTGCGTCCTGCAACAGCGACACGAGGTCATAGGCCGGGTGCCCGGCGAGCGCATCCTGGAAGTCGAGCAGGCCGAGCGCTCCGTCCGGCGCGAGCAGCATCAGGTTCTCCGCATGATAATCGCGCAGGACGGTGACGGGGGCGGTCGCGATCCCGTGATCGAACACCGCATCCCATGCCGCATCCCAGCCCGCCCGGTCCGGGACGATCCCGATGGCTGGGCAATACCAGTCGACGAACAGCGCGGCCTCGCGCGCCAGGACGGCACGGTCATAGGGTGCGAACGGTCCGGCCGGGTGCGCGTGAAGACGCCCGAGCAGGTCGATCGCGGGCGCATAAAGCGCCATGCCCTTGTCGGACGATGCGTCGATCGCCTCGCGCAACCGATCATCTCCAAAATCCTCGATCAGCACGAGCCCCTGCGTCAGGTCGCTCGCGAGGATCGCGGGTGCCCGGAACGTCCGCCCGACCAGCCACTGTGCGACCGCGATGAACGGGCGCGGGTCTTCATGTGGCGGCGGCGCGTCCATCAGGATCGCGTGGCGCGGCCCTGTGACGACGCGGAAATAGCGACGGAACGAGGCATCCCCCGCAACCGGCAGGAGCGTCGCCCCCGTCCAGCCCTGCGCGTCGAGAAATGCGGCGGCGCCCGCCGGGGGTGTCATATCGGCCATCGCCGCGTCCAACCCTCCGGCACTCCGGCTGTCAAGCCGCGCGTGCCGTCCGGTTCGATCGTGAGGTCGAGCCGAAGCGCGTCCGGCCAATAGTCCGGCCCCGCACGCTCTGGCCATTCGACGATCAGAACTGAATCATAGCGCGCGTCGTCAAGCGCGAGCTCGACGATCTCGTCCGGATCGTCGATCCGGTACAGATCGACGTGGAGCACGGGCAGACGCACCTCGGGGGGTGCATAGGGCTGGACGATCGCGAAACTCGGCGATGGCGCCTCGCCGACCAGACCGAGCGCCGCCAGCAGCCCGCGTGCCAGGCTCGTCTTCCCCGCGCCGAGCGTCCCCGTCAGCGCAATCACGTCACCCGCCTTGACGTGCGCTGCCAATTTCGCGCCGAACGCCTCGGTCGCGGCGGGATCCTCTAACCGCAGAGCCGTCATGCGACCGAACCCGGGCAGCGTGCGTGTCTCTTCAAAGCGATGATCATCTCCGCGGCAGTTCGACCGTGATCAGCGTGCCGTTTCCGGGTTCGGATACGAGATCGATCGTGCCGTTATGCGCCTCGACGAACTGCTTGGCGAGCGGCAGCCCGAGCCCGAGCGCACGATCGCCGATCGTCTTGGATTCGGCGAACCGGTCGAACGCATGCGCGACACCCTCCGCGCTCATCCCCGCGCCGTCATCCGACACGACGATCCGTGCATGCGTCGCATTGCCGTCGGCGTGCAGGAGGATCCGTCCCCCCTCCGGCGTACCGGCCACCGCGTGACGCAGCAGATGCTCGACGATCTCGCGCAGTCGCTTGGGATCGCCGCAGATGCGCCCTGTCGAGCGCCCGATTTCGATCGCGAAGTCGAGCTTGCGGCGCCGCGCAGTGGCCTGGATCGAGCCCGCCGCGGCGCGGGCGACCACCGCCAGCTCGACATCGGTGCGCACCATCTCGGTGCTCTCGCTCTCGGTCCGGGTCAGGTCGAGCACGTCGTCGACCAGCAGCCCGAGCCGCTCGACCGATTCGAGAATGGCCTCGAGATACCCCCCGGCCTGTTCGCTCATCGGCCCGGCATAGCCACCGTGCAGCATCTCGGCGAAACCACTGATCGACGTCAGCGGCGTCTTCAGTTCATAGCTCATGTTCGCGACGAACGCCGTCTTCACCTTGTCCGCCGCCTCGAGCGCGTTCGCGCGTTCGCGCAAGGCCTGCTCCGCACGCCGGCTGTCGGTGATGTCGAGCATCGTGAACAGCGCGTTGCCGTCGGGCAGCGGGACGCCCGCGAATTCGAAATGCCGGCCGTCGGCAAAGGCGACGCGCCCCCCACGCTGCTGCCGTCCGGCAGTCGCCGATCGCACGAGATCGGGGATCAGCGCCGACCGGTTCGGCGTCATCAATTTGCCCGCCGCCGCATCCGCAAAGACGTCGACACGCGGATGGCCCGCAAGGAATTCCTCCTCAAGGCCCCACAGCACCCTGAACCGGTTGTTCCACAATTGCAGCCGCCCATCGGCCGCGAACACGCCAAGCGCCTCGAACAGGTTGTCAAAGGTGGCGGTACGGACGCGGAGCAGCGTGTCGCGTGCGCTGGCGAGCTGGACATGCTCGGTGCGATCCTCGAAGATCAGCAACAGCCCGCCATCGGGCAAGGGCTGGGCGACGACGCGCAAATGCGTCCCGCCGCGCAGGTGCCAGATCTCCTCGCTCGCGCCGCCGTTCGGCATGGTCCCGGTCTGCATGAACCATGCGCGACGCTCGGCCTTCCAGGCCGGAAAGTCGCGGACCTCGGGGAGCCGGTCCGCTTCGCGCATCCGTTCGAGGACGCGGTCGAATTCGGGACGGTCGGCGAGCCACTCCGCCCGCATCGCGAACATGCGCCGGAACGGTTGGTTGCAGAAGACCAGGCCGCGGTCGCCACCGAACTGCGCGACTCCCGCCGACAGCCGGTCGAGCATCGCCCGCTGCGCCTCGGCAAAGCGCTTGGCACCAGAGCGCGCCTGCTCGAGATCCTCGATGTCGATTGCAAAGCCCGCCACCCCGCCGGTCGGCAGCGGCACGTCGTAGATCTGAAGCGACCGACGGGCACCATCGATCGTCGCGGGCAGGACCTGCTGGTGCGGCCGCCCCTGCTCGCGCGCCGCGGCGGCACCCGCCAGCGGCCCGCCGCGCCCCGATCCTTCGACGAGTTCGAGGCCGCGCGCGACCACGTCCTGCGCATCCTGGCCCTCGACCGCCGCGACATAGGCGGAATTGACCATCGACAGCCTGAGATCGCGCGCCCGGTACCACATCGGCAGCGGCGCCGCTTCGATCAGCCCGGTCAGCGCCTCATAGGCGGCACCAAGCCGCGCCGTCTCGGTGCCGAGGCGCTTGATCTCGGATTCGCTGTCCGTTGCATCGAACGCCCAGATCAGGATGCTGCCGGTTGCCCCCATCGCGCCGGGTGCGCGTGCGCCGCGTAACGTGATGGCCCGCGTCGAACCGACGGGGCGGACGGCACGGACGAAGGGCCGGCCCGAACGCTGTGCAGCGGTCACATCGGCGGTCAGCGCGGCAGCATCCTCGGGTGAAAGCCCGGATTCCTCACCCGCCAGATCCATCAGATAGCGTGGCGCCGGAATACCCAGCCAGTCCGCCATGCGCTGCGGCATTTCCACTCGTCCATCCGAGCGGACGACCGTCGCGACGGCCGGCGACCCATCGAGCAACGCGCGCATCGTCGCATTCTCGGCGAGGGTCGTCGCGACACCGGCGCGCGCGCGCAATCCCAGGAACAGCAGCAGCCCGCCGAGCCCGAGCAGCAGCAGCGTCGCAACGCCGGCCAGAACGGTCGCCCATGTTCCGGGGACCGTCATGTCCCGGAGACACTCTTCGCAACGGGATCGGGAAACACGGTAACCGCCATGGCTCCGTCTACGCCAACAGCGCCCCTCGGGGGAAGACGGCGATCGGGAAATCGCATGCGGCTGATCGGGTGCCTCACCTGCACGCTTGGCGGCTCCGGCGCGTCAGCCCGAGGCGCTGGAAACCCAATCCCTCCAGACTGTTGCAAGGATGAAACACATTGTTAAAAAACGATCCGATTCGTCTCAATCGGGTGGATCGGGCCGCGCCGCGCGGCCTAACGGCGGCGCATCGACGAAGGTCAGCGGCTTTGCCCCTTCGTCGGAATGTTTCAGTCGAGAGTATTAAATGACCCCAGCCTATCGTCGCAGCCTGCTCGCCACGAGCCTCCTCGTTGCGGTTTCCACGCTCCCCGCTGCCGCACAAACCGCGCCGGCGACGCCTGCGGCCACGCCCGAGGCAGCCGTTCAAGCAGAGGCTTTGGAGCCGGCAACCCCGACCCAGACCGCGACGGACCAGAACCCGCAGGGTGCTGCAGAAGCGCCGGCAGGCGAGATCGTCGTGACCGGCTCGCGCATCGCATCGCCGTCGGCCACCGCCGCCTCGCCGCTCCAGAGCGTCGGCATCGAACAGATCCAGCAGGCCGGTGCGATCAACGTGCAGGACGTCCTGCTCCAGAATCCGGCCTTCGGCACGCCGGGCGTCAGCCGCACCAACTCGAGCTTCGCGACGCAGGGCGCGGGCGTAGCGACGGTCAATCTGCGCAACCTCGGCGACGACCGCACGCTGGTCCTTGTTAACGGCCGTCGCTTCGTCGCGGGCCTGCCCGGCAGCAGCGCAGTCGATCTCAACGTCATCCCGACCCAGTTCCTCGAGCGCGTCGACGTCCTGACCGGCGGCGCGTCCGCGGTCTATGGCTCGGACGCCGTCGCGGGCGTCGTCAACATGATCTACAAGACGAAGTTCGAGGGCATCCAGCTCGACGGCCAGATGGGCATTTCGCAATATGGCGATGGCGCCGACCGCCAGGTCAACGCGCTGGTCGGCAAGAACTTCGCCGATGGCCGTGGCAACATCATGCTGTTCGGCGGCTATTCGAAGCAGGGCACCGTCCTGAAGAAGGATCGCTTCACCGAGGCGGGTTCGAGCGCGATTGATCGGTCGAGCGCGTCCTTGACCCCGAACGATCCCGAGGTCCTGCTGTCGGGCTTCGCGCCACAGGGGCGGTACATCACCGGGGCCGGCGACAACCGTCGCGGCTTTAGCTACAATCCCGACGGTTCGCTCTTCGAATGTTCGAGTGCAGCATGCCCCGACGCGCCGGGGTTTAATCGGTCGGACTTCCGTTATCTTGCGGTGCCGGTCGAGCGTTACACCGCTGCGGGTCGTGCGAACTTCGAGGTTTCGCCAGCGCTCAACCTGTTCATCGAGGGCAACTACGCCAAGACGAAGGTCAAGACGGTCATCGAGGCGTTCCCGCTGAGCTCCGACCTCGTCGATATTCCCAATGACGGCCAGATCGCGATCGAGAGCATCGTTGGTGGTGTTCAGTACCGCAATCCGTTCGTGCCGGATGCGATCTTCAACGCTGCCACCGACACGAACGGCGATGGTCTTCGCGACATCAGCTTCGATCGTCGCCTCAACGACTTCGGTCCGCGCACGAGCTCGTCGAGCCGAGAGCTGTTCCGGTTTGCGGGCGGCGCCAACGGCAAGTTCCTCGAGGACCGCTTCAACTACGAGGTTTATGGCATCTACGGCCAGACGGTCGAGAATCAGACCGGCAACGGCCAGTATAACAGCCTGAACTTCACGCAGGCGCTCAACGCCTATCGTGATCCGACGAGCGGCCAGATCGTCTGCGCCGATCCCGCCGCACGCGCAGCCGGCTGCATTCCCGCGAACATCTACGGCGCGGGCGCACTGACTCCGGCCGCCTCGTACCTAGCCGTGCCGACGACGTTGTCGACGAAGGTCACGCAGACGGTTGGTGGTGCGAACGTCTCGGGCAAGCTGTTCTCGCTGTTTGGCGCGGATCCGGTCGGCGTCAGCATCGGCACCGAATATCGTCGCGAGACGAGCAGCAACGTGTTCGATCTGCTCACGCAGCAGGGCCTGAACGGCAACAATGCGCTCCCGTCGACGCGCGGCAGCTTCGACCTGATCGAGGGTTTCGCCGAGACGATCGTGCCGTTGCTCCAGGACCGCCCGTTCTTCCATTCGCTGTCGGTGCGCGGTGCGATCCGCGTGTCGAACTATTCGACGATCGGCACGACCTACAGCTACAATTACGGCGGTGAATGGGCGCCGATCGAGGACGTCCGCTTCCGCGTGATGCAGGCGCGTTCGGTTCGCGCCCCCAACATCAACGAGCTGTTCCAGCCCAATCAGCAGGATTTCCCGAACGGCCTGGTCGATCCTTGTGCAGGCGTGACCGCGGCTGCGACCGGCACATTGGCCGTAAACTGCCGCGCGGCGCCAGGCGTTGCCGCAAATATCGCGCAGAACGGTCAGTTCACGATCGGGCAGGCGGATCGTCAGGGCATCACCAGCTTTGCTGGCGGCAATCCTGACCTGCAGGAGGAGAAGGGTGATTCGTTCACCGCCGGCGTCGTCCTCAACCCCCGGTCGATCGACGCGCTGCGCAACCTGGTCGTGACGGTCGATTACTTCAACATCCGGATCAAGGGCGCGATCACCACCACGCCGCTGCAGTTCATCCTCAACCAGTGCTACAACGCCGAGAATTCGGACTTTTGTAATCTGGTGGTCCGCCGCGCCGCCGCACAGGGTGCGAACAGCGCCGGTTCGCTCGACGAGGTCAACAGTAGCCCGCTCAACAGCGGCGGCATCAAGACGTCGGGTATCGACACGACCGTCGCCTACCGCCAGAATCTCGAGAGCCTCGGCCTTGGCGGGACGCTTGGCATGAAGGTGTCCTACACGCATCTGATCAGCGGCTTCACGGTGCCGCTGCCGGGTTCGGAGCGCGACTATTTCGCCGGGGAGATCGGCGCGTCGCGGGATCGCTTCACGACGAACGCGTCGTATGACATCGACGGCGTCGGCCTGACGATGACGGGCACATGGATCAGCCAGGCCAGCCTCGACGATCAGCTGACGGGCGCGCGCCCGGGCAGCAACCGCGACTTCCGCGTGAGGCCGCAATTCTATCTCGACTCGCAGCTCCGCTTCCAGGCTGGCGAAGGCTTCGAATTCTATGTCGGAGGGTCCAACCTGCTCAACAACAAGCCGCCGTTCATCGCCGATATCGGTGCATCGGCAGGCCAGGATACCGATGCCGGCACCTATGATCCGCTTGGCCGCCGCTATTACGCCGGTGTCCGCGTCAGCTTCTGACCGAATCACCGTCGACATAACGATAAGGGGAGCCGGCAACGGCTCCCCTTTTTTTTGTCCGCGCGGCACGGACAAAAAAAAGGCGCGGGCAGCGGGAGGATATCCCGATGCCCGCGCCCATTACGCATTAAGGACGGCGGTCACGCCGCCATGAACATCTCCGGCGGCAACGCCATCAGCGACTCCGCGCCACCCTCGATCTTGCGACGCAGCGCGCCCGCGTCGGGCAGGATCCGCTCGGCATAGAAGCGCGCGGTGATCAGCTTCGCGTCGAGGAACGCCGCCTCGCCCTCACCGGCCGCCTTCAGCTTGGTGGCGGCGACCGCCATCCGCAGCCACATGGCGCCGACCGCGACGATCCCCATCAGATGCATGTAGCTGACCGCACCGGCGCCGACATTCTCAGGGTTCTTCATGCCGTTCGCCATGAACCACATCGTCGCCGCCTGAAGCTGGCCGTTCGCCTTTTCGAGCGCTTCAGCAAAGCCCGCGGTAGCTGCGTCGCCCTTCGCGGCAGCGACGTCGTCCGCGACCAGCTTGAAGAATGCCTGGATCCCGCGACCGCCGTTTTGCGCCAGCTTGCGGCCGACCAGATCCATCGCCTGCACGCCGTTGGTGCCTTCGTAGATCATCGCGATCCGCGCATCGCGGACATATTGCTCCATGCCCCATTCGGCGATGTAGCCATGACCGCCATAGACCTGCTGCGCGTTGGTCGCGATCTCATAGCCCTTGTCGGTGCCATAGCCCTTGATGACCGGGGTCAACAGGCTGATCATGTCGCCCGCCAGCTGGCGCTCTTCCTCGGTCGCGGCGTTATGCTCGAGATCGCCCTGGAGCGCGGTCCAAAGGATCAGCGCGCGCAACCCCTCGGTCATCGCCTTGCCTTCCATCAGCATGCGGCGAACGTCAGGATGGACGAACAGCGAGTCCGCCTTTTCCTGCGGCTCCTTCGGCCCGGTCAGCGCGCGGCCCTGGCGACGGTCCTGCGCATATTGCACCGCATTCTGGTACGCGACCTCGGCCACGCCCAGCCCCTGAAGGCCGACGCCCAGACGCGCCGCGTTCATCATGATGAACATCGCGGCGAGGCCCTTCATCTCCTCGCCGACCAGCCAGCCGGTCGCCGAGTCGTAGTTCATCACGCAGGTCGAGTTGGCGTGGATCCCCATCTTGTGCTCGATCGAGCCGCAGGTGACGCCGTTGCGATCGCCGAGCGAACCGTCTTCGTTGACGAGGACCTTCGGCACCACGAATAGCGAGATGCCCTTCGAACTGTCGGGCGCGCCCGGCGTCTTGGCGAGGACGAGGTGGATGATGTTCTCGGTCAGGTCATGCTCACCGCTCGAGATGAAGATCTTCGTGCCGGTGATCGCATAGGAGCCGTCCGCCTGCGGCTCGGCCTTGGTGCGGATCAGGCCCAGATCGGTGCCGCACTGCGGCTCGGTCAGGTTCATCGTCCCGCCCCATTCGCCCGACACCATCTTCGGCACGTACATCGCCTTCTGCGCGTCCGATCCCTTGGCGACCAGCGCGGCGATCGCGCCATGCGTCAGACCGGGATACATCGCGAACGCCATGTTCGACGAGATCATGTATTCCTGGAACGCGGTCGAGACGACGTGCGGCATCCCCTGCCCGCCATATTCGGGCTGGTTGCCAAGCGTCGCCCAGCCGCTCTCGACATATTGCTTGTACGCCTCCTTGAAGCCGTCGGGCGTCGTGACCGATCCGTCCTCGTGGCGGGTGCAGCCCTGCTGATCACCCGACAGGTTGAGCGGGAACAGGACTTCGGCGACGAATTTTCCGCCCTCTTCCAGCACCGCGTCGACGACGTCGGGGGAAGCCGCGTCGAAGCCCGGCAGGTTGCTGTAGCGGTCGAGGCCGACGACCTGTTCGAGGACGAAGCGCGTGTCGCGGACGGGGGGCGTATATTGGGGCATGGTCTATCCTTGCTGGTCGTTGGCGCGGCCGACTTCGAGAAGGGCCACGAAATTGGTAAGTTCGTCGATGGCGGCGTCGATATCCCGCTTCTGCGCGGTCAGCAGCGCGATCCGCGACTGGCTGCGTTCGATCACGACCTGACGCTGCGCACGACGCCCGTCGCCGACGTCGTAGAGGTCGATCATCTCGCGGATCTCGCCCAGACTGAAGCCCACACGCTTGCCGCGCAGGATCCATGCGAGCCGTGCACGGTCACGGTGCGAGTAGATACGCTGGGTGCCCCGTCGCTCGGGTGCGATCAGCCCTTCGTCTTCGTAGAAGCGAAGCGCGCGCGCGGTCACGTCAAACTCGCTCGACAGATCCGATATCGTGAAATGGTCGCGATCATGCCGCGGTTCGATCACCGCATAGGATTCGGGAGATGCCCGTTCTGCCGGGGATGCTCTGGTCGCCATGCCGAAACATTTAGCTCTCGTTTACGTCAACGTCAATCTCGGCATAGAAATTTGCCCGCCTTCGAACGCAGCGTGGCCGCCTCGGACCGCGACTCGCTCAACCGATCGACCGTCACCGCGGCAAGCGAGGCGCGTCCCGCACACAGCGCTTCGCACGCTTCGGGCATGTCGGCGGGGAAGGTGATGCGATCCCCGTCGAACCGCGCATCGAATGCGCATTTGCCGAACGTCATCTGCAGCCGCTCGCCGGAGCGCTCGACTGTCCCCGATGCAGCGCAGCTCTGAGCTTCGCCATAATCGACGCTGACGCCGATCCGGCTGACCCGCTCGGTCCCAATGATGCAGATCCGGTCGGTATCGCGCGCCCAGGAGCCCTGAAGCGCGGCACCGGGATCACCAACGATACCCGCGCTCCGCGCCGCCGCCTCGAGCCGCGAACCGGGCGTGCTCTCGGTATTGGTGATGCTCGTCGACGCACCGTCGCATCCGGCCAGCAGCGACAGCAGGAGCATGAGCCCACCACGCCTGTGGCTCATTCGGCGGTCACCAGGCCATCACCCTCTATACGCCGGAAAAAACAGGTACGTTCGCCGGTGTGGCAGGCCGGACCCGCAGCATCGGCGATCACCCATATCGCGTCCTGGTCGCAGTCGATCCGGAGTTCGGCGACGCGCAGCACATTGCCCGACGTTTCCCCCTTTCGCCACAAGGCCTGCCGGCTCCGCGACCAGAAATGCGCTTCTCCGGTCGCCTGGGTCTGCGCCAGCGCGTCGGCATTCATGTGCGCCACCATCAAGACATCGCCCGACACGCGGTCGGTGACGACCGCCGTCAGCAAGCCGGAGGAATCGAACTTCGGATCGAGCGTCAGGCCCGTGTCGCGGCTGTGTGTCATGCCCGGGGACATACCAGAAAGCGGGCGCGAAGCGACGCGAGAGATCAAACCCATTGCGCAATGTTATTACAAGGAGGCGACAAACGCGTGAACCGCGACTATAGGGCATGCTCCGCACGACGTGAGACCCGGCATGCTGACCACAAACCCTTATGATGACGACAAACTCCGTGAAGAATGCGGGGTGTTTGGCGTCTCGGCCACCGACGGCGCGGCGGCGCTTGTCGCCCTGGGCCTCCATGCGCTGCAACATCGCGGGCAGGAAGCCGCCGGCATAACGACGTTCGATGGCGCGCATTTCCATACGCACCGCGCGATGGGGCATGTCGCCGGGAACTTCGATCGCGACGACGTGATTCGCGCGCTGCCCGGCACGGTGGCCTGCGGGCATGTCCGCTATTCGACGACTGGCGAGACCGCGCTCCGCAACGTCCAGCCGCTGTACGCCGAGCTGTCGACGGGCGGTTTCGCGATCGCGCATAACGGTAATATCTCGAACGCGATGCGGCTGCGTCGTGAACTCGTCCGTCGCGGCTCGATCTTCCAGTCGACCAGCGATACCGAGACGATCATCCACCTTGTCGCAACATCGAATTATCGCACGCTGCTCGACCGCTTCATCGATGCGCTAAAGCAGGTCGAGGGTGCCTATTCGCTCATCGTGATGACGCCCGAGGGCATGATCGCCTGCCGCGATCCACTGGGCATCAGGCCGCTCGTCATGGGCAAGCTTGGCGACGCGGTGATCTTTGCGTCCGAAACGGTCGCGCTCGACGTCGTCGGCGCGACCTTCGTCCGCGCGGTCGAGCCGGGCGAACTCGTGATCGTCCAGGGGTCCGAGATCCGCTCGATCCGCCCGTTCGCGCCGATGGCGGCGCGGCCGTGCATCTTCGAATGGGTCTATTTCTCGCGCCCCGATTCGATCGTCGACGATCATTCGGTCTATTCGGTGCGGAAAGCGATCGGCGCGCAGCTCGCTATCGAATCGCCGGTCGATGCCGATCTCGTCATCCCGGTCCCCGATTCGGGCACCCCCGCGGCGATCGGCTATGCGCAGCAGTCGGGGATTCCGTTCGAGCTCGGCATCATCCGCTCGCATTATGTCGGTCGCACCTTCATCTCGCCGGGCGACAAGGTCCGGCATCTCGGCGTGAAGCTGAAGCACAATGCCAACCGCGCGCTGATCAAGGGCAAGCGCGTCATCCTCGTCGATGATTCGATCGTCCGAGGCACGACCTCGCTCAAGATCGTGCAGATGATGCGCGAGGCGGGCGCGGCCGAAGTCCATATGCGCATCGCGAGCCCGCCGACCCGCCACTCCTGCTTCTACGGAGTCGACACGCCGGAGCGGGCCAAGCTGCTCGCAGCCAAGCTCGATCTGGGCGGCATGACGGGCTTCATCCACGCCGACAGCCTCAACTTCATCTCGATCGACGGGCTGTACAAGGCGCTCGGCGAGGCCAAGCGCGCGGATATTCGTCCGAAATATTGCGATGCCTGCTTTACCGGCGATTACCCGACCACGCTGACTGATCACGACGAAGGTGCCGAGGTCGATCAGTTCGCGATGCTCGCCGAACGCGTTATCTGACAAGTCCTGGAGCTAGAATGACCGACAAGCCTCTCGAAGGCCGGCTTGCGCTGGTCACCGGTGCAAGCCGCGGCATCGGCGCCGCTACCGCGATCGCGCTCGCTGCAAAGGGGGCGCACGTGGTTCTGACCGCGCGCACGCCGGGCGGCCTCGAAGAGGTCGAGACGGCGATCCATGACGCCGGCGGCTCTGCGACGATCGCGCCGCTCGACCTGGCCGAGAGCGAGGCGATCGGCCGGCTCGCAAGTGCGATCGGTGATCGCTGGGATGCGCTCGACATCCTCGTGTTGAATGCGGGCATGCTGGGATCGCTGTCGTCGGTCCCGGCGATCGATCCGAAGGAAATGGCGCAGGTCCTGACGCTTAACGTCAGCGCGCAGGCGGCGCTGATCGCTGCGTTCGATCCGATGCTGAAAAAGGCGAAGTCGGCGCGCGTGATCGGTGTCACGTCGAGCGTCGGCCGCAAGCCGCGCGCTTATTGGGGGCTGTACGGTGCCTCCAAGGCGGCGTTCGAGACGCTGCTCGGCGCTTACGGGGACGAGATGGCCGAGATCAGCGGCATACGCACCGCTATCGTCGATCCCGGCGCGACCCGCACCAAGATGCGCGCACGCGCCTATCCGGGCGAGGATCCGAACTCGGTCAAGGATCCGCAGGTCGTCGCTGCCCGTATCGTCGCGCTGGCTGTCGACGGGTTCGAACCCGGCCATTTTGAGCGCGTCGCCTAAATCCCTCCCCTTGCGGGGGGGACGATCAGCGTCGCTTCACCAGCGTCACCTGTGCGACGTCGATACCGCCACCGCGGAACCCGCCCTCGCAATACATCAGGTAATAGCGCCATAGCGCGACGAACTTCGCGTCAAGCCTTGCCGGCAGACGCCCTTGCGCGACGGCGGCGTCGAACGCGACCCGCCAACGCCGGCATGTCTCTGCATAGTGCAGCCCGAAGCTGCGTTGATCCTCCCACGTCAACCCGCGCGCCTCCGCCAGAGCGCGGAACCGCGGCTCGGACAGCAGCATGCCGCCGGGAAACACGTAGCGCTGGATGAAGTCGACGCTCGTCGAATAGGCTCCGAAGATTGCATCGTCGATCGTGATATATTGAAGCGCGGCGCGGCCGCCGGGTTTCAGCGCCCGCGCGACCGCGTCGAGATAGGCCGGCCAATAGGCCTCGCCCACCGCCTCGACCATTTCGATACTGGCCACCGCGTCATAAGTGCCGACGACGTCGCGGTAATCGGTCAGCGAGACCGTCACTCCGGTCAGCCCCGCCTCGGCCATGCGCGCGTCGACCTGTCGCTTCTGCTCGGTCGACAGGGTGAGGCCGTGCACGTCGACACCGGACTGCGCGGCAAGGGTCGCGAAGGACCCCCAGCCGCAGCCGATTTCGAGGATCCGGTCACCGGGCTGCGTACCCGTCCTGTCGAAAATCGCCTGGAGCTTCGTCGTCTGGGCGTGCTCGAGCGGTTCGGCCTCGCTGATCGGCTCGGCGAACAGCGCGCTCGAATAGGTCAGGCTGGGATCGAGCCACGTCTCGTAGAAGTCGTTGCCGAGATCATAGTGCGCGGCGATATTACGCCGTGATCCCGTGCGGTGATTGCGTCGCATCCAGTGCCAAGCGCGGGCCGAGAGTCGCGCAACCCCACCCGATCGCGCCGTCCGGCCCAGGGAGATACGGTTGCGCATGAACAGGTCGAACAGCGGGACCGGATCGGGACTGGACCAGTCGCCCGCGGTCCAGCCTTCATACCAGCCGACCGATCCGGCCGTCGCCAACCGCACCAGCGCCCGCCAGCGATGGACGGTGACGATCGGCATCGGGCCGAGTGCACGCCCTCCCAGCAAACGGCGGGTGCCGTCGGGCAAGCTTGCCTCGATACCGCCGCTCTCGAGTCCTGCATCGATCCGGTCGAGCAGGCGGTGAAATATCGGCGCGGTCAGGCGTGCGGCACTGGTTGCGCGCCCTGTAGCGGCGTCGTCAAAGGCATAAGCGGCGGTCATCGCGGCGCTCCATGCAACAGCGTCGCCACCTAGGAAAGAGGCGCGTGCCAAAAGGCGTCAGCGCGCGTGCCGCCCGGCCTCGAGCGCGCGCTCGCGTGCCTCGCGGTGACCGATGATCTTGGCGGGATAGTCGCGCGGCCGGCACCCGGACTCGTCCGGGTCATGGATCGCGTCGCCCGTAACCTTGGCGAGTTCCGGCACCCATTGGCGGATATAGTCGCCCGCATCGAATTTTTCCGACTGCGACAGCGGCGCCATGATCCGGCCGAACATGTTCGAATCGACCCCCGTGCCCGCGACCCATTGCCAGTTGACCGAGTTGTTGCCGTAATCCGCATCGACCAGGCAGTCCCAGAACCAGCGTTCGCCCTCGCGCCAGTCGAGCAGCAGATGTTTGACGAGGAAGCTCGCCGTGATCATCCGGACGCGATTGTGCATCCAGCCCGTCGCCCAGAGCTGCCGCATCCCTGCATCGACGATCGGATAGCCCGTCCGACCGGTCTGCCAGGCTTTCAGATCGGACGCCGCCGCCTTGCCGGTGCGCCATGGCAGCGCATCGAACGCCGGCCTTCCGTTGCGGCGGGCATAATCGGGGAGCGCCAGCACCACGCCTTGCGTGAAATCCCGCCACGCCACTTCCTTGCGGAACGTCGTGACGCCGTCGCCATGCGCTGACACGGCATGCCAGACCTGGCGGGGACTGATCTCGCCGAAATGAAGATGCGGCGACAGCCGGGACGTCCCTTCGGTCGAGGGGATGTTGCGGTCGTGGTCGTAATCGTCGGCGACGTCCGCGAACCGCGCCACCGCCTTCCGTGCGGCATCCTCGCCGGGGCGCCAGTCGGAAAAGCCATCCGACCAGTCGGGCTTGGTCGGCAACAGCTTCCAGCTGTCCAGTGCGTTCGATTCGGGCCACGTCTCCGGCGCATCGATCTTGCGCGGCATCGCCACCGGTTCCGGTGGCGGCATCATCTGCGACAGTGCTTTCCAGAACGACGAATAAACGCGAAACTGCCCGCCTGCTCCGGTCGTCACGCTCTCGACCCGGGCCAGCTGGTTGCCATCGTGGAGGCAGATTGCATCGCCGAGCGCATCCTCGGCCTTGCGCCACCACGGCTCGTACTGGCGCGTCGCGAACACCCGCTCCGCGCCCGTTTCCGTCATCAGCGACCGCAGCGTCGAGACCGCATCGCCGCGCCGCAGAACGAGGCGGGAGCCCTTCTTGTTGAGCGACTTGGCGAACGCCTCGAGACTGTGATGGAGCCACCAGCGCTGGGCACCACCGATCGCCCAGTCGCCGGGCGCGTCGTCATCGAGGATATAGACGGGGATCACCGGCCCTTCCTGCGTGGCGGCGACAAGCGCCGGGTGATCATGCAGGCGAAGGTCCTGGCGAAGCCAGAGAAGTACGGGTGTTGTCATCGCCTGCTGCTACACTTTGGAGGCCGTTGCGGTTCCCTTGGCATCCTCGAATGCCGCACCAAGTGTCATGATCGCAGTGACATGGCGCTCGGCAATGGCGAGCGCGTCGTCGCCATAGCCGCCGCCGACGGTGCTCGCCAGCGGGATGCCGCGCTCGATCGCCAGCCGCGCGATCAGGCGTTCGCGTCGTACCAGTCCGTCGAGCGTCAGCGACAGCCGGCCGAGCCGGTCTCCTGCAAAGGGATCCACCCCCGCCTGATACAGGATCAGGTCGGCGCCAAAGGAATCGAGCAGCGGGACCAGCGTCTCTTCCAGCGTCGCCAGATACTGGGCATCGTCGACGCCGTCAGGCAGCGGTACGTCGAGCGTCGACTGCGCTTTTCGAACCGGAAAGTTCTTGTCCGCATGAATCGAATAGGTGGCGATCCCCGGCCGGCCCGCGAGCAGGGCGGCGGTGCCATCGCCCTGATGGACGTCGCAATCGACCACCAGGACCCGCTCGACGCTGCCCTCCTCGACCAGGCGGACCGCGGCGACGGCGAGATCGTTGAACACGCAGTAGCCCGCGCCCGTATCGGCAAGCGCATGATGACTGCCGCCGGCGGTATTGGCGGCAAAGCCGTGGCGCAGTGCGAGGACTGCTGCGACCCAGGTGCCGTCGGGAACGATCGCGGCGCGGCGGGCAACGGCGGCGCTGACCGGAAAACCGATCCTGCGTTCCTTCAAGGGCGGCACGCGGGCTTCAAGAACCTCGGCGACATAGCCCGGCTCATGGACCGCCTCGAGCCATTCGCGCGGCGTCGCGCGCGGCTCGTGCCAGGCCACCGCGCTGCCATGCGCGCGCAGCAGATCGCGGATGAGCCCATTCTTGTTCCAGCGATAGGTCGACCGGGCGGGCGCCGGGGTCACATAATCGGGATGGTGGACGACATGGATCATCGCGACCGACCGCACGATTGATCCGCGCCGATCGTCGACGGCGCGGACAAACCCCGCCACTTCACCAAGGTCCGCCTCATCCCCCTGCTCCTATAATACCCGACCACCATGTCCTTCGCTCAACGCGGGGTCCTTTCGGAGGATGCATGATCGCGTGGCGCGGCTCGACCGTCTTCGGGCTTGCAGACGGTCAGGAAACACCCGAATGGGCAGGGATGTCCGATCCGACCACCCTGCCCTATCGTCCCTGCGCGGGCATCATGCTGATCAACGGAGCGGGCCGGGTGTTCGTGGGCCGCCGCAGCGACTCGACGCTCGACGCGTGGCAGATGCCGCAGGGCGGGATCGACCCCGGCGAGGACCCTGAGACCGCGGCCCTTCGCGAACTGGGCGAGGAAACCGGCGTTTCACCCGACAAGGTCACGCTTATCGCGCAGGCCCCGGGCGAGTTCGTCTACGATCTTCCCCCCGAACTTCTCGGCAAGGTCTGGAAGGGCCGGTGGCGCGGCCAGCGGCAGCGCTGGTTCCTCTACCGCTTCCACGGCGATGACGGGGATATCGCGATCGACACCGAGCATGCGGAATTCGATGCCTGGCGCTGGATCGACCCCGCCGAACTTCCGGCAGTGATCGTCCCGTTCAAGAAGCGCCTCTACGAGGAGGTACTTGCCGCCTTCGCGCCACATCTCGGCGCAAGCGGACCGCGCTGAACCGTTCCCAACGCGGCGTGGTGACGCTACGGAACCCTGTGTGCCGATCCAGCCCCTCCTCCTGTCGCGATTTTGACCCGATTATGCGCTGTTTCCGTCTCCCGCTTTTCGCCGGCCTCCTGGTGACGGCATTGGCCCCCGCGGCCGCCATCGCCCAGACCGTGATGATCCCGGAAAATATCCGCGCGATGCTCGATGCTGCACTCGATGCGGGTAACGAGAGCGATGTCTCGACAATCGTCAAATATGCCCGCGCGGCCGACCCGCTCAGCGGCGACGCGGTTCTGGCAATCGCGGAAAAGTGGAAGGCCGATCGCGCCGCCCAACGCACACAGGTCATCCGTCAGGCCAGCTTCCTCGACCTCTGGAGCGGCCGCGCCGAAGTCGGCGGCTATCTCACGACCGGCAATTCGGACACGGCCGGCGGTACTGCGGTTGTCGACCTGACCCGCGAAGGCCTGCGCTGGCGGCAGAAATTCCACGCCCAGGCGGATTACCAGGAAAATCAGAATGTCGCCGTGCGAGAGCATTATCTCGCCTCCTACGAACCCAACTACAAGATCGACGACCGCGCCTATATCTATGGCGCGGCGCAGTATGAAGGGGATCGGTTCCTCGGCTATAATAACCGCTATTCGGTCTCGGTCGGCGGCGGGTACAGCGTGCTCAAATCGGCACGGACCAAGCTCGATCTCGAATTGGGGCCGGCATATCGGAACACCGAGTTCACCGACGACACGAACCAGAGCGCGATCGCCGGACGCGGGACGCTGAACTTCAGCTGGCGGATCACCAACGGCCTGTCGGTCACCCAGGTCGCATCCGCCTATGTCCAGCGGTTCAACAGCACGCTCGGTGGAACCACGTCGCTGACCGCGAAACTGATCGGCCCACTATCGGCTTCCCTGTCCTATGCCGTTCAATATGAAAGCGAACCGCCGGCGGGATCGATGACGACCGACACGACCAGCCGCGCCGCGCTGGTTTACAGCTTCTGACGGTTCCCCCCCGCGCCGCGCGAGGCTAGGGTCGGGGGATGAGAGGACTTTCGCACGACGAAACAGGCGCGGTCGCCAGGCTTGATGCGGCCGCGATGCTGCAGCAGGTGGAGCGCTGGGCCACGGTCAACAGCGGCACGCGCAACCTTGAGGGGCTGGCGACGATGGCGGGGCTGCTCGCCGACGCGTTTTCGTGTCTTCCCGGCGATATCACACTCGTCGAGCCCGAACCGGCCGATAGCGTAGCGACCGATGGCACAGTAAACCCGCTGGACCACGGCCGGCATCTCCATCTTCGCGTTCGCCCGGATGCCGCGATGCGCATGCTGTTCACCGGTCACATGGACACGGTCTATCCGCGCGACCACATGTTCCAGACGTTGCGGCATCTGCCGGATGGCACGATCAACGGACCGGGCGTTGCCGATATGAAGGGCGGGCTGGCCGTGATGCTGGCCGCGCTCAAGACGATCGAGGCCAGCCCGCTGGGTCGGCGGATCGGGTATGACGTGGTGATCAATTCGGACGAGGAAACCGGCTCCTTCTCGTCCGCCGCCTTGCTCGCACGCGCGGCGCAAGGGAAGATTGCAGCGCTGACCTACGAGCCGGCGCTTGCTGACGGCACGCTGGCCGGCGCACGCGGTGGCACGGGCAATTTTTCGATCACTGTCCGCGGCCGGAGCGCACACGCCGGCCGCAATCCCGAAGAGGGCCGCAACGCGCTGGTCGCCGCCGCCGACATCGCGGTCCGGCTGTCAAAGGTCCGCAGGCCCGGCTTGTCGGTCAATCCCGCAAGGATCGATGGCGGCGGTCCCAACAACGTCGTTCCCGACGTCGCCGTCCTTCGCATCAACTTCCGCCCGGCGACGCGCGAGGACATCACCCAGGCCCGCGCGCATGTCGACGCCGTCGTTGCGGAGGTTTCGGCCCAGCATGACGTCCGGATTGCAGTCCATGGCGGGTTCAATCGTCCGCCCAAGCCGATCGATACGGGGGCCGCGGACTTGTTCGCGCTGGTCAAGGCGAGCGGCGGGGACCTTGGCCTGGACATCGCCTGGAAAGCGACCGGGGGCGTCTGCGACGGCAACAACATCGCGGCCGCCGGCGTGCCGGTCGTCGACACCATGGGGGTCCGCGGCGGCGCGATCCATTCGCCGGACGAATTCATGATCCCCGAGAGTCTGACCGAGCGCGCGGCGCTGTCCGCGGTCACCATCCTGCGAATCTGCGAGAACGGCTTATGAGGACGCATCTGTGAGTTTCCGGATCCGCGCGGCGGTCGATAGCGACCTCCAGCCCTTGTACGAGATGGCCAAGCTGACCGGCGGGGGCTTTACCAACCTGCCCCCCGATCGCCGCGCGCTGCGCGCCAAGCTCGAACGCAGCCACGCCGCTTTCGCACGGACCGCGCCCGCCGAAGACGGCGTGGTCAGCGACGAACTGTTCGTCCTCGTTCTCGAGAATTGCTTGACGGGGGAGGTCCGCGGCACATGCCAGCTGTTCACGCATGTCGGTCAGAGCTGGCCC
This sequence comes from Sphingomonas sp. STIS6.2, assembly GCF_000732685.2. NCBI lineage: Bacteria > Pseudomonadati > Pseudomonadota > Alphaproteobacteria > Sphingomonadales > Sphingomonadaceae > Sphingomonas > Sphingomonas sp. STIS6.2. The sequence continues at coordinate 349,478 of NZ_JPDP02000159.1, forward strand.
TTCTACAGCTACCGGATCGGCACGCTGACGCAGCACAGCCGCGAGCTCTCGCGAACCTTCCGCGCCGACATGCTGAGCCTCGCCACCGATCTAGAGGGGTCGAGCGAGGTCGGCGGGTTGTTCCTGCATCCGGGCGAGCGGGCCGGCGGGCTGGGCCTGTTGCTGGCGCGCAGCCGCTATCTTTTCATCAAGGCGCATCGCGCGCGGTTTGCCGACCGAATTCTCGCCGAGCTTCGCGGGATCATCGACGAGGCGGGTGGTTCGCCGTTCTGGGACGGTCTGGCGGGGCGGTTCTTCGGGATGAATTTCCAGGACGCCGATCAGTTCAATGCGATCAACGGGCATCAGTTCATTGCCGACCTTATGCCCAAGCATCCGATCTACACCGCGATGCTGTCCGAGACCGCGCGTGCCGCGATCGGCCTGCCGCACCCCTCCGGCCGGGCGGCGATGCGGATGCTCGAGAATGAGGGGTTCGCATTCGAGAATTATGTCGACATCTTCGACGGCGGGCCGACGATGACTGCCCGCACCGACAAGGTGCGGTCGATCGCGGATGCGCGCACGGCCCAGGTCGTGACGATCGCCGATACCCCGCCCGCCAGCGACGTCACGACCGAGGCGCTGGTCGCGACGGGCACGCTCGCGGACTTCCGGTGTGCGTTCGGCGATATCCGCCCGGTGGCCGATGGCATCGCTCTCTCGCAAGGCTGTGCAGCGGCGCTGGACGTTAGCGAAGGCGCATCCGTCCTTCACGTGGCGCGCCTCTGATGCGCGGCGCCAACCTGGTCGAGATCAACTTCGACGGCCTGATCGGTCCCAGTCACAATTACGCAGGACTGAGCCCCGGCAACCTGGCCGCGACCCGCAATGCGGGCGCTATAGCACGGCCTCGCGCCGCCGCGCTGCAGGGGATTGCGAAGATGCGCGCGAACCTCGACCTCGGGCTGGTGCAGGGGATCCTCCTCCCCCACCCCCGCCCCAATCATCGCTGGCTCGATTCGCTCGCGACCCGGTATGCGGATGCACCCAGGCATCTGCAGGCGCAGGCGATGTCGGCCTCGGCGATGTGGGCGGCCAATGCCGCGACCGTATCGCCCGGCCCTGATACCGCGGACGGGCGCTGCCACCTGAGCGTCGCGAACCTCGGCGCGATGCCGCACCGCAGCCACGAATGGCCAGCAACGCTCGCGCAGCTGCGTATCGCCTTCGCCGACCCGGCCTTCGCGGTGCACCCGCCCGTCCCGCTGCCGTTCGGCGACGAGGGCGCGGCCAACCATATGCGGCTGTGCGAAACCCACGGCGCACCGGGCATCGAAATCTTCGTCTATGGCGAAGCCGGCGGCCCGTTTCCCGCGCGCCAGCACCGCGAGGCCAGCGAGGCGATCGCGCGCCGGCACGGGCTTGACCCCGCGCGGACCCTGTTCGTGCGCCAGTCGGATGCGGCGATCGCGGCAGGCGCGTTCCACAACGACGTGGTCGCCGTCGCCAACGAGACCGTGCTGTTCGCGCATGAACAGGCTTTCGCCGACGCCAACCGCTTCTATGAGGATCTGCGGCGGCTGATGCCCGCGGTCGAGATCGTCGAGGTGCCCAGCGCCCGCGTCAGCCTCGAAGATGCAATCAGCTCCTATCTGTTCAACGCGCAGCTCGTCTCGCGCGCCGCGGGCATGACATTGATCCTGCCCGAGGAAGCGCGGAGCAACGCACCGGTCTGGCGCTGGCTGAGCGAGCATGTCGCGGGCAATGGACCGATCCGCGCACTCGAAATCGTCGACGTCCGCGAATCGATGGCCAATGGCGGCGGCCCCGCCTGCCTGCGCCTGCGGGTCGTCGCCGACCCCCGGACGGTCGATCCAAGCTTCCTTGTCGATCACGCCAGCCTCGACCGTATCGCCGGCCTCGTCACCGAGCACTGGCCCGAGACGATCGACGCGAATGCGATCGGCGACGCGGCGCTCGTCGCCCGGATCGAGGCCGCGCATCGTGCCTTGCTCGAGGCCCTCGATCTTGTCGGGTTAATTGACAATTAACCAACTCCGACCCTGCGCAAACGGCGCAATTGCGCGCTTGGCACGAGCGTTGCTAGGTTGCCGGAATGTGGAAACGTTTCTGCCGCCTGTTCGTGATCAAGACCAAGTTCGAGGCGTATCTCGTCATCTACGGGCTCGGTCTCGGGGCGGTCGAACGTGGCAGCCATTATCTGGAGCAGTATCCGGGTTATGGCGGCTGGCTGCTCGCGGCGGCCTGTTCGACCGCGGTATTCATGGCGGGCGGGAGGCTGATCGACTCGGTCGACCAGTCGCTCGACTGATCGCGCTTTTGCGGCCAACAGTATAAGTTCGTCGCACACCGCGGCCGCGGGCCTATCTGGGAACGTAATGACCGGGCTCACACATCTGCAACGCCTCGAAGCCGAGAGCATCCACATCCTGCGCGAAGTCGTCGCCGAGGCCGAGCGCCCGGTGATGCTCTATTCGGTCGGCAAGGATTCCGCCGTGATGCTGCATCTGGCGAAGAAGGCGTTCTTCCCCGCGCGCCCGCCCTTCCCGCTGCTGCATGTCGACACGACGTGGAAATTCCGCGCGATGTACGATTTGCGCGATCGTGCGGCAGCGGAAGCCGGGATGGAGCTGATCGTGCACACCAATCCCGAGGCGAAAGCGCTCGGGATCAACCCGTTCGATCATGGCAGCCGCCACACCGACATGTGGAAGACCGACGGGCTGAAGCAGGCGCTGACCGCGGGCGGCTATGATGCGGCGTTTGGCGGCGCGCGGCGCGACGAGGAGAAGAGCCGCGCCAAGGAGCGCATCTTCAGCTTCCGCTCGGCAAGCCACGGCTGGGACCCGAAGGCGCAGCGCCCCGAACTCTGGCGCCTGTACAATACGCGGATCGCCAAGGGGGAAAGCATCCGCGTCTTCCCGCTGTCCAACTGGACCGAACTCGACATCTGGCAATATATCCTCGCCGAAGGGATCGAGATCGTCCCGCTCTACTTCGCCGCACCGCGGCCGACCGTCGAGCGCGACGGGATGCTGCTGATGGTCGATGACGAGCGGTTCCGCTTCCGTGAGGGGGAAGTCGCTGTCGATCGGTCGATCCGCTTCCGCACGCTCGGCTGCTACCCGCTGACCGGCGCGGTCGAAAGCGAGGCGGCGACGCTGCCCGACGTCATCCAGGAAATGCTGCTGACGACGACCAGCGAGCGTCAGGGCCGCGCGATCGATCATGATCAGGCGGCGAGCATGGAGAAGAAGAAGCGCGAGGGGTATTTCTGATGTCCGCCTATACGCCCGAGGCGCTGATCGCGTCGGATATCGACGCCTATCTCGATACGCATGCGAACAAGTCGATGCTGCGTTTCATCACCTGCGGCTCGGTCGATGACGGCAAGTCGACGCTGATCGGCCGGCTGCTCTATGATTCCAAGACGATCTTCGAGGACCAGCTCGCAGCGCTCGAGGCGGACAGCCGCCGGGTCGGCACGCAGGGGCAAAATATCGACTTCGCGCTGCTGGTCGACGGTCTTGCCGCAGAGCGGGAACAAGGCATCACGATCGACGTCGCCTATCGCTTTTTCTCGACCGAAAAGCGCAAGTTCATCGTCGCGGACACGCCGGGGCACGAGCAATATACGCGCAACATGGTCACCGGCGCGTCGACTGCAGACCTGGCCGTCATCCTGATCGATGCGCGCAAGGGCGTGCTGACCCAGACCCGCCGTCACAGCTATCTGGCGCACCTTGTCGGCATCCGCGAGATCGTGCTCGCGGTGAACAAGATGGATCTGGTCGGCCATGACGAGGCGCGGTTCGACGCGATCGTCGCGGACTATCGCGCCTTTGCCGCGTCGATCGGTATCGACCGCTTCACCGCGATCCCGCTGTCGGGGCTGACCGGCGAGAATGTCGCGACCCAAGCGGCGACGATGCCCTGGTACACCGGTCTGCCGCTGCTCGCGCATCTCGAGACCGTGCCGATCGACGTCGACGCGCGCCAGGCGCAGCCGTTCAGGCTGCCCGTGCAATGGGTGAATCGCCCCGATCTCGACTTCCGCGGCTTTGCCGGCATGATCGCCAGCGGCACCGTGCGCCCCGGCGACAGCGTCCGCGTCGTCCCGTCGGGAAAGACGACGACCGTCGCGCGGATCGTCGCGCTCGGCGGTGATCTGGCCGAGGCGGTCGCCGGCCAGTCCGTGACGATCGTGCTCGCCGACGAGGTCGATTGCTCGCGCGGCGACGTGATTGCCGCCGCCGATGCGCCGCCCGAGGCCGCCGACCAGTTCCTCGCGACCATCGTCTGGATGTCCGACACGCCGCTCGTACCGGGCCGCGGCTATCAGCTGAAGCTCGGCACCCAGGTCGTCGGCGCGACGGTCCAGCCGCCGCGTCACGTCGTCGACGTGAACACGCAGGCCGAATTGTCCGCCTCGACGCTCGCACTTAACGATATCGGGGTCGCGGAGGTCTATGCCGACCGGGCGATCGTGTTCGAGCCTTATGCCGACGGTGCCGATCTCGGCGGCTTCATCCTAATCGACCGCGCGACCAACGCGACCGTCGCGGCGGGAATGATCGGATCGGCGCTCCGCCGTGCGCAGAACGTCCACTGGCAATCGATCGACGTCACGCGCGAGGCGCATGCCGCGCAAAAGGGTCAGTCGCCCAGGATTCTCTGGTTCACCGGCCTGTCGGGCTCGGGCAAGTCGACGATCGCGAACCTGGTCGAGAAGAAGCTGTTCGCGCTCGGCCGGCACAGCTTCCTGCTCGACGGCGACAATATCCGTCACGGGCTCAACCGCGACCTCGACTTTACCGAGGCCGGCCGGATCGAGAATATCCGCCGGATCGGCGAGGTCGCACGGCTGATGGCGGATGCCGGGCTGATCGTGCTGACCGCGTTTATCTCGCCGTTCCGCGCGGAGCGGGACATGGTGCGTTCGATGGTCGCCCCGGGCGAGTTCGTCGAAATCTTCGTCGACACGCCGCTTACGTCTGCCGAGGCGCGCGACGTCAAGGGGCTCTACGCCAAGGCACGCGCCGGCGAGATCGCCGACTTCACTGGTATATCTAGCCCGTATGAGGCGCCGCAGCGTCCTGATATCCGGATCGATACGACCCGAGAGAGCCCGGAGGCCGCAGCCGAGCGCATCGTCGAACATGTCATCGGCGTCTGGAGCTACGACCTGTGACGACCGACATGACCGATGCCGGACTCGCGCGCTCGGTAGCGCTCGAGGCAGGCGCGCTCCTGCAGGAGATCCGGGCGCGAGAGACGATCGCGGGTGCGGCAATGGGGGCTGCGGGCGACCGCGAGGCCAATATGCTGATCATCGACCGGCTGCGCGCCGAACGCCCGGACGATTTCATCCTGTCCGAAGAATCGCTCGACGATCGCAGCCGCTGTGCAGCGCAGCGCGTCTGGATCGTCGACCCGCTCGACGGCACGCGCGAATATGCCGAGGGCCTGGATGATTGGGCGGTGCATATTGGCCTCGCGATCGATGGCGTCCCGCGCGTTGGAGCGGTTGCGGTGCCTGCGCGCGGCGCGATCTTCGCGACCGACGATCCGGCACGGCCCTGGGCGCCCGCAGGCGAACCGCTGCGGATCGTCGTCAGCCGCTCGCGTGCGCCGGACATCGCACGTCGCGTCGGTGTCGCGATGGGGGCGACGCTGGTGCCGATGGGATCGGCGGGAGCCAAGGCGATGGCGGTCGTCGATGGACGGGCCGACGCTTATCTGCATGACGGCGGCCAGTATGAGTGGGACAATTGCGCCCCGGCCGCGGTGGCGATCGCCGCGGGACTGCACGCGTCGCGGATCGACGGCAGCCCGCTGGTCTACAACTGTGTCGATCCGCTGCTCCCCGATCTGCTGATCTGCCGTCCCGAACTCGCCGCGTCGATCCTCGCGGCCCTGGCCGCAGCGCGCGACTAGTCGGCCTTGGACTTCACGTGGAGATAGCGGCTCGAAAAGTCCGCGACCTCGCGCAATGCGGTCCAGCTGGGAATGCTGATCCATCGCCTGGTGCGGACGATCAGCCCTTCGCTTTCGAGCAGCTTGATCGTCCGGTTGACATGGACCGCGGTCAGCCCGAGCGCATCACCGATCTGTTCCTGCGACATCGGCAGGTCATAGCCCCTGCCCCCGTCGAGACCCTGCGCCTCGAGCCGTGCGGCGAACTCGCACAGGAAATGCGCCAGCCGGGTCCGGGCGTCGCGCCGCCCGACGTTCAGCGCCCATTCGCGGAAGATCGATCCCTCGACCAGCGTATTGACGAACAGCGCGTGACCGATCGCAGGATGCGACAAGGCCAGGCTCTGTAGCGCCGCGCGCGGGATGATCGCCACCTCGGCGCGCGTCAGCGTCTGGACGTTATGATCCGCGAGGTCGAGAAACAGATGCTGGAGATCAAGCGGCTCGCCGGGAATGTGCAGCGACACGATCTGCCGCAACCCGTCGCCGGTGACCTTCTGGCGAAACGCATAGCCCGAAACCAGCACCGAGCAATGCTGGAGACTGTCGCCCTCGCGGACGAGATAGGCGGATGCATCGAACGTGCGGACATGGTGCGGCAGGGCCCGGATCGCCTCGCGATCACGTCGGTCGAGCGTCGCATGGGTTTCGAGCTTCCGCATCATCAGCGCGAGGGGCGATGTTGCAGTCTTTGCGGGGGTCGGGGACGATGGAGCGATGGCCAACGCAGTTCTCCAGTCGGTGTGACGGGAGCGCGCGCATCTCTCTGTCGTTGGCGGTCAGGAACGGACCAACGATGGTAGCGCTATAGCAGGCTGGCGCGCCACGACCAGCACTGTCAATCAGGGGTTGGTGAGAGGGCCTGGCGCTCAGCGCGGATGCAGGCGGGCCAGCGCAATCCCTGCAAGGTTGTGGGACCGACCGACATGGCGGATCTTCACCGTCTCGAACGTCGCGGCGAGCGTCTGAAAGGCGTCGCGGTGCGCGCGAAGCTCTGCCGATCGGCAGCGCGCGGTACCACGCGCCTGCCCCACCACCAGCGCGGAGTCTCCACGCAGATCGAGCGAGGACGCGCCGAGGTCGCGGGCGACTCGCAGCGCATGGATCGCCGCCAGCCACTCTGCGTCGCTGTTGGTGCCGTGACCGCAATCGTCCAGGATATGGGTCACGCCGCGAACGACTACCCCGATCTCGATGCGCCCCGGATTCGGACGACAGCCGCCGTCGAAGAATAGCTTAAGCGGAACGCTGGACATCGTCGTCACGCTCCGGGGAGGTCCGACCCGCCCAGGCGAGCGCGCCGCCGACGACCAGCAGGATCATGCCTGCCTTGCCGGACCCTCGACGCAGCGCACCGAGCCCGCCGACCGCGAGCAGAACCGACGGCATCGGCGCACGCGCGGCCCGCGATGCGGCCGCGGTCTGCGCGGTACGCACGCCACGGCGCGGTTCTGCTATCTCGGGTGTGTCTGATGGAGGGGGGGCCGTCACCGTCGCATCGGCGACGGCGGCACCGCGCGCACCGGCCGGACGTTCGGGCCCGGTGGTCGTATCGCGGGTGGTGCGATGCTCGAGTTCGGCGTTGAGCTCGGCCCCGAGGAGGAAGACATAGGCGGACAGCCACAGCCAGGTCAGCAGCACGACCACCGCGCTCAGCGAGCCGTAGGTCGCGCCGTAATTCCCGAAATTGGCGACGTAGAAACCGAAGCCGACCGTCGCAGCGAGCCAGATCAGCGTCGCTGCGAGTGAACCCGGGGTCAGCCACGCCCATTTGGCATGCGCGCGGTTCGGCCCGTACCGATACAGGCACGCCGCTGCTGTAACGGCGAGCATTGCCAGCACTGCATAGCTGGTAAGCCGCAGCAGCGTCAGGACGAAATCGGGAGCCCCCGGTATCATGCTGTCGAGCAATGCGAAGGCCGCGGTAGACAGTGCGGCGGTCAGCGCCAGAACCACCGCGCCCGCGGTGATCGAGAATGCGAGGATGTACAGCGCGAAGAACCCGCGAGTCTCGCGTTCTTCATAGGCGATGTTGAGCGCGGTGACGATCGACGATGCCCCCTTCGATGCACCATAGAGCGCGAGCGCGAGCGCGAGGATCAGTCCGAACCCCTTCTTGCCCTCCGACGTGCCGACCACGGTGGCGAGCTGGTCGCCGATGACCTTGGCGGCGTCCGCCGGCAGCACCTGGAACAGGCCGCGAATATTGGCGACGACGGTCGCCGTGTCCGCGACCAGGCCGTAGATCAGCACGATCGAGGCGAGCAGCGGCACGATCGCCGCGAATGCGTAAAAGGCGGTGCCCGCGGCGATCAGGCCGATATTATCGTCGCTCGCTTCGGCCCAGCTGCGTTTCAGCACCGACCACCAGGTGGCCATCGACATCGACCACGGGCTCGTCACGTCGACGGGCGCGTCGCCGTTTGCCACTGCATTGCTCACTCAAAGATCCCCTTGGCCGCCCATCGCGCCGTCCCGACCCCATGCAAACGCCGCGGCCGCGATTTCGTGCCGCGGCCGGAACAGGTCAGAGATCGCGCAACGCCCGGGCTGGTCTGGCGCTGAGGATCGGCCACGCCCCGATCAGCCCAATCGCCATCGTCAGCCCCGCGCCCGCCACCAGCGTCGCGACCACCGCCGGATAGCTCGGCAGCCATGCGAACGCGAAGACCTGCGTAACGACATACCACGCCCCCCCCAGCCCCAGCAGCAGCGCCACCGCGGACAGGATCACCGTCAGAAACGCATATTCGAGTGCCTGGACGCCGAGCACCTGGAGACGCGTCGCGCCGAGCGTGCGGAGGATCACGCCGTCATAGGTCCGCGCTTCGCGCGCCGCGGCGATCGCCCCGATCAGCACAGCGATACCGGCAAGGATCGCAACCGACGCCGCCGCGGTGATCGCGGTCGCCATCTGCCCCACGATCGTCCGCAACTGTCCCAGCACGTCGCGGACCTCGATCACCGAAACAGACGGAAACCGCGGCAGCAGCGCACGCATCACCGCGCCCTCCTCGCCACGGTCGAGATCGATCGTCGCCGCCAGATTATGCGGCGCGTCGGCGATCGCGTTGGGGGAAAAGACCATGACGAAGTTGAAGCCGAGCGTATCCCAGCTGATCCGCCGGAACGACGCGATCCGCGCGCTCCGCTCGACACCCAGCAGGCTGTACTGGATCGGATCGCCAATCTTCAGAGCGAGCGCCTTGGCCAGCCGCTCGTCGATCGACACCAGCGGCGGCCCGGCATAGCCGCGCGGCCACCAGCGTCCCGCGGTGATCGTGCTGCCGTCCGGCAGCGTCTCGGCATAGGTCAGGCCGCGTTCGCCACGCAGCGCCCAGGCGCCTTCGGGCAAGGTCTTGAGATCGGCGACACGCGTCGTCGCATAGCCCGTGATCGTCCCGCGCATCGCGGGCACGGTGGTCACGACCGGCTTGCGCGCAGCCTCGGCGACCGTGCGGCGGAATTCCGCTTCGCGCTGCGGCGGAACGTCGAGCGCGAACAAGGCGGGCGCGCGCTGCGGAACGGTCCGCGCGATATTCGCGTCGATGCTCGTCCGGATCGCAGCAAGCAGGACGAACAGCGTCAGCCCGAGGCCGAGGGCGACCACCAGCGTGCCGGTGCGAGCGCCAGGACGGTGCAGTGCTGCAACCGCAAGCCTGAGCAGCGGCTGGCGCGCCCGCGGCAATCGCGCAGCCGCGATCCGGATGACCCAGCCGAACCCGGCAAGGAGGAGCAGCACGGCCGCGACCGCCGCAAGGAACCCCGCGCTGAGCCCAGGCTGTTCCGCGGTCAGCAGTGCGAGCGCAACGAGCGCAAGCCCGCCACCGGCGACCCAGGGCAGCGTCCGGTGCAACGGTACGCGCCGCTGGCCGGCATTGCCACGCAACAGCACGACCGCCGGCACGCTTCCGGCTTCGACCAGTGCTGGCGCGGTAAACGCCAGCGCGATCACCATGCCATAGGCGGCGGCGAGCAGCAGCGGCACGGGCTGCACTGCAAAGCTCGGCGCGACCGGCAGCACGTCGCCCGCGAGCGCGACGATCAACGGCACCGCCGCGGCGCCGGCGATCAAACCGGCTAGAATGCCGATCCCGGCGACAACGACGATCTGGATCAGGTATACCCGGGCGATCATCCCGGACGTCGCACCAAGCACCTTGAGCGCGGCGATGCTCTGCCGCCGTGCGGCGAGATAGGACGAGACCCCATTCCCGACCCCGATACCGGCGATGACGAGCGCGGAGAGTCCGACGAGCAACAGGAACTGGCCCATCCGCTGGACGAAGCGCTCGGCACCGGGCGCGGCGCGATCGCGGGTCTTGCTTTCCCAGCCCGCGGACGGGAATGCCGCCTTGATCCGATCGACCGCGCGCGTGGGCGCGAGTCCCGACCGGAGGCGGACGCGATATTTGGTCTCGTACAGGCTGCCCGGCTGGATCAGGCCGGTCCGCGCAATCCCGGGGAGCGAAACGATCGCGACGGGCCCCAGCGTGAAGCCTTCGCCCAGCCGGTCAGGCTCCTCGGCGAGGACATGGTCGACCACGAACTCGGCCGTACCCAGCCGGATCCGGGCGCCGCGGCCGACGCCTAGCCGGTCGGCGAGCGCGGGCGCGATCCAGATCCCCGAGTCACGGGGCGGCTCCGCTGTGCCACCATCGGCGAACCGGACGGTGCCGTACAACGGATAGGCGCGGTCGACGCCCTTCAGTTCGATCGGGACGCTGGCCGAACCGCGAACCGCCGTCGCCTGCATGCGCACCGTCTCCGATACGGTGCCGAGCGCGGCCATCGCGCGGCGCTCTTCGGGTGTCGCAGCGCGTTGCGACGTGGCGAATTCGACGTCGCCACCCAGGATCGTGCTGCCGCGACTTGCCAGCTCGCCGTCGATCGCGCGGGTCAGGCTGCCGATCGCCGCCAGCGCGCCGACCCCCAGGAACAGACAGGCCAGCAGCAGTCGCAGGCCGCGGAATCGCAGATTGAGCTCGCGCCTGGCCAGACGCCAGGCGAGCCGCCAGTCGGTCATGCCCCCGCGCCCGTCACGGACCGCAACTGGTCGTGGACGATGCGCCCGTCACCGAGTTCGACGACCCGATCGCACCGCGCCGCGAGGACCGGATCATGCGTGATGATGATCAGCGTCGCGCCCGTCGCCGCACGTCGATCGAACAGCAGGTCCATCACCGCCGCACCCGTCGCGGCATCGAGGTTGCCCGTCGGCTCGTCCGCGAAGACGAGATCCGGCCGCGGTCCCAGCGCGCGGGCGATCGCGACACGCTGCTGCTCCCCGCCCGACAGCTGGGTCGGATAATGCCCGGTCCGGTGGCCGAGCCCGACCGCCTCCAGCTCGTCGGCGGCGCGTGCGAACGCATCGGCCATGCCGGCAAGCTCCATCGGGACGGCGACGTTTTCCAGCGCCGTCATCGTCGGCAACAGATGAAATGCTTGGAGCACGATGCCGATACGACCGCGCCGCGCGCGCGCCAGCGCATCCTCGTCGAGCGCGCCGAAATCGAGTCCCGCAACCTCGACCTGCCCGCCGCTCGCCTGTTCGAGCCCGGACAGCACCGCCATCAGCGACGATTTGCCCGACCCCGAAGGCCCGAGCAGTGCCACGCTGCTGCCCCGCGCAATGTCGAGATCGATGCCCTTGAGGATCGCGGTCGCCGCACTCGCGCTGCCGAGCGTCAGCGTGACATTGCGGGCCGATATCACCATATCGTCGGAGGTTGATCGGGACATGGAGCACTTTACGTTGGAGCGATACAGGCCTTCATATGTGGCAGTCGCCGCGGTTCTCCAAGCGCTGGTCCTCGCGGGGTGCGATCGGGCGGCGGATAGCCCGGCCCCTGTGGCGGCCACCCGCGGCGCGGGCAACGACACGGCGGTCGATGGTACGGCGGTCGCGATGCCTCCCGCGCCGGCCGGTCGCGAGCGCCTGATCCTGGCCTTTGGCGACAGTCTGTACGCGGGGTACGGCGTCGCGCGCGGTCACAGCCTGCCCGACGTTTTGCAGGCGACGCTCCGCCGCAAGGACGTCAACGCGACGATCGTCAATGCCGGCGTCTCGGGCGACACCAGCGCGGCCGGGCGCCAGCGGTTCGCCTTCGCGCTGGACAGCCTTCCCCGCAAACCCGATCTCATCCTGCTCGGACTGGGCGGCAACGACGTGCTGCGTCAGATCCCGCCCGCCGAGACCCGCGCCAACCTGACCGCGATGATGGACGAGGCGCGCCGCCGCAAGATCCCGGTCGTGCTGACGGGCATGCGGGCGCCTCCCAATCTCGGCCCCGAATATCAGGCGGCGTTCGACACGATCTGGCCCGATCTTGCCAAGACCTATGGTGCGGGACTCTATCCGTTCATTCTCGATGGCGTGATCGGCGACACCGCGCTGATGCAGCGCGACCATGTCCACCCGAACATACGCGGCATCGATCGGATCGCCGATCGATTTACGCCGATCATTCTGGGACAGCTCGATAAAGGCTGATACGGACCAATCGGCCTGTTGACGACCGGACGAACCGCATGGTTGAGCATGGGGTCACGAGCGGCCGTAACGGGCAGCCGAGATGGGCAGCCGACAGGGGCCGCCGACAAGGGCGAATGCAGGGGCGGAACGATGCATCGAAGTGGGTTGATCGCGCGGCTCGAACGCCATCTTGCGCTGACCGAAGAGGAACGCGCCGCGATCTCGCGCGCCGAGCAACGTGAGATCCGGCTCAAGCCCGGCGAGATCCTGATGGCGGAGGGCGGGACGAGCCATGCACTGTTCGTCGTCCATTATGGCTGGCTGCATTCGGCGGCGAGGCTCGCGGCCGGCGGCCGCCAGATCCTGCGCTTCCACTATGCCGGCGACCTGATCGGCACGTCCAGCATCGCCTGGTCGCAGGCCTCGGCGACGCTGACCGCGGTGTCGGACTGTACCGTCACCGAACTACCCAAGGCCGATCTGGGCCAGATCTTTCGCCAGCAGCCGCGGCTCGCCGGGCTGCTTTATGCCATCGCCGCGGCAGAGAATGTCGCGATGAGCGATCGGCTTACCTCGATCGGCCGAAAGGGCGCGGCGGAGCGGCTGACCACGCTCCTGCTCGATATCCTGGCGCGTCTGCGGGTCACCGCGGGTGGCGTGATCGATTCGTTCGACCTGCCCCTGACGCAGAGCGATATTGGGGATGCGCTCGGCTTGACCAAGGTGCACGTCAACCGGACGATCCGCGCGCTGGAGCGTGACGGCGTGATCGAGCGCAACGGTCGACGGGTCCGGATCCTCGACCCGGAGCTTCAAATGCGGCGGACGGGCTTTGTCGACCGCTACGGCGAGATCGAGACGGCATGGCTGCCGCCCGCGCCGTAACCACGGCGCCAGTCCGTTTGGCGGTCAGTTCGGCTCGACGACGAAGAGCGTCACGCCCTCATATTTGATGTCGTGCGGGTTGAATACGGCGTCGGGCCGGAACCCCTCGTCGATCACGACGATATCCTTCAGCCCGGCGAGCTTGAACGTGCCGAGCTTGATCTCCTTGGGCGGCTGTCCGTCGCGCTGCAGCGTGACCGCGTCGACGAACACGTCATCATGCCGCGTGAACAGGATATGCGGCGCGAGTTTGACATGCATCCGGTTGTAGACCGCGGTCACGCACTGGCGCAGCGCGATCGCTTGCAGCAGCAGCGCGTTGGCGTTGCTGGGGACGGAACCGGGTGTCGAAGAAGCAGGCATATGGTGCATCGCAGCATTGTTTAATGGTGTCGCGGCGTTCGCACGAACGCCGGCGGGGTGACAAGCGTAAACCGACGCTGCGGCGGGCTCAAGCCGCCGCGTCGACGCTGTCGGTGTGGACGTCGAAGCCCACCAGCCGCGCTGGCCCGAACGTCGTCGTGAGCGCGGCATCGGTCGCATCGCGGCCGCGCGCCATCAGGGTCCGGCCGATCCGCGGCTGGTTGTGTCGCGCGTCGAACGTATGCCAGCGCCCGCCGAGATAGACGTCGAACCAGGCCGAGAAATCCATCGGTGCGTCGACCGGGGGAATGCCGATATCGCCGAGATAGCCGGTGCAATAGCGCGCCGGAATGTTCATGCAGCGGCACAGCGTGATCGCGAGATGCGCGAAATCGCGGCACACGCCCTGCTGTTCCTGATGCGCATCCCAGGCGGTCTTGGTCGCCCGCGCATGATGATAGCCGAACTCGATATGGTCGTGCGTGAACTGCACGATCGCCTGCACGCGTGCCCAGCCTGAGGGCACATGCCCGAACAGCGACCAGGCAGTTTCGGACAGCCGGTCGGTCTCGCAATAGCGGCTGCCAAGCAGGAAGACGAGGATCTCGTCCGGCAGGTCCTCGACGGCATGCTGGATGGCATCCGGATCGGCCGGGTCGGGCTGCCCGTCATCCTCGATCGTGAAGTCGCACGACAGCGTCAGGCCGCCGGCGGGGACGGTCATCCGCGTGCAGACATTCCCGAACGCGTCGAGATAATCGTAGATCGGGACGTCGGGGCTCGCGACGATCCGGTGCGGGGTGACCAGATCGCGGTTGCGCGACGGGTGAAGGCTCAGCATCGCCATCAGCGGCGTCGGAACATCGGCCTCAAAGCGAATATCATAGCCGGCGCGGATCAGCATGCGGTCGTCTTTCTCATGCCCGGACCGGCTGCGGCGCGAGCGGGGTTGTGGCTGTAGGGGCGGCGCTCGGCTCGTCGACCGCGATGTCGACCGAAACGGTCATGTCGAGGAAACTGCCGGGGAACCCCGCCCAACTTCCCGAGATCGGCACGGCCTGATAGATATCGCGGGCGATCGCGACGCGGATCAGCCCGCGACTGCCGATGATGCCGTTGGTCGGATCGAACTCGACCCAACCCGATCCCGGCAGATAGATGCGGACCCAGGCATGCGTGTTGCCGCCCCCCGTCCGCTGCTCGCGGCTCGATGGATTATAGACATAGCCCGACACGAACCGCGCCGCGAAGCCGAGCGCGCGCGCCGCTTCGATCATCAGCATCGCATAATCGCGGCAGGTACCCTTGCGCCGGGCAAGCGTCTCGATCGGCGACTGCGTCCCCTTTTCGGGGCGCGGCACATAGGTGAAGTCGCGCCGGATCGCCGCGGTCATGTCGGACAGCATCGCCAGCGTATCGGTCCGCCCCGAGGGATCGAGGAACCGCCGCGCCCAGCGATCGATCTCGCGGTGCGGATCGTGATGCTGGCGCTCGATCGACCGCAACAGGTCGGGCATGTCCTCGGACGAATAGGTGAACGGATAGGAGCGTGCGTACTGCTCGATATCGACCGTCGCGAGTTCGGCGGGGCTGTGATCAAGCCGCACCCGGCTGTCGAACACGAGTTCGCGCGCACGGCGATCGAACGTCGCGATCGCCACCGAATTGCCGAACACGTCGTGCAGCCACCGCACCTCCGACGGTTCGGGGGTTATGGTCAGCTCGGCCGAAATCAGCTGCTGGTCATGGCTTTCGCGCGGACGGACCATGATACGGTGCTCGCCAAATGCTACCGGTTGCCGGTAAGTGTATCTCGTCACGTGAGAAAGTGTGAGAAATGGCATTCAGGATCCGTATCGCATGACCAACCGGACCGAGGGACCGCTGATCGCGGCAGGAGACAGGCCTCCGACCGTTATCGTCAACCCGAAAGGCGCATCATCGTTCCTCCTGATCGGCGATCATGCTGGAAACTCAGTGCCCGTGTCGCTCGGGTCGCTCGGTCTCGACGATGCCGAGCTGGGGCGGCACATCGGCTGGGACATCGGCGTCGGCGAGGTCGGGCGCCTGCTCGCAAACCGGCTCGACGCAGTCTTCATCCATCAGACCTATTCTCGGCTGGTCGTCGACTGCAACCGGAGCGAGACGCAACCCGATGCGATCGCCGAGACCAGCGACGGCACGCCGATCCCCGGCAATCGCGACCTGAGCGAGGCGGATCGAGCCGCGCGATATGCCGTGATCCATGCGCCCTATCATGCGGCGATCGCGGCCGAGATCGCACGCCGGGATGCCGCCGGACAACCGACGATCCTGGTTGCGCTGCACAGCTTCACCCCGGCGATGCGCGGCGCGGACGGGGCGGGATTGCGGCCCTGGCATATCGGAATCCTGCACGATGGCGGCGACACGCGCTTCGCCCTCGCGATGCTCGAGGTCCTGGCGGGCGAGCCCGACCTCGTGGTGGGTGACAACGAGCCCTATCGGATGGACTTAATCGATTATACGATCCCGCGGCACGCCTATCCGGCACGGCGCCTCTATGCGGAGATCGAGATCCGCCAGGACCTGATCGGCGCGCACGATGGCTGTGCCGCTTGGTCCGAACGGGTCGCGTCCGCTCTGACATCCGCCAGCGCGCGCGTCCGTTCCGCATGACACCAAACTTCCCGGGGATCGACCACCGCCTGTCTCGCGTTTGACGACCCGGGTCCGGTGACTCCGGCCGCATGGCCGGTCGTGTGCCGGACCCGAGTTGGTGTTCCTGCGAGTATAAAATTCGATGCCCTCGAGTCCGAACAACGTCCCCGGGAACGACTGTCAGCACGTATCGGGACATCCCGGCGAAGGCGACTATCGCGAAGTGTTCACCGCGATCGATATCGGCTTCGGGCTGGTCGATCTGATCTTCGACGGCGATCGCGTGGTCGATTGTCGGTTCCTGGAAACGAACGCGCAATTTCTCCGGCAGACGGGCTTGCGCGACCCGGTCGGACAGACCTGGCACGCGCTGCAGCCCGCACTGGATGGCGACTGGATGGGGACGTTCGGCGAGATCGCCCGGACCGGGCACGCAACCCGGTTCGAGACGCGCGTGGCGCAGCGCGATCGGCGCTATGATGCACAGGTCGCGCGGATTGGCGAGCCGGGCTCGGTCAGGATCGCCGTGCTGCTCAGCGACGTGACCGAGCGGCACAGGACAGAGACGCTCGCCCGCGAGGCCGAGGAACGGTTGCAGCTGGCGCTTTCGGCCGGGGGCGGGATCGGTACCTGGGACTGGGACATCGCCCGGGATCGCGTCACCGCCGATGCCCGGTTCGCTCTGCTGTACGGGGTGGATCCGGCAGCCGCGGCGGCGGGCGCACCGATCACGACGTTCTTTCAAGGCATTCATCCGGACGACCGCGCTCGCACCGAGCAGGCCATCGAGGCGGCCGTCCGATCGGGCGGACCCTTCGAAGCCGAATATCGCCTGCTCGAGCGCGACGGGACGATCCGCTGGGTAATCGCGCAGGGCCGCTGCGAGCGCGCGGCCGACGGGACTGCGCTACGTTTTCCCGGGATCAGCTTTGAAATCACCGCCCGCAAGCTCGCCGACGTGCGGCAAACCGCGTTGCTGGCACTCGGCGACGCGATCCGCGATCTGACGGCCCCTGCGGCAATCGCCTATGCAGCGGCCGAAATCCTCGGCCACGCTCTGCAGGTCAGCCGGGTCGGCTATGGCGTGATCGACGCCCTAGCCGAGACGATCACCGTCGAGCGGGACTGGAATGCGCCGGGGACACGCACCCTGGCGGGCATGCTGCAGTTCCGCGACTATGGGTCCTATATCGAGGATCTGAAGGCAGGGCGCACGGTCGTGATCGCCGATGTCGAGCGCGACCCGCGCACCGCTGCGGGTGCTGCCGGCCTGAAGGCGATCAGCGCATGGTCGTTCGTCAACATGCCGTTGCTCGAACAGGATGCCTTCGTCGCGCTGCTCTATGCCAATCACGATCAGCCGCGAGTCTGGGCGGACGAGGAACTCCAGCTTATGCGCGAGGTCGCGGACCGGGTTCGTGCGGCGACCGAGCGGCTGCGTGCGGAAGCAGCACTCCGCGAGAGTGAAGAACAGTTCCGCGTCTTCGCGCAAGCGGTGCCCAGCCTGATCTGGGCGGCGCGTCCCGATGGCGAGATCTACTGGGTCAACCAGCAGGTCTATGATTATGCCGGTATTTCGCCCGGCGCTCTAACTGGATCCGGCACCTGGCTGTCACTGGTTCACGCCGACGATCGCGAGGCCACTGCGACGACGTGGCAGGCCGCACGCGATACGGGCACTACCTATGCCGCCGAGTTCCGGTTGCGTAGTGCTGATGGCGGCTACCGATGGTTTCTTGCTCGCGCGGAGCCGGTACGGACCATCGTCGGCCAGATCACGCGCTGGGTCGGCACCAATACGGACATCGACGATGGCCGCCGGCATGCCGCCGAACTGCTCGCCTGGACCGAAACGCTCGAGGATCAGGTCGCCGCGCGCACCCGCGAGTTGATGGATGTCGAGGCCGCACTGCGCCAGAGCCAGAAGATGGAAGCCGTGGGCCAGCTGACCGGCGGGCTGGCGCACGACTTCAACAATCTGCTGACCGGAATCATGGGCAGCCTCGAGCTGCTCGGCATCCGCATCGCACAGGGACGGCTGGGCGATGTCGAACGCTACTCGCTTGCCGCACAGGGTGCCGCCAAGCGTGCCGCGGCGCTGACCCACCGTCTGCTGGCCTTTTCGCGGCGGCAGACGCTCGATCCCCGGCCGACCGACGTCAATCGGTTGATCGGCGGGCTGGAGGAGCTCGTGCGCCGGACAGTCGGGCCCGACGTCGCCGTCGAGGTGGTCGCCTCCGCCGGGCTGTGGTCGACGCTCGTCGATCCCAACCAGCTCGAAAACGCGATCCTCAACCTGTGCATAAACGCGCGCGATGCGATGCCCACGGGCGGACGGCTGACGATCGAGACGGCCAATCGCTGGATCGACGCGCGGATGGGTCGCGACCGCGATCTCGATCCCGGTCAATATGTCTCGCTCTGTGTGTCCGACAACGGCACCGGCATGCCGCCCGAGGTCGTCGCCAAGGCCTTTGATCCGTTCTTCACGACCAAGCCTTTGGGTCTGGGCACGGGGCTCGGCCTGTCGATGATCTACGGCTTTGCGCGCCAGTCGGGCGGACAGGTCCGGATCTATTCGGAGGTCGGCGAAGGCAGCAATATCTGCATCTATCTGCCACGGCATTTCGGTCCGTCGGACGAGGACGAACCGCAGCCCGATTTTGCCGAGGTCCCGCGCGCTATCCGTGGCGAGACCGTCCTGATCGTCGACGACGAGCCCACCGTTCGCATGCTGGTCGTAGAGGTGCTCGAGGAACTGGGCTATGCCGCGATCGAGGCCGCGGACGGGCCAGCCGGCCTGAAGATCCTCCAGTCCGACACGCGCATCGACCTGCTGGTCACGGATGTCGGCTTGCCGGGGGGGATGAACGGGCGGCAGATGGCGGATGCCGCGCGCGTAGGCCGTCCGGACCTCAAGATCCTCTTCATCACCGGCTATGCCGAAAATGCGGTGGTCGGCAACGGCCATCTCGATCCGGGCATGCACGTGATGACGAAACCCTTTGCGATCGACGCGCTGGCCGGTCGTATCCGCGATCTCATCCGCCTGCCCTAGTCCACATGCCAGCCACCCCTGCCTGGGTTGTGCCAGTCCATGACGGAAAGTTCATTTAAGGGGTTTAACGCCGTTTCGGCCACAGCTAGAGGATCTGCTCAAAGGGGAAGCTAAGGCGATGATGCGGAAGGCAAGTTTACTTTCCGTCTGGGCGTGCCTGTCGGCGCTTGGCGCCTGCAACCGGCACCAGTCGACGCTGGCTCCGTTCGGCGAACAGGCCGATCAGGTGCTGTCGATCACCATCGTGCTGGTCGTCGGCGCGGTCGTGCTTGCACTGGGTCTTGCGCTGCTGATGCGGCATGCGATCCGCGCGCCCGAGGGGCGGTTGACGCACAAGGGCGGGATGAAGATGGTCCTGTGGCTTGGCGGGATCGGCCCGTCGATCCTGTTGCTCGCGCTGCTGCTCTACGCGTTGCCCGCGATGCGCCCCCGACCGGTCGCCGATGCCGACCTGCGGATCGGCGTCGATGGCGAGCAGTTCTGGTGGCGCGTACGCTATGCTCCTCCCGGCGGCGCGGTCGTCGAAGCGGCGAACGAACTCCGCCTCCCCGTCGGCCGCACCGTCGAGCTGTCGCTGCGCAGCCCCGACGTCATCCACAGCTTCTGGGTGCCGGGGCTCGCGGGCAAGATGGACATGATCCCCGGCCGCACCAATCGCCTCGTCGTTCGCGCGACCAAGGCGGGAACATATCGCGGCGTCTGCGCCGAATTCTGCGGGCTGGGGCATGCGCTGATGGCATTCGACGTCATCGCGATGGAGCCCGCTGCATTCGAACGCTGGCTCACCGCGCAGGCGCGTCCGGCTACGGTCACCGCATCGCCCGGTGCGAGGCTGTTCGCCAGCTATGGCTGCAGCGGCTGCCACAGCGTTCGCGGTGTGGGCCCGGCGGCGAAGATCGGCCCCGACCTGACGCATTTCGGTTCGCGCCCGACGCTCGCGGCGGGGATCCTGCCGATGACCCATGCCAATATCGCGCGGTTCGTGCGTCAGCCCGGCAAGACCAAGCCCGGCGTCCGCATGCCCGCCTTCCCGCAGATGTCGGCCGCCGAAGCCGATCAGATCGCCAGCTATCTTCAGGGGCTGAAATGACGACCGACAGTCCGGCCTATGTCGCCCCCGACCAGAACGATCCCGCGGTCCGCAAGGGCCAGGAGGATCGCCTGCGCGAGGTGTGGAAGCCGCCCTCGGGCTGGTTCTTCCGCTGGACCGACGTCAACAACAACCGGATCGGCGTCTGGTACACGCTGACCGCGTTCGGCTTCATGCTGTTCGCGGGCGTGCTCGCGCTGATCATGCGCACGCAGCTGGCGGTGCCGAACAACGATCTCGTCACCGCGAACACGTTCAATCAGCTGTTCACGCTGCACGGCTCGATGATGATGTTCCTGTTCGCGGTGCCGATGTTCGAGGCGGTCTCGATTATTCTGCTGCCACAGCTGCTCGGCGCGCGTGATCTGCCGTTTCCGCGACTGTCGGGCTTTGGCTATTGGAGCTTCCTGATCGGCGGCGTGTTCGTCTCCGGATCGATCTTCTTCGATGCCGCGCCCGATGGCGGCTGGTTCATGTATCCGCCGCTGACGACGCGGACCGATCTTAGCGGGCTCGGCGCGGACATCTGGATGCTGGGCCTCAGCTTCATCGAGGTGTCGTCGGTCGCAGCCGCCGTCGAACTGATCGTCGGCGTGCTCAAATGCCGCCCGCCCGGCATGCGGCTCAACCTCATGCCGCTTTACGCTTGGTACATCCTGGTCGTCGCGGTGATGATCCTGTTCGCGTTCCCGCCGCTGATCGCGGGCGACGTGCTGTTCGAGATGGAGCGGCTACTCAACTGGCCGTTCTTCAACGCGGACAAGGGCGGCGATCCGTTGCTGTGGCAGCACCTGTTCTGGATCTTCGGCCACCCCGAAGTCTATATCGTCTTCCTGCCGTCGATCGCGCTGTTCGCGATGCTGATCCCGACCTTCGCGCAGCGGCATCTGCTGGGGTATCCGTGGATCGTGCTGGCGGCGGTCGGCACCGCGTTCCTCAGCTTCGGGCTGTGGGTCCACCACATGTTCACGACCGGGCTGCCCAAGATCAGCCTCGCCTTCTTCGCGGCAGCGTCCGAGGCGGTTGCGATCCCGACCGGCGTCCAGATATTCGTGTTCATCGCGACTCTGTGGGCGGGCAACGTCAAGAAATCGACGCCCTTGCTTTACGCGAGCGGCAGCCTTGCGGTGTTCGTGATCGGCGGTCTGACCGGCGTGATGGTCGCGGTCGCGCCTTTCGACTGGCAGGCACACGACACCTATTTCATCGTCGCGCATCTCCATTACGTGCTGATCGGCGGGACGCTGCTGCCGCTGTTCGCCGGGCTCTATTATTACTGGCCACTGGTGACCGGCAAGAAGCTGTCGGACAGGCTCGGGCGAACCGCGTTCTGGATCATGTTCGTCGGCATGAACCTGACCTTCTTCCCGATGCATCTGTCGGGCCTGCTTGGAATGCCGCGCCGCGTGTTTACCTACCCCGAGGAACTCGGCATCGGCGGGCTCAACCTCGCCTCGACCGCGGGCTCCTACATGTTCGCACTCGGCGTGCTGATCGTGTGTATCGACCTCGCGCTCTCGCCGCGCCGCCCGAAGGCGCCGCGCAATCCGTGGAATGCGGGCACGCTCGAATGGCTGGCGCTGCCCGATGACGAGGACTGGGGCATCCGCTCGGTCCCGCTGATCGAGAGCCGCTATCCGATCTGGGACCAGAAGAACTTCGTCCAGAAGGTCGACGAGGGCCGCTTTTTCCTGCCCGACGCGGAGGAGATGCGGCGCGAGTCGATCATCACCACCGTGCTCGATGCGCGGCCGTTGCAGGTCATCCGCCTCGGCACGCCCAGCGTGAAGCCGATGATGACCGCGGTCGCACTGGCAGGCGTCTTCATCCTGACGACCTATCACCTCTATCTGCTGTCAGCGCTCAGCGGCGTCGCGACGCTCGCCTGCGTGCTGTGGTGGCTGTGGACCGGTACCGCCGAGATTCCCGAAAAGCCGACCAAGCATATCGGCCACGGGATCGAGGTGCCGCTCTATACGTCGGGGCCATCGGCGCCGGGCTGGTGGGCGATGTTCATCACGATGATGGCGGATGCGACCGCGTTTTCGGGCCTGGTCTTCGGCTATTTCTTCTTCTGGACGATCCATAGCAATTTCCCGCCCACGGGCGCGGGGCTGGACGGACCGGGCGTATTCTGGCCGATGGTCGCGCTGGCGCTGACGTTGACCGGCTGGGCGGCGACCGTCGGCGCGCGCGAGGTGCATCGTCGCGGCAACGTCGCCGTGGGCCGCCTATTGCTGGTCCTCGGCATCGTCGCAACGCTGTCGAGCCTGTTCGCCGGGCTCGCCGGGCCGTGGTATTCGGGGATGGACCCTGAACTGCATGTCTATCCGGCGATCGTCTGGACGCTCGCGATCTGGACCGCAGTGCACGCCGCGATCGGCGTGATCATGCAGGCCTATACGCTCGCGCGCAGCCTCGCAGGCAAGATGACGCCGGTCTATGACGCCGACCTGCGCAACATCACCGTCTACCACCATTTCCTCGCACTGACGGGGATCGTGACGTTCTGCACGATCGGCCTGTTCCCGGGGGTCGCATGACAACACCCAAGGACAATCGGAAACACTGGGCGCGCGACCTGAAGGTCACGCTTTGGACGCTGATCGTCCCGCCGACGATCTGGGCCGTGCATTTCCTGTTCTGCTATCTGTGGGTCGCGGTGACGTGCGCCAAGTCCCCCACGCCGGCGACGGCGCTGACGGGCTTTCCCGTGGCGACCCTGATCGCGACGATCGTCGCGCTGCTTGGTATCCTCGCCGCGGGCTATATCGCGCGTGTCCAGTCGCAGACGCCCGGTGACGCCCCGCCGCATGACGAGGGGACCGCGATCGACCGGCTGCGCTTCCTTGCGCTGTCGACCCGGCTTCTCGCTGGCCTGAGCTTCGTCGCGGTGATCTTCACCGCGCTGCCCGTGATCGTCTTCGGCGATTGCCGATGAGGCGCGCGAGCCTCGCGCTCGGCGTCGCGCTGGTGCCGATCGGCTGGGCGTTCGCCGCCGCGCCGCTCGGCATGGTCGGCCACATGACCGGCCACATGATCGCGGTCGCGGTCGCGGCCCCCTTCCTCGCTTATGGTATCGCGGGCAGCCGTTTCGATCCCGCCGAGCGCTGGCCGGCGATCGTCACTCCGCTGGCCATGTCGCTGGTCGAGCTGGTCGTCGTGTGGCTCTGGCACCTCCCCGCGCTCCGGCTGCGCGGCGACATGCAGCCGGTTGCGCTGCTGCTCGAACAGGCGAGCTTCCTCGCCGCCGGCCTGCTGCTCTGGAGCGCGGTGCTCGGCACACGCACCGGCGGCGCGACCGACCGGCGTGTGTCGGGCGTCGCGGCGATGCTGCTGACGTCGATGCACATGACCCTCCTCGGCGCACTCGTTGGCCTCGCCCCCCGGCAGCTTTACGCGATGATGGCGATGCACCCGGCCGCGCACGGCCTCGACGCGCTCGAGGATCAGCAGCTCGGCGGCGTCGTCATGCTGATGGTCGGCGCGGCAAGCTATTTCCTCGGCGGGCTCGCGATGCTCGGCGGGGTATTGAAGACACGGAGCGCGACGGCATGACGATCCGCATTACCTGGGCGCGCGCGATCGCCGCGATCGTCGCGCTGGCGCTTGCCGGGCTGTTGTTCGCCTGGTCGGGCGTGTTCAACATCGCCGCCTCGTCGGGTCATTGGAAGATCACCGACTGGTTCCTTCACTGGACGATGCGCAATTCAGTGCGCACGCACGCCGCCTTTACCGCGCCGGACGATCCCAAGGCGAATGAAGGCCTCGTCAGCGCGGCGGGCCTGTTCCGGGCAAGCTGCGCCTCGTGCCACGGCGCGCCCGGCGTGCGTCCGTTGCCGGTGATGCAGGCGGCGACGCCCCCCGCCCCCGATCTCGCAGTGAATGCGCGCGAATGGACTGACAAGCAGATCTTCTGGATCCTCAAGCACGGCGTCAAATATACCGGCATGCCCGGCTGGGCGGCCAAGGATCGCGACGACGAGGTTCGTCGCATGGTCGCGTTCGTCCGCCTGTTGCCGGAGATGTCGCCTGCGACCTACCGCGCACTGACCGAAGTACCTGGCAGCGGCACCGCCGGTCCTGACGCAGCACGCATCGCCGTCTGCGCCGGCTGTCATGGCACAGACGGCCGCGGCCGTGGCCAGTCCGACATGCCCGTGCTCGGCGGCCAGAGCCCCGTCTATCTGCGTGCCGCACTCCAGGCCTATGCGACTGGCAAGCGCCAGAGCGCGGTCATGGCCAACGCCGCCGCAACGCTGGCGCCCGGAGAGATGACGCGGCTCGCGCGGCATTTCGCGGCCATGCCGGGTCTCGGCACGACCACAGCGTCGGGCAGCGTGAATGCCGCGCGGATCGTCCGCGAGGGCCTGCCTGCCAAGCAGCTTCCCGCCTGTGCCAGCTGCCATGCACCGGGCAAGCCCTATCCGGTACTTGCCGGGCAGAGCGCCAGCTACATTGCGCAGCGTCTGCGCAACTGGCGGGGCGACGAGACGGTGGTAGACGCGCGCAAGTCGCAGGCGACGATGCCGGTCATCGCGCGCCGCATCCCCGAGGACATGATCGACCCGATCGCCGCGTATCTCGCCGGTAAATAAGCTGCGTCCCGCCGCACGCGGGACGCAGCCCGGATCAATCGCTCACCGCGACGAAGACCGGTCCGTCCACGAAAAGGTCGGCTGCGCGCTCGCCGGTCGCGAGCCGCGTTTCACCCCACCATGCCGCAGGAACCGCCGCCCCCGACTGATCGAGCAGTTCCGCCGCGCAGCGTAGCGCGACCGCAACCCGCAATGTC
This sequence comes from Sphingomonas sp. STIS6.2, assembly GCF_000732685.2. Classification (NCBI taxonomy): domain Bacteria; kingdom Pseudomonadati; phylum Pseudomonadota; class Alphaproteobacteria; order Sphingomonadales; family Sphingomonadaceae; genus Sphingomonas; species Sphingomonas sp. STIS6.2. The sequence goes on from NZ_JPDP02000159.1 coordinate 374,763, forward strand.
TGCTCACTGGCGCGGCGCTCGAAGGCGAGGACATGCGCGGCGCGCGATCCGGTCACGTCGAGAGGAAAATAGTCGCCCTGGGCGAAGATCTCGGGTGCGTCCGCCCGGGTCGCGAGCAGGCGGGCGATCAGCGCGAGCTTTGCAGGCGCATCGTGCCCGAGCAGCCGCGCGCGGCAGGCATAATCCACCGGCCGGCGGTTATCAGGATCGACCAGGCTGAGATCCGCCAGCTCGGTGCCCTGATACAGATCGGCGACCCCCGGCACGGTGTAGCGCAGCGCCGTCTGAACGAGCGCATTCGCCTGCGCCGCCGCCGCGGTCGCTTCGACCAGTTCATGTAGATCGCGCAGGAACGCCGTGGAACGGCTCGGATCGAGCAACGCGCGAACGAGCGCGTGACACCGCTCCTCATAGGCCGCGTCCGGCGCCTCCCAGGACGACCGCAGCTTGGCTTCGCGCAACGACTTTTCCTGCCACCCGACGATGCGCTCAGCATAGGCGGCAAGCCCTGCGCGGTCATCGATCTGGAGCCCCTCGGGCCACGCCCCGAACAGCGTCTGCAGCAGCATATAGGCATCGCCTGGATCCACCGCGTCGTCGATAGCAGCCGCCGCTGCGACCCAGCCCGTCACGGTCTCACGCCAGCGCACCGGGATCTCGCTCAGCACGGCGAGCCGGGCACGCACGTCCTCGCCACGCTTGTGATCATGCGTCGCCGACGCCAGCATCGCACGCGGCCAACAGGCGGCACGCTCCGCCATCGCGGCATGAAACGCCTCGATGGGCAACGTGAAGGCCGCGGGGTCGAACCCGACGTCGTTGCGCGACAGCAACCGGCCATAGCGGTAGAAGGCGGTGTCCTCGACGGCCTTGGCCACGATCGGTGCCGAGAGTTGCTGGAACCGCCTCACCGCGGCCGCTGCGAGATCCGGATCGCCCGGCCCTTCACCGGCGAGCCAGTCTAGGATCAGGTCGACGACCGGTCCTTCGCCGGGTGCCAGATGCGTCGCGACCCGCTCGCGCACGATCGTCCGGATCGCGGCATCGGCGGCGGGTGCCGCGATGCCGGTGCCATAGGTGCGATAGACCGGGAAGACCCAGAGCATGCGCTCGACCGCCCGTCGGATCATCCCCGCCGTCAGCCCGTCGCCTTGCGGCGTCGACCGTGCCAGCGCGACGAACGCCGCGACGCAACGGCCAAGCTGCCCCTCGAACTGCCAGGACAGCATGTCCTGACGCGCGCGCAGATCCTCGGGCTCGAACGCGGCCGACCGCCCGCTGATATCTGCCCAGAGCTCGGCGAGCGGTGCGGCGCCGTCCTCGTCATGCAACAGCGCGGTGATCTGCGCCATGAAGTCATAGCCACTGGTGCCGTCGATCCCCCAATCGGTGGCGAGCGGTTCGCCCTCTGCGAGGATCTTCTCGACGACGATATAGGCCGGATCCGCGCCAGCTGGCGTGATCGCATCGAAGTGCGCGCGCAGCGTTCGGCAATAGCCTGCGGGGTCGGTCAGTCCGTCGACATGATCGACCCGAACACCGTCGATCAGCCCCTCGGCATAGAGGTCGAGGTACAGCCGGTGGCTCGCCTCGAACACTACAGGATCTTCCGCGCGCAGTCCGGCGAGATCGTTGATCGTGAAGAATCGCCGCCAGTTGAGATCGTCGTTTGCGGTGCGCCACGATGCCAGCCGGTAATGCTGCCGATCAAGCAACGCGATCAGGTCGTCGCTCGCCGCGGTCGCGTGATCTTCAGGACGAAGCGGCAGACGGTGCTCGCCATAGGCGACGAGCATCGGCACATCGTCGACCAATTCGACGCTGAGCGCGCCCTGCGCGATCGCCACCGACACCGGATCGCCCAGGATCGGGAGCAGGACAGGTTCGCGCCAGTCGATATCGAAGAACTGCGCATAATAGCTCGACGCACCGTTCGCGAGGACGTCGTTCCACCAGCCATTCTCGCCGCCTGCCACACCCATGTGATTGGGAACAATGTCGACGATCATACACATGCCGTGCGCCTTCAACCGGTCGACGAGCCGGCGAAACCCCGCCTCGCCACCCAGTTCGGGATTGATCCGGGTCGGATCGACGACGTCATAGCCGTGCGTCGATCCGGACCGAGCCGTCGCGATCGGCGATGCGTAGAGATGGCTGATCCCGAGCGCGGCGAGATAAGGCACCTGCGCCTCGGCGTCCGCGAAGGTGAAGTCCTTGTGGAACTGCATCCGGTAGGTCGCACGCGGCGTCATGATGCGCGCGCCGTTTCGATCAGGGCGATGCGTGCGGCAGTGTCGGGGCGCGCGAGCAGCGCGTCGGTGGTGTCTGGCATGCGTCTCCGCCAATTGGGGTGTTCATCGGTCGTGCCGGGAAGATTGGGCTGCTCGACGAGACCGACGAGGTCCTCGAGCGGGAAGATCGCCAGCCCGCAAGGCGTCCGTGCGACATGCGCCAGCGCGGCGTCGACGACCGGAGCCGTGTCGCTCGGGTCGGGCTGTGGCCCCGGCGCACCGAGCGCGGTCCACAGACGGGACCGGTCTTCGGCGCGGGCGGCATGGTCGGCCGCCTCGTCGGCGGCCTCGCTGGTCCGGCCAAGGGCCCAGTTCCAGGCGATATCACGACCCTGCCACCAGCCCGCGATCGTCGCCAGATCATGCGTCCCGCTCATCGCGACCGCTTCGACCGACCAGGAGTCGGGGGGAATGAAATCACCGTCGCCGTCGCGCTCGAACCAGAGCACGCGCATCCCCAGCATCGCCCGCGTGTCCATCGCCTCGCGAAACCCGTCAGGCACGGTCCCCAGATCCTCGCCGATGACGATCGCGCGCGCGCGGTGCGATTCCAGCGCGATGATCCGCATCATGTCGGCAAACGGCATGTCGAGATATGCTCCGTCCGCCGCCGACGCGCCGTCGGGCACGACCCATAGCCGCCGCAGGCCAAATGCGTGATCGATGCGAAGCCCGCCGGCATGCGCCAAGCCCGCGCGGATCGTCGCGATGAACGGGGCGAAGCCATTTGCCACAAGCGCCCGTGGGTCGAAGCCGGTGATGCCCCAGGCCTGCCCGTCGGGCCCCAGCGGGTCGGGTGGCGCACCGATCGACAGACCGTTCAGCAGATCACCCCGCCGCCGCCACGCATGACTGCCGCCCGGATCCATGCCGACCGCGAGATCCGCGACCAGACCGACCGCCATGCCGCCATCACGTGCCGTGCGCTGCGCCCGTTCAAGCCCGGTATCCGCCAGCCACTGAAGGAAGACATAGAAGTCGCACGTATCGCGCTGCTCCGTCATGAACGCGGCGACCGCGGCGCCATCGGGATCCTGATAGGCGGCGGGCCAGTCCTGCCATCCCCGGGCGCCCGACTGCACAAGAAAATGCGCGTGAAGCGCATCGAACGCGGCGTGGAAACGCAGATCACTGCCGCCCCTTGCCGCGAACGCCTCGACCTCGGCCCGTACGGTGTCCGGCAACGTGTCAAATTGTCGACGCAACTGGACGAGGCGATCCGGGATCGCGCCAGCCCAGTCGATCAACGCGGGCGGCGCCCCTGCGTCCGCCGGAGTCTCGCCCGCAATCATGGACGGATCGGCGAGCATGACGTTGAGGAACTGGCGGCTCGACGGGGCATAGGGGCTGAAGCGGGTCGCATCCGCCGGGAACAGCGCATGTGTCGGGCTGATCGCCACAGCATCGGCACCGCACTCCGCGAACGCGCGCACCGTGTCCGCAAGCGTGCCGAAGTCGCCGAACTCGGTGCCCCGGCCGTCGCGCAGGGCGGGAATCTGCACCGCCGGGCCCCAGAGGCGCCCACCTGCCTCGACGTCCGCGATCGTGACGCAGCGCGGTGGCGCGATCGCGAGCCGGATGTCCCGGCCGTCGATGGTGAGCATGTGGTATCCCGGCTCCGTGATGCCCGGCAGCTGCCCGTCGACGATCGTCACGGCACGCGGCGACCCGTCCTCCAACGTCAGGATGGCAGGTCCGTCGCCTGCTCCCACCGACACCCGCGCACCGATATCTGCCGAGACGAACGACGGAGGTTCGGCACGCGCCGCGCGTGCGGTAGCCAGGCTCGCGCGTATCGCTGCGTCGCTGTCGGCTGGAAGCCCGAGCGCGCTCAGGATCGCTCGCAACGCCTCGTCGGCCACCGTCTGCGCACGCCCGCCGGCATCCTGCCACCGGGGCTGCAGACCAGCGGCGGCGGCAAGGTCGTGGAGCAGGCTCATGCCGCCAGCCACACGGCGACGCTAGCGCGCCACCCCGCATCGCCCTGCGCGAACAGCGTCTCGCCGGAGGCCTCGGGAAACGCGACCGGATCCTCGCCGAGATTGAGCGCGATCGTGAGCACCGCGCCGTCGCCCAGCGTCCAGCGCGCGACGACCGCTGCCGGCCCGATTGCCTCGGCGCCCATTGCGCGCGTGCCGGACAGGCGCGGTATGATCGCGCGCTGCCGGACTGTGATCAGCGTATGATAAAGATCGCGCCACGCATCGGCGTCGGGACCGGGTGCAGCAACCGACGCCTCGAAGGTCGCGCGCGCATTCGGATCGGGGATCGCGGCGCGGGCGGATTCGTCGGCGAACGCGGCAAACTTCGCGAATTCCCGGCGCCGGCCATCGCGCACCGCATCGGCCAGCTCGTCATGGAAGTCGGTGAAGAACAGGAACGGCGTCTCGCTCCCCGTCTCGTCCCCCATGAACAGCAGCGGGATCTGCGGGCAGAGCAGCAGCAGCACTGCCGCCGCACGCAACCGCGCGTGATCGGTGAGCCGCGTCAGCCGCTCGCCAAGCGCCCGGTTGCCGATCTGGTCGTGGTTCTGGAGAAACGACACGAACGCGGTCGGTGAAAGGTGCGCGCTCGGCGTGCCGCGCGTCCGGCCGTCATGATTGGCCGACCCCTCCCCCTGATAGATGAACCCTTCGCCCAGGCACCGCGCGAGACGCTCCGCCGGCCAGTCGGCGAAGTCGGCGTAATAGGCGCTGGTCTCGCCCGTCAGCATCACGTGAAGGACATTGTGGAAGTCGTCGTTCCACTGCGCGTCATAGCCGCCCGGCCGCAGCCGATCGGCGTCGTTGCGCTCGTTCTCGAGGACGAGATGGACCGGCCGGTCGGTCACCGTCGCGCGGATCTCAGCCGCCATCGCATCGAGGAACCGGTCATTGTCGATCGCATGGACGGCATCGAACCGCAGACCGTCGATCCGGTAGTCGGTCAGCCACATCAGGGCGTTGTCGATGAAGTAGCGCGCAACGGGCTCGACATCGACCGCCACCGCCCCGCCCCAAGGCGTATCGACGTCCTTGTGAAAGAACGATCCGGCATAGGCGCCGAGATAATTCCCGTCGGGTCCGAAGTGATTATAGACGACATCGAGCAGCACCGCGACGCCCAGCGCGTGTGCGGCATCGACCATCGCCCTAAGTTCGTCGGGCGTGCCGTAGCTCTCGGCGACCGCATAGGGCAGGACTCCGTCATACCCCCAGTTGCGCGTGCCGCCGAACGCCGCGACCGGCATCAGCTCGATCGCGGTCACGCCGAGCGCGGCGATCTCGGGCAGGCGTGCGGTGACCCCGGCGAAACCACCCATGGTGCCGGCATGGACCTCCATGATCACCAGCTCCTCCCAGCGCCGCCCACGCCAGTCGGTCGATCGCCAGCGATACGCCGCGGGATCGACGGTGACGCTCCAGCCGTGCACACCACCCGATTGCTGGCGCGAGGCCGGATCGGGGACGACCAGCTCCTCGCCGATCCGGAAGCGATAGCGCACACCTGCCCCAACATCGGCGGGCGCGGTGAACCATCCGTCGGCCTGCCCGTCCATCGACGTCGCCGCGGCGCCGTCGATCTCCAGCGTCACCCGGTCGGCATCGGGCGCCCAGAGCCGGAACGCTGTGCCGCCGCTCGCCGGCGTCGCGCCCCACGCGCTCATGCCGGATCCATCGTCCAGGACAGCAGCGCCGCACCCTGCGGTGCGAGGTCATAGCTGTCGGTGATCGGCATCGGCAGCTGGTCGGGCTTGGCGCTGTCGATCAGGACCATACGCTCGACCTCGGACGGCGGTGGCATGGTGAAGGTCAGCGGACCCTCCGACGCGTTCAGCAGCAGTGACACGACCTGGATCCTGCCATCCTCACACAGCGCCGCACGACGCATCGTCAGCGCACGGCCATTGGTGTTTTCCCAGTCCTCAGGCGACAGCTGGACACCGCGCTCGTCCCACCATTCGATGTCCTTCAGACCCTCCGCCGGGGTATCCTCGCCGTAGAGGAAATTGCCCGCGCGCAGCATCGGATAGTCGCGTCGCAACGCGGCCAGCCGCGCGGTGAAGTCGATCAGCGCTTCGCCCTCTGGGGTCTTCGCCTGCGTCCAGTCGAGCCAGCTGATCTCGTTATCTTGGCAATAGGCATTGTTGTTGCCGCCCTGCGTCCGCCCGAACTCGTCGCCCGCGACGAGCATCGGCGTGCCGAGCGAGGCGAACAGCGTCGTTAGCATCGACCGCGCGACCCGCTTGCGAGTCTCCGCGATCACGGGATCGTCGGTCGGCCCCTCGACACCCCAGTTGCGCGAACAGTTATTTGAATGGCCGTCGCGATTGTCCTCGCCATTCGCCTCGTTGTGCCGTTCCTCATAGGCCGTCGTGTCGGCGAGCGTGTAGCCGTCATGCGCGCCGAGCAGATTGACGCTGGCCCAGGGGCGCCGCGCACGGCGATCAAACAGATCCGCCGATCCGGTCAGCCGCGCCGCCAGATCCGCCCGCTGCGCATGGTCACCGCGCCAAAACTTGCGGACGGTATCGCGGTACTTGTCGTTCCATTCGGCAAAGCCCGGGGGGAAATTGCCGAGCTGATAGCCGCCCGGACCGATATCCCAAGGCTCGGTGATCAGCTTCAGCTGGCCCAGCACCGGATCCTGCCGCAGCACGTCGAAGAACCCGGCGCCCGGATCGAAGCCGGTGTCCGTCCGCCCCAGCGTCAGCCCGAGATCGAAACGGAACCCGTCGATCCCGAAGCTCGTCGCCCAGTAGCGCAGCGAATCCGCCACCATCTGGATCACCCGCGCCTTGGTCAGGTTCAGCGTGTTCCCGGTCCCCGTGTCGTTGATCGAGAAGCGCGGCTGATCCTTGACCAGCCGGTAGTAACTCGCATTGTCGAGCCCGCGCCACGACAGCGTCGGCCCCTGCTCCGACCCCTCACACGTGTGATTGTAGACGACGTCGAGGATAACCTCGATCCCCGCCGCATGGAGACGGCGGATCGACCGGCGCAGTTCGTTGTGGCTGTCGGTCGCAAAGAAGGAGCGTTCGGGCGTGAAGAAGTTGAGGGTGTTGTACCCCCAGTAATTCCGCAGCCCCTTTTCCTGCAGGAACCGGTCCTGTGTATAGCTGTGGATCGGCAGCAGCTCGAGCGCGGTCACGCCGAGCCGCTTGAGATGATCGATGACCTTGGGATTGCCGAGCGCGGCGAAGGTTCCGCGTTCGGAGGGCTGCACCTCGTCGAACAGCTTGGTCAGGCCCTTGACGTGCGCCTCGTAGATGATCGTCTCGGACCAGGGCGTGTTCGGGCGGACGTCGCGCGACCAGTCGAAATGGCTGTCGGTCACGACACCCTTGGGCATGGTCAACGCATTGTCGCGCCGATCGAAGCTCAGATCCTCGCGCGCTGACTTGACCTGATAGCCGTACATCGCGTCGGTCCAGCGCAACTCGCCCGTCATCGCCTTGGCATAGGGATCGAGCAGCAGCTTGTTAGGATTGAACCGGTGGCCCTCTTCGGGTGCATACCGGCCATAGGCGCGATAGCCATAGGACAGCCCCGGCTGCGCATCGGGGAGATAGCCGTGCCACACCTCGTCGGTCCATTCGGGCAGGACGTAGCGCTTCAGTTCACGGCGGCCGCTGTCGTCATAGACGCACAGCTCGATCTTCTCGGCATTGGCCGAATAGACCGCGAAATTGACCCCGAGCCCGTCGAACGTGGCGCCGAGCGGATAGGCCGAACCGGCCTCGAGCGTATCAGGCAGAAGATGCAAAGCGAGCCCCCAGATTGACGCCAACCTCCACCATTCTAGCAGCGCGGCGGCGTGTCAGGGCGAAAACCCGCCTGCTCTCGGCAATGTTCCCGGTTCGGTTTCTTTTCCCTGCCGACGAGAAATTACCGGCGGTCTCGTGCAAAGCGGGTGACCCCGATCGGCGTCACCCGGTGCGTCGCCGCCGCTATCCAAGCTGCTCGAGTTTCGCTTCCGGTGCTGCGGCCGAGGCGCGGAACCGCGCGACGCTCGCCTCCTCGAACGACTTGGCAACGACCGTCGATACCGTCTTGAAGTCCGCGGTGGCATGCTCCGGCGTCAGCGTCAGGACGATGTACCCCTTGCGATCCTGGTCGCAGAAGCGGACCTCGTCATTGGCGTCGGCGATCAGCGTCCCGATCCCCGGGATCAGCGAGCCATAGGACGGGCTGGTAATTGCGGTCGCACCGAATTCGACTGCGACGAGCCGCCCCGATGCGTCGTGCAGATCGTTCGCCCAGCCGGCATGGCTATCGCCCGACAGCACGACCGGTCGCGACCCCGACCGCTTGAACGCGGCATAAAGCCGCTCCCGTGCTGCGGGATAGCCGTCCCAGCTGTCGAAGTTGAACGGCAGACCCGCGCGATAGGATGCCATGCTCGCCATCAGCGCGGTGCGCCATTTCTCTGGGAGCCGCGCCATCATCGCGGCGAAGCGATCGGGGCCAAGCTGCCTCTCGAGATCCGGGCCGGCCACGCGCGCCATCACCACCTGGTTGCCGAGTACCTGCCACGGCTTGCCCGCCGTGACCGACGCCGCCATCGTCCGCTCGATCCAGGCGAGCTGCGGTGCGCCCAGCATTTCGCGACCCGGCTGCGCGCGCTCCGCCATCATCGGGGCATATTCGGCAGGCGCAATCGCCTCGCCCTTCGCCGCGACCTGCCTGCTCCGCGCGAGCAGCCGCGTCTCGACCATCACCAGCGTCGCGAGATCCCCGAACTCGAAACTGCGGTTGATCGCTTCCCACGGCTCGCCGGGCCTCGGGTCGCGGATCGGCATCCATTCGAAATAGGCCTGCATCGACGCGGCCTTGCGCGCCTTCCAGTCGCCCTCGGTCGCCGGGTCATGGTTCTCGGCGCCGCCGATCCAGTCATCATTGGCGACCTCGTGATCGTCCCACACGCAGATGAACGCCGCCCGGGCATGCGCCGCCTGCATGTCGGCGTCGCGCTTCACCTGCGCGTGACGCATCCGGTAATCAGCGAGCGTCACGATCTCATGCGTGGGCTCGACCAGCCGGCCGATCTTCTTGCCGATGTCGCCGCCATAACCGTCGATGGCATATTCATAGATGTAGTCGCCGAGATGCAGCACCGCGTCGAGCCGGTCGAGTTTGGCGATCGAAGCATAGGCGTTGAAGAACCCGCCGGGGTAGAGCTGGCACGACACCACGCCCATGACGACATCCGCCACCGCGCCGCGGGGCAGCGTGCGGACCCGGCCGACGGGTGAGCGCGTACCCGCCGCGGTTTCGAACCAGTAGCGATACTCGGTTCCGGGGTTCAGCCCCGTCACCGCGACCTTGGCGGTGAAGTCGCGCGCGGCACGCGCCGCGATACGGCCCGAACGGAGGGGCGTATCGCCCTCGCGCAGTGCGACATGCCAGGTCAGCGCGATATCGCCGGCCTGTTGCGGATCCTGCGGGGTCGCGCGGGTCCACAGGATCGCGCCGTCCGGGGAGGGATCGCCGCTCGCCACGCCGTGGTCGAAGCGCGCTGCCCCCGCGCTGCCGTTCGTGCGCGCCGCGGTGGCGAGGCCGGGAAGCGCGAGCGCGGAGCCGGAGCCGAAGAGCGTGAGGGCGTCGCGGCGATTGATCGTCATAACAGTGCCTTTTGCGGTGATGCCGCCTGCTAGGGGCGCTCGGCGTCAGTCACGTTGCGGCAGCGTTACGCCGCGATGACAGGCCGTCACGCGCGGGTCATGCATTCGACGCGGAACCGTAACGACCCCGCCCTAGGTGCTCGCTCACTGACAATCGGGGGACTTCATGACGACCATTTCTACGCGCCTGGCTCTGGCCGCGCTTGCTGCATCCTGTTCGACGGGTGCGCTTGCCCAGGCGATCGTCGCACCCGATCCGGCGACCGGCCCGGCCGCCCGCGCCGACGTGACGGGCGGCGACGACATCGTCGTGACCGCGCAGAAGCGCGAACAGCGGATCGAGGACGTGCCGCTGACCGTCACCGCGCTCACCGGCGCGAAGATGGCGGATATCGGCGTCAACTCGCTGTCCGAAGTCGCCGCCTATATTCCCGGCCTGCAGATCCAGGAGCAGAGCGCGAACAACCCCGGCTTCGTGATCCGCGGCATCACCTCGGACAATGGCTCGTCGCAGCAGGGTGCGCGCGTGACGCTCTACTATAACGGCGTCGACATCAGCCGCTCGCGCGGCGCCTATCAGGACCTCTATGATCTCGAGCGGATCGAGGTCGTGAAGGGCCCGCAGGCGACGCTGTTCGGCACCGCCGCCGCGGTCGGTGCGATCAACCTCATCTCCGCCAAGCCGCAGCCCGGGACCTCGGGTGCGATCACCGGCTCCTATGGCAATTACAACCGCACGCAGGTGTCGGGCTTCCTGAACGCCGGCAACGACATGTTGTCGGGGCGGCTGGCCTTCGCCTATAAATATCGCGACGGCTATGTCCGCAACATCGCGGGCGATGCGAACATCCCCAACCAGAACCAGGGCAAGGTCGATCAGGACGATCTGAACGGGCAGGACCAGCGCGGCATACGCGGCTCGTTGCGCTTCCAGCCGAACGACGCGGTCACCGCCGATCTCGTCCTGACCTATGATGGTCAGCGCAATCCCGGCACCGCGTTCAAGAGCCGCGCGCATGCCCCGACCGGCGGCCAGACCGGCGATTACGGCAATGCCGAGCTCTCGGGTTCGCCGTTCAGCGCGACGGCGCTCGGTGCGCGCAAGCTCGGGCTCGACCGCAACGTCTATGACGCCAACCTGACGGTGTCGGTCGATCTGTCGCCCGGCATCACCTTCACCACCGTCAACGGCTATCGCCGCTTCGATGCGCTCGAGATCTTCGACGCGGATGGCGGCCCGGCCTGGTATCTCGAATTCGCCGAGGATGCGAAGGGCGACCAGTGGAGCCATGAGAGCCGCTTCGCGTTCGACGGCCCGAAATATCGCGCGTCGTTCGGGTGGAACGCCTTCTTCGAGAACGGGTCGCAGCGCGTCCCCTTCTCGACCGAGGAGGGCACCTATATCGCCTGCTCGATCGCTGCGGCCTATCAGCCGTTCCGCACCGCGCTGAACGGCGCGGGGATCCCGACCGGCCCGGGCTGTGTCGCCGCCAACGGGACGATCCCGGCAGCGACCCGCGCCACCGCGATTCTCACCGGCGGCCGCTCGACGCAGATCCCGTACTCATCCGAGTTCACCAATTACGGCAACAACGACACCTATTCGGTATTCGCCGACGCGACCTATATCCCGATCCCGGCGCTCGAGCTGACCGCCGGCGCACGCATCCAGATCGAGGATCGTCAGTCGGGCTATTCGTCGATCCAGCCAAATTCGCAGATCCTCGCTGCGCTGGGCGTCCGCACCAGCCTGCTCGGCACCGCAAACACCAATGGCGTGAAGTTCGAGGCGGACCAGAGCTTCGCCGCGATCCTCCCGCGGTTCAATGCGCTGTTGAAGCTCGACGACGATGTCAGCCTCTACGGCACGATCAGCAAGGGCCGGCGCTCGCCGGTCGTCCAGTTGGCCGCACTCAACGCCGTCAACGGCGTACGCCCCAATCTTCAGATCGTGCCTGAGGAAAATGTCTGGAACTACGAAGGCGGTATCAAGGGGCGCGTCGGACCCTTCACCGGCGCAGCATCGGTCTTCTATCAGACCTATGACGGGTTCCAGGTCTCGGTGAACGAGGTCAATCCCGCCAATGGTGCGGTCGTCGCGGTCACGCGCAGCGCGGGCTCGGCAAAGAATGTCGGCGTCGAGCTCGAGGGCAATCTGGCGCTTGGCCAGTATCTGTCGGTGTTCGGGACCTTCGCCTATCTCGACGGCGGGATCGCGGACCAGCCTGCAGGCACCTTTGCCGGCAACCGCTTCCGCCTCCAGCCGAGCACCACGGCATCGGGCGGCGCGACGCTCCGCCTCCCCCTCGGCGGCGCGGTCTTCTATGCGACGCCCAGCGCCAACTACCGGTCGAAGGTGTTCTTCGAACTGCCCAACAGCGCCGCAATCAGCCAGCGCGGCTATACGCTGGTCAACCTGCGTGCGGGTATCGAGCTCGCGGACGGGCGCTACCGCGTCGGCGGCTTTGCGCGCAACCTGACCAACAAACGCTACCTGATCGACGCGGGCAACACGGGCGGCGGGTTCGGCATCCCCACCTATATCGCCGGCGAACCGCGCTTCTACGGCGTGGAGCTCGGCGCCAAGTTCTAAGCAGCCCTGTCCCACCCTGTCGTTCCGGCACGCGCCGGGACGGCGGGGACCATTCGCAAAGACCAGTCGGGCGGCTGCAAGTTGGCGCGCCCGGCACTCGTCCGCCGGCTCCTATCCCGGCCCGGTGCGTTGACGCGCATTCCCCATCGCACGAGGTTCTCACGATGCGCGCCATCCCCATCGATACGGCCGTTTCCGCATGAGCGGTCCGCAGCTCTTCACGCAGTTCAAGGTCGGCAAGCTCGATCTCGCCAACCGGATCGTCATCGCGCCGATGTGCCAATATTCGGCGGTCGACGGCTGCATGACCGACTGGCACCTGATCCATCTCGGGCATCTTGCGCTGTCGGGCGCGGCCCTGATGATGCTCGAAGCCGCCGCGGTGACGCCCGAGGGGCGGATCACCTACGGCGATGTCGGGCTGTATGACGATGCGAGCGAGGCGGCGATCGCGCGGACACTCGAGAGCGTGCGCCGCTGGTCGGACATGCCGATCGGCATCCAGCTGTCGCATGCCGGACGCAAGGCGTCGTGCGAAGTCCCATGGAAGGGCGGCGGGCAGATCGCGCCGGGCGCCGACAAGGGATGGCAGACCGAAGCCCCCTCCCCGGCCGGTTTCCTGCCCGACGATACGCCGCCGACGGCGCTCGATCTCGAGGGGCTGGCGCGACTGCGCGACGCGTTTGCCGCCGCGGCGACGCGCGCGGCACGGCTCGGGATCGATGCGATCCAGCTGCACGCCGCGCACGGCTATCTGCTCCACCAGTTCCTCTCGCCCTTGGCCAACCATCGCGACGACGATTATGGCGGCAGCCTCGAAAACCGGATGCGCTTCCCGCTCGAAGTCTATGACGCGGTCCGCGCCGCTTTCCCGGCGGATCGCCCGGTGACGATGCGCGTATCGGGCACCGACTGGGTCGAGGGTGGCTGGGACGGCGAACAAACCGTCGCCTTCGCAAAGGCGCTCGAGGCTCGCGGGTGCGACGCGATCCACGTCTCGAGCGGGGGCCTCAGCCCGGACCAGCAGATCCCGGTCGGGCCAAGCTATCAGGTCCCGCTGGCGCGTCAGGTCAAGCAGGCGGTCGGGATCCCCGTCGTCGCGGTCGGGCTGATCACCGACTATGAACAGGCCGAGGCGATCATCGGGACCGGTGACGCCGATCTCGTCGCGCTCGCCCGGACCCTTCTCTACGATCCACGCTGGCCGTGGCACGCCGCCGCACATCTCGGCGGCCATGTGAAGGCGCCCAACCAGTATCTCCGCTCACAGCCACGCCAGTACAAGGACCTGTTCCAGGCCTGACGCGAGCCGCGACCCTCGCGGGTCGCGGCAATGTCTCCAGCGCGGTCAGCCGTTGTCGCGGAAACCGGGATACAGGCTCATCCCGCCGTCGACGGTCAGCGTCGATCCGATGATATAGTCCGCGGCATCGGACACCAGGAACAGCGCCGCACGCGCGACATCGTCGGGTTCGCCGATCCGTCCATAGGGGATGAGTTCAAGCAGCGCGTCGGCGGCATCGCCCTTGGTCGCATCGGCGTTGATGTCGGTCGCGATCGCGCCGGGCGCCAGCGCATTGACCCGGATCCGCTCCTGCGCGACCTCCTGTGCCAGCGTGCGCATCAGCATCCCGCTGCCGCCCTTCGACGCTGCATAGTTAGCATGCCCCGCCCAGGGGATCGTCTCGTGCACCGAACTCATGAACAGGATCTTGCCGATCGCCCGGCCAAAGCCGCGATCACCCTGCGCGCGGAAGCGGCGTACCGCCTCGCGCGAAACGAGGAACTGACCGGTCAGGTTGACGTCGATGACGCGGCTCCAGTCCGCGAGCGTCATGTCCGCATAGCCCGCGTCCTTCTGCATGCCGGCATTGGCGAACACGACATCGACGCCGCCGAACCGCGACACGGTCTCGTCGAACAGCCGAAGGACGGCATCCTCGTCCGCGGTATCGGCCTGGCAGGAGAATGCCTCGCCCCCGCCTGCAACGATCCGCGCGACCACGTCGTCCGCCGCCTCGCGATTGCTGTTGTAATTGACCGCGACGCGCGCGCCGGCCTGCGCGAAGAGCAGAGCGGCGGCGCGTCCGAGGCCGGAGCTTGCGCCGGTGACGATAGCGGTCTGTCCGGAGAGATCGATGTGCATGGGGCTCGCTTTCGCTAGACTGTCAGGAGTTGCGTCCCCAACGCCCGCCCTGCCAAAGCTATCCGTCTGCCCCCACGGGGCGGCTAGTCGTCCAGCGTGTCCGCCGTCCGGAGCGCGCGGACATAGGCCTGCGCAGCCTGTTGCTCGGCCGCGCTCTTGAACGCGTCACGCGGGTCGGGCGCATCGCCGAGCGTCGCCAGCACGGCCCACAGCGCAAACCGCCGGCCGGTCTCGCGCTCGGTCCCGAACGCGATCCGGACGCGCTCGAGACCGTCATCGATCGCGATCGTATCCAGCGTATCGAGATCGGTCGTGCCGAAATAATGGGTGAGCATCGCGTCGAGATCCATGACGCAGCGCTGCCCGAGCCGTGCGATCGTGGCAAGCCATGTCGAACGGTCGGCCCCCTCCGTGCGAAAGAGTTGCGCAACGCTCCACCCCGACCTAGATGCCGGTCGCACACGCCCCTCCGCCATTGCGGCGGCGCGGATGCGGTGCGGAAGAGTGTCCGAGTGGTTTAAGGAACTGGTCTTGAAAACCAGCGTAGGGGTAACTCTACCGTGGGTTCGAATCCCACCTCTTCCGCCAATGCTACGTTTCATCTTGCCTCACACGGGTACCTAACGACGCCCAAGTCCGGTTTCCGGCGTGTTCGCATCCCCGGAGACCCCAATCGGCTCATAAACGGCTTAATCAAATCGGAGCCACTTTCGGGGCACCGCGTGATCCCGAAGGTCCAGAATGGGGTGAGAAGCAGACATTCTTACAGACGGCGCCTGAAGGTCGTCTGTAGCTATACCCTGGTCTCGGAATGACTTGATTTCGGGTTCGATCAGGAGCTTCATGTACATCCGAATGCTTTGAGGTAATGCGGGGCTTCAGACAAATGAAGCGGTGGTTGCTCTTCATCCTGGGTGTGGCCGTCAGCGTCCCGGCGCAGGCGCAGCTTGCGGCACCGGTGAAGAATGGCGACTCGACCATCGTCGTCACGGGCAACCGAAGCCGCGAGTCGAAGGTGGAGTTGAGCGAGTGGCGAATGGCGGAAACGCCGCACGTCGTCGTTTTCAGTCAGGGCGACGAAACGGCATTGCGACGCACCGCGCACAATCTCGAAAAGCTCCACTTCCTGCTCTCGGTCCTGCATGGCCGGGTGGATCAGCCTGACGAGACGATCAAGATCGCCGTGACGATGATCGGCGATGTCGCATCGTTCGAACGGCTTCGACTGACCGACCTGCGCTGGCAATATGGTCCCTTCCCGCAGGCGTTCGAAAAGACGATCTTCTATGATCCGCGTGATGAAGGGTCGGTGCTCGCAACGACCGAGGAGGGCGTAAACCTGGTTCTTCAGCCCTCCGTCGGCCGCAAGACGAGCCGCAATTGCACGCGCGGGCGGGACAGAAACCCTCCAATCGTTGATTACTACATAAGCCCCAGGGTGACAGCGACCGGACAGCCGACGTACGACGTGAACCAGATTCTCGAACAGCTTCCAGTGAACGAGATCGCCTTTTGCCAATGGGCCGAATCCCGCGTCTATGCAGCCTTTGCCCAGAACTACCTGATGACCTATTTTCCGGCAGCGTATCCGCGCTGGTATCTTCAGGGGTTCGGAGAATTGTTCGCGACGATGGAAGCCGGCGACGACTTCGTCGAATATGGCCACCTTCCGCCTGGCTACGCGAAGGTCATGCATCATTACGGTCTGTATCCGGTCACGCACATCCTCGATGGGCGCTATCTCTCGGGCAAGGGTCGGGCCTGGACGCCCTATCACGCATGGCGGCTGGTCCACCTTCTGTATTTCTCCGAGGAGTGGAAGCCGCGGCTTCACGGCTATCTGAACGCCCTGGCACGGGGTGACGACTTGCAGACCGCCGCGAGCGCCCTTGGCGATCCGAGCCAGTTCCAAAGCGCCGTGACCGCCTACCGAGGCCGCAAATTACAGGCTGAGAAGATGGCCTTCCCGGCCGATCGCGCGCCGGAACCCAGCATCCGACGTCTGACCCGGGCGGAGGCCGGGCTGATCCGTGGCCGGCTTGAACTCGGCGCGCGGATCGAGGTGCCCGACGCTGGCCCCGATCGCGAGAAGGCGCTCGCGCGACGTTCCGCGTGGATCGACCGGCTTCGCGACAACGCGACACGCTTCCCCGCCCTGACCGAAAACCATCTGCTCCTGGCCGAGGCCGAATGCCGCACCGGCAATCCCGAAGCCTGTCTTGATGCCGCCGAACGGGCGATTGCACAGTCACCGACGGAAACACGCGCGCTGGTGTGGAAAGGCACGGCGCTGACGCAGCTGGCTGTGCGCGCTCCCGCCGTCGAACGTCGGCAGCGGCTTGCAGACGCGAGACGTTTCATCGTCAGGGCCAACCGCCTGGACCCGGAGAGCAGCCTCGCGCTGATCGCGTATCACGACAGCTTTGCAACGGCGGGCCAGCAGGCCCCGGATGTCGCGGTGGAGGGGCTGTACAAGATCGTTCAGTCTGCGCCCGCCGCGCCCGGTCCGAGACTGAAACTCGGTGAGGAGCTGATCGCCCGCGACCTTCGGGGTGAAGCGCGCAAAATGCTGCTGCCGGTCGCCAAAGGGCCGTTCTCAACGCCCGAACAACCCGCCGCCGCCGCTTTGCTGTCGCCAGCGGGAGCGACGGAGCCGGGGCGTTAGCGGCTGCTAAAATCTGGCGTTCGCAGACCGTAGCGCATTTCGAAAAATCGCCGGGGTCCCGATCCGGACCTCGGCGATCACATCAGTCGGTCGCGTTACAGCCGCAGCGAGACACCCGCCACGAGCTGCCGGCCGAGCAGGTCATACCCCATCACGGTATTGCCGCGCAGCAGACCGATCCGCGAACGGCTGTCCGGAATGAGCGGCGGATCGCGGTCGAAGATATTGTTGGCGGCCAGCCGGAACGTCATCTGCTTGTTGATGTCGAAGCTGAGCGCGACGTCGATCCAGTTGTACGAACCGACACCCGGATATTGATCGCGCCGGGCGCTCGCGTCCTGGGCGGGGATGCCGGTGTCCTCGGGCGCATAGATGTCGAGCGGCATCGCGCCGCGGTGGCGCCAGTTGACCGACAGGCTGGTCGTGCTGTCAGGCGCGGTCCAGGTGGTGCGGAGCTGGTGCTTCCAGCGCGGCATGCTCTCGCCGCAGAGATTGCCGAAATACCCCACGCAGTCGCGCGGTTCGATCGTCGGCGACGATTGCGAGCCGACGCGGGTCATCAGCGTCCCGTTGAAGCTCATGTCGAGCCGGCCGACGCCGCCCAGGCCGACATTATACTGCCCCTGGAAATCCCAGCCATGCGACTGCGACTTGTAGCCATTGGCCGAGCCGCGGGCCACCCAACCTGTCGACGGACTGGTCGCAGGCGAGCTCGAGAGCGTGCCGGTGCCAGGATTGCGGACGATGCCGCGGCAGAAGTATTCGTTCCCGGTCGCGAGACACTCGCCGATGATGTTCTGCGGCTGGAGAAAGTCGAGCTGGTCCTTCAGATCGATCAGCCAGCGGTCAATCGACACCGTCAGGCCGGGTATGAAGCGTGGGCGCAGCACGACGCCGAACGTCTTGGTAAAAGCGCTTTCGGGCGTCAGATTGAACCCGCCCTCGCGCACGGTGCACCGATCGTCAGGGCAGATCAGCGAGGCACTGCCATAGAGATTGTCGGCAAGGCCGGTGTTACGGCATTGCTGCAACGTCGCGGACGGCGCCAGTCGCGCGCCGTTGGGGTTCGACGGATCGATCCGCGGTGCGCAGGGATCGGCATAGAAGCCTTGGTTCCAGAAGATGTTGGCGGCCCCCTGCGCGGTGCTGACACCCGGTGCGGCCTGGGACTTGTTGTACGAGGCGCGCAGCGTGATGTCCGCCACCGGCGACCAGAGCCCCTCGACCTTCCAGGTATCGAACTTGCCGGCGAGCCGGTTGTACTGCGACACGCGGTAGCCGGCGTTGACCTGCAACAGCTCGGCGAAGCGGCGATGTTCGATCAGCGGTGCCTGCACCTCGGCATTCGCTTCGAGGATGCTTTGCGTGAAGCGCTGGTTCTCGCCGCCATTGTTCTGCTGGAAGATCTCGTTGACGATGGTGCGTTCCATTTCCTCGCGATATTCCGCGCCCAGCGCGATCGCGATGCCCTGGTCCGCGAGTGGCGAGGTAATGCCGTATCGGCCCAGATCGCCGCTGACGGTGCCGACGAACTGCAACAGGCGCGGAATGCGCGTGCTGATCCCGCCGGTCGCGCCACCGTAGAGATACTGGTTGAGCGCCGCATCCTGGTTGAACGGCGCGAACGCGTTGAAGGGCACGCAGGACGGATCGGTCCCGTTGACGACCGCACGACAGGTCGGCGTGCCGTTGACCCGAACGACGTCGAGCGAACGATTGATGTTCTCGAAGCGCGCGAACGGCACGTCGATGGTGTCGAGGCGCGCGCGCGAGATCATGCCCGCGACATCGTACGACCACACGTCGTCAAAGCCGCGCCCGCGCAGCCCTGCGACGATACGATAGCCCTCATTGGTGAAGCGCTGCCGCACCAGTGGCAGCCCGTCGAAGCGATAGCGGACGTCGATCGGCGCATATTGTCCGGCAACACCGGCGTTGGCGCCGCACAGATCCTGTGCCTGCGAGGACGACAGGAACGCGTTGTCGCAATTCACGCGGAACGGGTCCGAGCCGTACGCACCGAAGTTGAAGGTGCGGTTGAGCTGGGTGTTGTAGGATTTGTCGCGGTAGAACAGCCCGTTGCCGTACAACTCGATGTCGTCGGTGATCTTGGCAGTCAGGAAACCGCCAAGGTTGACGCGGTTGAACGCGCGCTGGACCGCCCAATTGTCATAGGGGTTGGCAGACGAGCCCTGCGGCCCGCTGTTGATCGGGATGAAGGTCCCGTTGCCGTTGGGATTGTTGACCAGGATCTGCCCGGCGCGCGGCCCCGACTGCGGAATGATCGTACCGGCGGGCGTGAAGCTTGCACGCGAACAACCGAGCGGCGAGGTGTTGGTCGGCTGGACCGCCTCGCAGACCGAATAGGAGCGATCGACCAGCTCGATCGGATTGGACTGGCGGTAGTTGATGAACCCGGTGAGGTTCACCCGGTCGTTAAACAAATTGGTACCCGCCGCCAGGCTGACATCCGAACGACCACCGTCATTGGTCAATCCGCGCTTGGCGGCGAAACCCGCGCGACCTGCCGCCTCGGTGACCGCGTTGCTGCCATTGTCGTGATTGTAGAAGCTGTAGTTCGCGTCGAGCCGGATGCCTTCGAAATTCTTCTTCAGCACGAAGTTGACGACGCCCGACACCGCGTCGGATCCGTAAACGGACGAGGCACCGCCGGTGAGCACGTCGATTCGCTCGACCAGCGCGTTGGGGATGATGCCGACGTCGACCGTGTTGGCCAGTCCCATGCGGAGGCCGTCGATCAGCGTCAGCGTGCGCTCATAGCCCAGGCTGCGTAGCTTGATGCGCTGACGACCTTCGGAATCGCTGAAATTCTGTTCCGAGTTCACCTGCACCTGCGGCAGGCGGTTCAGCACCTCCTCGATCGTCGTCGCGCCCTGTGCCGCGATTTCCGCGGCGGTCGTCGTCACGATCGGTGCGGCGGACCGGTTGTTCGGCCGCGCGATGCGCGTGCCGGTCACGACGATATCCGACGCTTCCCGCCGATCGCCGGTGCGTTCGGCATCTGCGGCGAGCTTGGCGGAGGCGACGGGATCGCCGATCGCCGTCTGGCTTTCCTGCGCAGCATCGCCCGCGCCTGTATCCGACGCCTGGGCCGGCATCGCAAACAACGCCGCGACGCAACATGTCGTAGTCAGAAACCCTTTGAACAGCACCATTCTATCACCCCCCATGTTGCCGATCGGGTCACATGGATGGTGATGCATCGTATCGATTGCTGCCGACCCTGTTCGGAAGCGTTCGATGAACAACAGGACGCGCTTTCATCGGGATCTGTCGCCCCGTGACCTTGCTGACCTTGTTCGGCATTACCATCCGGACCCTCGGACAGGCACATGCTGTCACGTCCCAAATATCAAAACAATACCAATAATTTCAGAAATGACACGCGGTATGGATTTTGTGTCGTAACGGTCTCAATCGGTATCAATGACAGGACTTTGCGTTCCTCAGACCGCACCATTCCGCTTCCGTTGCGAGTCCGTCCGCCATGGAATAGTATCCGCTGGGGTCATTGCTATCGGTCGTCGGTCAACGCGCCAAAAGCGCAAGCAAAGCGGAGAAACTTGCTTGTGACGCGACGCTCTAGACCCGGCGTGACGTGCTCTCGCCTTCCATCCACTCGCGACCGGCGAAGATCACGTCCGAGACCGGTACAAAGCGGAGCGGCGACGACAGGACAAGAAGCGACCCGATAAAAGAGATTTGCGAGTGACGATCGCGATCAATCGGTTAGACCCTGCCGCACAAGGGGAGATCTCTACACCATGAAGCACCGCGCACTGACCGCCATCGCACTCTGCCTCGTCGCCACCGAACTGTCCGCACAGACCACGCCGCCACCAGCCACCAAGCCCGTCGAACGGACCCAGGCGCCCGAGAATCAGGCGACGGCGCCCACCCCCGCGACGACCCGCGCCGACCCCAATCCGTCGCCCCAGCCCGTCGCCGCAGCCCCGGTCACTGCCGCCGTGCCCGCCAATGCGTCGGCTGCCACATCGAAATCGTCCGCCAAGCCGCCGGTCTGGGACGTCATGCAGCCGCGCGGACTGAAGACGCGCGAGGTCGCCCTGCATGTCGACGAGGGCAGCTGGATGAACGTCGACGTCTCGCCCGACGGCCAGCTGATCGCCTTCGATCTGCTCGGCGACCTCTACACCATGCCGATCACGGGCGGCACGCCGCGACGCATCGCCGAGGGGCTGGCGTTCGAGCATCAGCCGCGCTTCTCACCCGACGGCCGCCGCATCGCCTTCACGTCGGACCGCGGCGGTGGCGACAATATCTGGGTGATGAACGTCGACGGCAGCGACAAGCGCCAGGTGACGAACGAGGATTTCCGCCTGCTCAACCAGCCGAGCTGGAGCCCGGACGGCCGGTTCATCGCCGCGAAGAAGCATTTCACGACCGGCCGCTCGCTCGGCACGGGCGAGATCTGGCTCTATCACGTCTCGGGCGGCGGCGGCGTCCAGCTGGTCAAACGCGCGAGCGAGGTTCTGCAGAAGGAACTGGGCGAGCCGATCTACGCGCCCGATGGCAAGAGCATCTTCTACACGCGCAACATCTCGCCCGGCCCGATCTTCGAATATGCGCAGAATTCGCGCACCGACCTGTTCGACATCGAACGCTATGACGTCGACAGCGGGGAGGTCAGCACCGCGGTCTCCGGGGTCGGCGGCTCGGTCCGGCCGACCCCGTCGCGTGACGGCAAGCGGATCGCCTTTGTCCGGCGCGAGAACAACGTCACCAAATTATGGGTGAAGGACTTCGCGACCGGGGTCGAACGGATGATCTATGGTCCGCTCGACCGCGACGTGCAGGAGACATGGGCGGTGACGGGCGTCTATCCCGACATGGCCTGGACGCCGGGCGACACGGCGATCGTCTTCTGGGCGGGGGGCAAGCTGCGCCGGGTGGCCCCCGACGGCTCGGGCGCGGCGGTCATCCCGTTCCGCATCGACGATACGCGCGTCATCGTCGATGCGGTCCATCCGCAGGTCGCGGTCGCACCCGACCGGTTCGCGACGAAGATGCCGCGCTGGGCCAGTGTGTCGCCCGATGGCCGCACCGTCGTGTTCGAGACGCTCGGCAAGCTCTGGACCAAGCCCGTTGCGGGCGGCACCGCGACCCGGCTGACGCGCGGCGCGGACGAATTCGAACTGTTCCCAAGCTGGTCGCGCGACGGTCGTCAGATCGTGTTCGTCGGCTGGACGGATGCCGGACTCGGCCAGATCCGGACGATCGCGGCAGGCGGCGGCTCGCCCCGCACCGTCACGACCGTCGCCGGCCATTATCGCCGCCCGCGCTTTTCACCCGACGCGCGCTCGATCGTGTTCGAACAGGGCCCCGGCGGCGGGCTGACCGCGGCGCGGGGCAATCCCGACGCCGGGGCCTACCGCGTCGCCGCCAGCGGCGGTGCGCCGGTGCGGATCGCCAAGGAGGCGAGCGGCCCGCAATTCGGGGCGGCGAACGACCGCGTCTTCCTGATGGCGACCGAGAAGGACAAGCGCCAGCTGATCAGCACCGACCTCAACGGACAGGACCGCCGCGTCCATGCCTCGGGCGAGCTGGTCAATGACTATCAGATCTCACCACAGGGCGATTACGTCGCCTTCCGTCAGAATTACGAGGCGTTCGTGATGCCGCTGATGCCGGGACGCCAGGCGGTCGAGACCGATGCCAAGGGCGGCCCCCTGCCCGTCACCCGCGTCAGTGGCGACGGTGCGGACTTCATCAACTGGTCGAACGACGGCCGGCAGATCCACTGGAGCGCGGGCCCGACGCTCTACACGGCCGAGACCGCGGCGCTGTTCCGCGCGGTGCCGACGCCGAAGGGTGAGGACGCGCCGAAGTTCGTCGCGCCGCGCACCGGCACCTCGCTGTCGATGGACATCGCCGCCGCCAAGCCTGACGCGACGGTGGCGCTGACCGGCGCACGCGTCGTGACGATGGCGAAGGCCGATGGCGGGATCATCGACGATGCGACGATCCTGATCCGCGGCGACCGCATCGTCGCGGTCGGGCCACGAGCCACGGTCGCCATTCCCGCAGGCGCGAAGACCGTCGATCTGGCGGGCAAGACGGTCATCCCCGGGCTGGTCGACGCGCATGCGCATGGTCCGCAGGGTGAGGACGAGATCGTCCCCCAGCAGAACTGGTCGGCGATGGCGAACCTCGCGCTCGGCACCACGACGATCCACGATCCGTCGTCGCGCTCCGCCGAAATCTTCCCGGCGGCCGAGATGCAGCAGGCCGGCATGCTGCTCGCACCGCGCACCTTCTCGACCGGCGAGATCGTCTATGGCGCCAAGGCGCCCGACGTCTATGCGCAGATCGACACCTATGAGGACGCGCTCGCCGTCGTCCGCCGCCTCAAGGCGCAGGGCGCACGCAGCGTGAAGAACTATAACCAGCCACGCCGCGAGCAGCGCCAGATGGTCGTGGCGGCAGCGCAGGCGGAAGGCATGGAGGTCGTGCCCGAGGGCGGCTCGCTCTTCACGCTCGACATGAGCCTGGTGCAGGACGGCAATTCCACGGTCGAGCACAATGTTCCGCTCGAGCATTTCTACGCAGATGTGGTCGATCTCTGGTCACAGACGACGGTCGGCTACACGCCGACGCTCGTGGTTGCCTATGGCGGGCCGGCGGGCGATCCCTATTGGCGCGCGCACAGCGACGTGTGGCGGCATCCGCTGCTCGCCCGCCATGCGCCGCCGGCACTGCTCGCGGCGCAGAATGCGCGGCGCGAGATCGCGCCCGAGGAGGATTATGTCGATGGCGCGACCGCACGCGAGGCGCGCAAGCTCGCGGTCAAGGGCGTACCCGTGGCGATCGGCGCGCACGGCCAGCAGCCGGGGCTTGGCGCGCATTGGGAGCTGTGGAGCTTCGTCCGGGGCGGGTTCAGCCCAATCGAGGCGCTGCGTGCGGGTACGATCGAATCGGCACGATCGCTGGGATACGCCAAGGACGTCGGCTCGCTCGAACCCGGCAAGCTCGCCGATCTGGTCGTGCTGACCGCCGACCCGACAAGCGACATCCGCAACAGCGACAAGGTCGCGCAGGTGATGCTCGGCGGCCGCCTTTATGATGCGGCGACGCTGAACGAGACGATCACCGGCACGCGCAAGCGCCAGGCCTATTGGTGGGAGGGCGGCAGCGCGGGCGCCGATACGGGCGCACGCATCACCGTCGGCCACGGACACGGGGATGTCGACTGACATCCCCAATCGGAACCGGCGCTGAGGTCGACAGCGATTAGTAGATGTCGCGGCGGTACAGCCCGGCCTCGCTCATCGCCTCGACCCGGTCGTCGCCGAGGATGATCCGAAGTTCGGCATCGACCGCGCCGGCCATTCCGACGAGACTGCCGCAGACATAGATCGCCGCCCCGCGGTTCGCCCAGTCGAGCATCCGGTCGGCCTGTTCCGCGACCAGCGCCTGGACATAACGTTCGCATCCGGCATCGCGCGAGAAGGCTCGGTCGATCCGCTCGAGTGTACCCACAATGTGCAGCGCTTCGAGCTCGGCCGCGAGGGGACGATCGGATGCGCTGCTGCGTTCGCCATAGAGCAGCCAGGCGGGCGCGCCGCCGGTCCGCGCCCGCTCGCGAAGATGCGCCATCAGCCCGGCGAGGCCGGTGCCGTTGCCGATCAGCACGAGCGGGGTCGCCGGATCCATCGGTGTCGCAAACCCCGGATTGGCACGAAGCCGTATGGCGATAGGATCACCGATCGACGCCACTTCCGTCAGCCACCCCGAGCCGATGCCGAGCCCGCCATCGGCTGCGGGACATTGCCGCACAAGCAGTTCGACGCGGCCCGACTCTGGTAGCGACGCGACCGAATATTCGCGATGCGCAAGCGGCGGTAGCGCCAACGGATCCCGCCCCCCGGCCTCGAACGTCGCCGGATCGGGCAGCGTCGCCCTGGCGAGTGCGACCGCGACCCGGCCGTCGTCGACGATCCCGCAATCGGCTAGGAACCGCGCGACGCGGGCCGGATCGTGACGCGGCTCGATCTCGGCGATCGCGCCCGGTGCCCAGCGCGTGCCCGCGGGAATGCCGAGTTCGACCCGGTACATCGGCGCGCCCGGGCTGTCGGGATTGAGCCATGTTCGTGCGACCAGCGGCCAGGCGGCATAGTCCGCCGGCTGCCAGTCAGCCTGCGCCGGATCCGCGCCGATCGCGTGAAGCTGTTGCTGCCACTGGCGTTCGCCGTCCGCATCGGCCGCATCGAGCTCGATCCGGTCGAACAGGCGCTGCGCCCCACTGGCATGCAGCCATGCGTCGACGCGCTGACCAAAGGCGCAATAGTCGGGATATTCGCGGTCGCCCAGCGCCAGCACCGCGTAGCGGACCCCGTCGAGATCGGCCGGCGCGGCCATGACGCGGCGCTCGAACGCCCGCGCGGTGTCCGGCGCATCGCCCTCGCCATAGGTCGCCACGACGAACAGGACGGTGCCGGCATCGCGCAGATCGGCCGGCGACACCGTCGCCAGCGGTCGGATCGCAGCACCCGGGAACGCCGCAGCGCTGAGGCGTGCGAGACGCTCGGCGGTGCCGGTCTGCGACGCGTGGACGACCAGCACGCCGGGTCGGTCCGCCCCCCCGTTGTCGGCCGAGGCCGTTACCACGACCGCCGCGAGCGCCCGCTTGGTCCGCCGTCGGCCCAGATACAGCAGCAGGCCGGTGACCGTGAACAGCGGCATCGTCAGGCTCGTCAGGAACAGCGCGATCCGCCCGGGCAGACCGAAGAATGCCCCCGTGTGGAGCGGATAGATACTGGTCGCGATCGTCTCGCCGACGCCGCGCTCGGCGTAGCGCTCCGCCTTGGTCAGCGCGCCGCTGCGCGCGTCGAAGCGGAGCTCGTCGGTCATACGGTCGAACCGCGCGCCGATCGGCACCATCCGCATCGTCACGGGCGCCGGGCCCTGCGGGACCGTTATCGTCACCCGGTCGAAACGCGAACCCTCGCTACGCCGGAACCCCGCCCAGGCCGGGGCGATCGGTCGCGACTCTTCCGTCACCTCACCCCGGTCGCCGCGACGGCCACCCGGCGCGCGCCCCTCGCGCCCGCCACGTTCGGGCCGCTCGGTCGTACCGGTCAGCATGTACCGCGCGCCCCGCTGATACCAGTCATAGGACCACCAGAGGCCGGTCGCCGCACTCAGCAGGTAGAAGACGAGCACCCAGCCGCCGATCACCGCATGAAGCGCGCGGTACAGGTTGCGTCCGGTCTTGCGCAGGTCGAGCACGAACCAGGCGCGCCAGTCGAGCGGGTGGCGCGGCCAGCGCAGATACAGCCCCGACACCGCAAAGAAGACGAGCGCCAGCGCGGACAGGCCGGTCAGCTGACTGCCGATGCCGTTGCGTCCGCCCGGCAGCGCGAGCCAGCGATGCAGGTTCTCGATCGTGCGGAACACCCCCGCGCCGGTGGCGGTGCCGAGCAACCGGCCGGTTCGCGGGTCGATATAGCTGCGCTCGCCACCGCGCTGGCCCTTCTTCGCGGCGAAGCGCACCTGCGCCGCGAGGGTTGGATCGCGCGCGATCGTCAGATCCTGCACCCGCTTGCCCCCGCGCTGCGCGGATGCGGCCCGGACCAGAGCATCAGGTGACAGCCTTGCCACATCGCCCGCCCCACTTGGCAGCGGTGCGAGGGTCACCACGCCCGGGCTGAGCGCCGCCATGATCTCGTCCTCGAACGCCATCGCGGCGCCGGTCACGCCCATCAGTGCGAGCACGAAACCCGCGGTAATCCCCAGAAACCAGTGCATCTGGAACAGCACGCGGCGCAGCGTCATTGCGCGCAGTCTCGAACGATCATCATCTGTCTTCAGCCCCCCAAATCACAGATGCCGCACTATCACGTATTGCTATTGGTTCTCAAGTGCAGCTTTGAGCGGGTGTTGGCGGACGGTTGTCGTCACGCATCGACGCTTGCCCGGAGGTCGCGGATCGGCAAGCATGGACCAAAGGGGAGAGACACATGAAGACCGCGATACTGGTCGCGCTGGCTGCGGCGACCACAATTCCGGCCGACGCACAAACGGCGCCACCAGCTGTGACCTATATCCAGGCCGGCACACTGCTCGATCGTCCGGGCCAGGCGCCGCGCGGCGCGACCACGATCATCGTCCGCGACGGCAAGATCGTCGCGCTACGCGACGGGTTCGTGGCGCCGGAGGCGGGCGCGACACTCGTCGACCTGCGCACCGCGTTCGTCATGCCGGGCATGGTCGACATGCACGTCCATCTCTGGGGCATCGGCGGCGACCCGATGCGCGCGCGGCTCGAGGCGATGACCCGCGACCGGTTCGATGACGAGATGACAGCGGTCGCCAATGCACGGCAGACGCTCGCCGCAGGTTTCACCTCGGTCCGCGATCTTGGCGGCGATCCGCGCGGCATCCGTGCTTTGCGTGACGCGATCGACGCGGGCGCGATCGAAGGGCCGAGCATCACCAATGCCGGCGAGATGATCTCCGTCACCGGCGGGCACGGCGATGGCGGCAACGGCCTCGCCGAGGAATTCGCCGATATGGTCCATGGTCGCGAGGTCAATGTCTGCAACGGGCCCGACGACTGCCGCCGCGCGGTCCGGGCGCAGGTTGCGCTCGGTGCGCGTGTCATCAAGTTCGCGGCGACCGGCGGCGTGCTGTCGAACGTCAGCGGCGGCCTTGGCCGGGCGATGACCCCGGACGAAATGCGCGCGATCATCGACACTGCGCACATGCTCGGCCGCAAGGTCGCGGCGCACAGCCACGCGACCGAAGGAACCCGCGCCGCGCTCGAGGCGGGGGTCGATTCGATCGAACACGGCACGTTTCTCGACGACGAGACGATCCGTCTCTTCAAGACCAGGGGCGCCTATCTGGTGCCGACCGAGATCGCACCGGTCGCGGCACTCGCCCAGGCACGCGGCGGCGCCCTGCCCCCGGCCACCATCGTCAAGGCGGAGTCCGCCGCCGCAGCCATGGCCGCCAGCCATCGCCGTGCCTATGCGGCCGGCGTCAAGGTCGCCTTCGGAACGGATACCGGCGTGTCGAAGCACGGCGACAATGCGACCGAATTCGCGCTGCTCGTGCAAAACGGCCTTACCCCGGCACAAGCCATCGCCGCAGCGACGAGCGGCGCGGCGGATCTGCTTGGGCGGGACGATATTGGCACGCTCGCGCCCGGCAAGACCGCGGACATCATCGCGGTGCGGGGGTCCCCGCTCGACGACGTGAACCGGCTCACGCATGTCGATTTCGTCATGCACCGCGGAGTCGTGGCGAAGGCGGTCGCGGCGAAGTGATCGTCACGCGGCGGCGGCCCTTGTGCATCGAGCGCACCGCCGCCGCAGCGGCTCAGGCGGTCAGTTGACGACGCCGGATCTCGCCGAGCAGCGCTTCGGCGGCGGGGTCGCCGACCTCGCCCTCCGTCGCGCGATAGGCCGCGATCACATCCGCATCCGACGCATCGGCCAGCAGCCCACGGACCTCGGCGTCGAACGCATCGACCTCACCCGCTGCAGCATCGGCGGCGTCGTCGCTGCTGATCGCCGGTGCGTCGGCAGGCGACGGTTCATGCGCCATGATCGCGTCCTGCTTGAACACGTCAAAGGCGTCTGCGGCCTCGTCACGCTCGACAAAGGCGATCTTGAGCGAGGTGAGCAGATCGAGCTGCGATGCGATATTTTCCATATGCTCACGGTAGGCACAGGCCCGCGAATGGCAAGCGCGATCGCGTCTCAACGGGACAAGTCCGTCGCTCGCTGGCCACGGCGCGCCGCTCGTCCCGAAGCGGGGCAGCCTATTGTACGATCAATCTCGTCCGCGTCTCTTGACGATCGGGCAATGGCCTATACGATAGCGGTAACATGAGTGGAGAGGGAAATTGATGTCGCATATCGCCGCGCCGGTCCTGTCGGCGTTGCCTGCGGACTGGCGCAACGCGCTGCTGCTTGGCCGGGTTGATCTCGGCGAAGGTCCCACGCCGATATTGGTCAGCCGCGGTGAAGTCTTCGACATGTCCCGCGTCGCACCGACCGTGTCCGCGCTCGTCGCGGGCGGCACGTTCGACACGGCAGCCGGCCAGTCGCTGGGCACGCTCGAATCGCTCGACCTGTCCGCGGCGGTCGATGCCCCTGCGCGCCTGCTGAGCCCGATCGACCTGCAATGCGTCAAGGCCGCCGGCGTGACGTTCGCGGTGTCCGCGATCGAGCGCGTCATCGAGGAGCGTGCGCGGGGCGATGCCTCCAAGGCCGTTGAAGTGCGTGGCCGGCTCGAAGCCCGGATCGGCGGCAGCGTCCGTTCGGTCGTGCCGGGCTCCGCCGAGGCGGCGGCGCTCAAGGCGGCGCTGATCGAGGACGGGATGTGGTCGCAATATCTCGAGGTCGCGATCGGCCCCGATGCGGAGATCTTCACCAAGAGCCCGACGCTCTCGACCGTCGGCTGGGGTGGCCCGATCGGGATCCGGTCCGATTCGACGTGGAACAACCCCGAACCCGAAGTCGTGCTGCTAGTCGATGCAGACGGCGCGATCGTCGGCGCGACGCTCGGCAACGACGTCAACCTGCGCGATTTCGAGGGCCGCTCCGCACTGCTGCTGAGCAAGGCCAAGGATAATAACGCCTCCTGCTCGATCGGGCCGTTCATCCGCCTGTTCGACGAAGGCTTCTCGCTCGACGACGTCCGCGCGAGCGACGTGACGCTCAAGATCGAGGGCGAGGACGGCTATGTGCTCGACGGGCATAGCTCGATGCGCGAGATCAGCCGCGACCCGACCGATCTCGTCACGCAGGCGATGAGCGAGCATCATTATCCGGACGGCTTCGTCCTGTTCCTCGGCACGCTGTTCGCGCCCACCAAGGACCGCGACGAGCCCGGCCGCGGCTTCACGCACAAGATGGGCGACGTCGTCACCATCTCGAACCCGAAGCTCGGCGCTTTGGTGAACCGTGTCACCACCTCGCGCGATGCGCCCGCATGGACGCTGGGCATCGGCGGCCTGATGGCCAATCTCGCGCATCGCAAACTTCTCGACGCATGACCTACGATCAGACGGAGACTCCCGTGTTGCAGCAGACCAGCGCCGGTGAAGGCCGCGCCATCTATCCCAGTCTTGCCGGCAAGCGGGTCCTCGTGACCGGCGGAGGCTCGGGCATCGGCGCGGGTCTGGTCGAGGCGTTTGTCACCCAGGGTGCGCGCGTCGCGTTCGTCGACGTCGCCGACGAACCCAGCCAGGCGCTGCTCGAACGCCTCGCGGTCGATGCGGCCCATGTGCCGATCTATCATCGCTGCGACCTGACCGACATCGATCAGCTTAAGGACGTTTTCGGTAAGCTCGAGCAGGCGCTCGGCGGGATCGACATCCTGATTAACAATGCGGGCAATGACGACCGGCACGGCGTCGACGAGGTCACGCCCGCTTATTGGGACGAGCGGCTGAACGTCAATCTTCGGCACCAGTTCTTTGCAGCCCAGGCCGTCGTCCCTGCGATGAAGCGCGCCGGCGGCGGCACGATCCTCAACTTCGGTTCGATCAGCTGGCATCTCGCGCTGCCCGACCTGGTCCTGTACCAGACGTGCAAGGCAGCGATCGAGGGCCTGACGCGCGGCCTCGCACGCGACCTCGGCCGCGACGGCATCCGCGTCAACACGATCGTCCCGGGCAATGTCCAGACGCCGCGCCAGGAGAAATGGTACACGCCCGAGGGGGAGGCGGAGATCGTCGCCGCCCAGTGCCTCGACGGCCGGATCCAGCCGATCGACGTCGCAGCACTCGTGCTGTTCCTCGCGTCGGACGATGCGCGGATGTGCACCGGGCACGATTATTTCATCGATGCGGGCTGGCGCTGAACCATGGATAGCGAAGCCCGTCTGCTCGCCTCGGTCGGCGCCGAGCTTGGTGAAGGCCCGGTCTGGTCGGCGCGCGACAAGGCGCTGTGGTTCGTCGATATCAAGGCGCCCTGCGTCTATCGATATGATCCCGCGTCGCATGCGCTCGATCGCTTCGACGCGCCATCGCATGTCGGCTGGATCCTTCCCGCACAGGACGGCCTGTGGGTCGCCGGGCTCGCCAAGGGCCTCCACCGCTTCGATCCGCGCGACGGCAGCTTCACGCTGATGAACGGCATCGAGGCGGACCTGCCCGACAACCGCCTCAACGACGCCGCGGTCGATCCCGCCGGCAGGATCTGGTTCGGGTCGATGGACAACAAGGAAGTCCACCCGACCGGGCATATCTATCAGTGGCACCGCGGCGCCGTCAGCAGGACCACCGTGTCGCCCGTCGTGATCACCAACGGCCCCGCTATCTCGCCCGACGGGCGCACCGCCTATCTGGTTGATACGCTGGGCCTGTCGATCGCCGCGCACCCGATCGGTCTCGACGGCACGATCGGCGCGGGTCGCCCCTTCCTCAAGTTCGACGCGTGCAAGGGCTATCCCGACGGTGCGATCTGCGATGCCGGCGGTGGCGTGTGGGTCGGCTTTTACGGCGGCTGGGCGGCGCGACGGTTCGCGCCCGATGGCACGATGACCGACGAAGTGCGCTTTCCCGTCTCGAACGTCACCAAGATCGCGCTGGGCGGCGACGATGGTCGCACCGCCTTTGCGACGACCGCGCGACAGGGACTGTCGGCAGAGCGCCTCGCCTCGCAACCGCTCGCGGGCGACATCTTCACGTTCCGGACCGACATTGGCGGCATTCCCGTCATGCCGGTCAGCTTGGACCTTTAATCTCTAGACCTTGAACGCGCCAACAGAGCGTGCACCATCAGGAAGGACGTCACTAATGAACGGCACGGCTACAGCCAGGGCCACGGGCTCACCCACCGATGCGGGGGGCGTCAACAGCGCGCTGATCGCCCTCATCGTCGCGGTGGCGACGATCGGGGGCTTCATGTTCGGATATGATTCGGGCGTGATCAACGGCACGCAAAAGGGGATCGAGGCGGCGTTCGACCTCGGCAGACTGGGCATCGGCATCAATGTCGGCGCGATCCTAGTCGGATCGTCGGTCGGCGCATTCGCGGCGGGCCGGCTGTCCGACGTGATCGGCCGTCGCAACACGATGATGCTGGCCGCAATCCTGTTCATCGTCAGTGCGCTCGCAGCGGGGGCGGCGAATTCGTCGCTGCTGTTCATCATCGCGCGGATCATCGGCGGGTTCGGGGTCGGCGCCGCCAGCGTCACCTCGCCGGTCTATATCTCCGAAGTCGCACCGGCCAATATCCGCGGACGACTGACCAGCATCCAGCAGGTGATGATCATCTCGGGCCTGACCGGCGCGTTCGTCGCCAATTTCGCGCTCGCCCGCTTCGCCGGCGGCTCGACCGCCGAGTTCTGGCTCGGGTATCAGGCCTGGCGCTGGATGTTCTGGCTCCAGGTGATCCCCGCGACGATCTATTTCGTCGCGCTGTTCTTCATCCCGGAAAGCCCGCGTTACCTCGTCGTGAAGGGGCATGACGCCCGCGCCGAAGTGGTGCTGACCCGCCTGTTCGGCGCGGCCGAGGCCCGCCGCAAGGTGGCCGAGATCCGCTCTTCGCTCGCGGTCGATCATCACAAGCCGCGGCTGTCCGATCTGGTCGACAAGACCACCGGCAAGATCCGTCCGATCCTCTGGGCGGGTATCGGTCTGGCGGTGTTCCAGCAGCTCGTCGGCATCAACGTCGTGTTCTATTACGGCGCGACGCTTTGGGAAGCGGTCGGCTTCACCGAGGACAATGCGCTCCAGATCAACATCCTGTCGGGCGTCCTGTCGATCGGTGCCTGCCTCCTGACGATCGCGTTGATCGACCGGATCGGGCGCAAGCCGCTGCTGCTGGTCGGGTCGGCCGGCATGACGGTCACGCTCGGTATCGTTGCCTGGGCCTTCTCGAATGCCGTGCCCGCCGCCTCGGGCGTCGGCGTCACGCTGCCCGGCAATACCGGGCTGATCGCCCTGGTCGCCGCCAATCTCTACGTGATCTTCTTCAACGTCAGTTGGGGGCCGGTGATGTGGGTGATGCTGGGCGAGATGTTCCCGACGCAGATCCGCGGCTCGGCGCTTGCCGTCGCGGGGTTCGCGCAGTGGATCGCCAATGCGCTGATCTCGGTCAGCTTCCCGTCGCTCGTCCTCTCGCCGGGGCTGGCCTTCACCTATCTCGGCTATGCGATCGCCGCGCTCGTCTCGTTCTTCTTCGTCCGCGCCGCGGTCACCGAGACCCGGGGTCGCGAACTCGAAGACATGACCGGCTGAGCCGGACCATGAAAAAGGGCGGGCGGGAGGTGTTCCTCCCGCCCGCCCCATTTCGGCCTGTTGATGGCGCGCTCGGCGCCTAGTGATTGTGCCGCGGCGTCTTCGCGGCAATCCCGCGATACTTCACCGCGAAGTCCAGCACCCCGCCCTGCGCCAGCTGCCCCGTCTTTTCACGGTACAGTTCCTCCCAGGGCGAGTTGCTCGGCGGGATCGGCGGCGCGGGCTCGGTCTTGCGACGGGCGATCTCGTCTGCATCCACCAGCGCGTCGCAGGTCCCCGCGACCAGATCGATCCGGATCATATCGCCGTCGCGCAGCCAGGCGAGTCCGCCACCGACCGCGCTTTCGGGCGACACGTTGAGGATCGACGGGCTGTCCGACGTGCCCGACTGGCGTCCGTCGCCCAACGTCGGCAACGTCAGGATCCCCTGCTGGATCAGGGCGTCTGGCGGCTGCATGTTGACCACCTCGGCCGATCCGGGCCAGCCTATCGGACCGGATCCGCGGATCACCAGGATGCACCGCTCGTCGATCCCCAGCGCGGGGTCGTTGATGCGGTGGTGATAATCGTCCGACCCGTCGAACACGACCGCGCGGGCCTCGAACCGGTTCTCGGCGCCTGGCGTCGACAGATAACGCGCGCGGAAGGAGTCGGAGATCACCGACGTCTTCATGATCGCATGATCGAACAGATTGCCCTTGAGCACCAGGAACCCGGCATGCTCCATCAACGGGGCGTCGAGGGTGCGGATCATCTCCCGGTCCCGCGTCACCCGCCCCGTCAGATTGTCGCCCAGGCTCTGCCCCGTGATCGTCAGGCAGCTCGTGTCGAGCAGTTCCGACTCCGCCAGTTCGTGCATCACCGCAGGCACCCCGCCCGCGCGGTGAAAGCGCTCGCCGAGATACTTGCCCGCCGGCTGCATGTTGACGATCAGCGGCACGTCATAGCCGTGCGTCGACCAGTCGCTCATGTCGAGCGCGACCCCCGCATGCTGCGCCATCGCCATGATGTGCGGCTGCGCATTGCTCGATCCGCCGATCGCGCTGACGACGCGGATCGCGTTCAGAAAGGCTTCGCGCGTCAGGATCTTCGACGGGCGAAGATCCTCATACGCCATGTCGACGATCCGGCGTCCGGTCTCGAACGCCATCTGGCCGCGTTCGCGGTACGGCGCGGGGATCGCGGCGCATCCGGTCAGCGACATGCCGAGCGCCTCGGCGACGGCATTCATCGTCGAGGCCGTCCCCATCGTGTTGCAATGTCCGGCGGATGGCGCGCTGTCGGTGGCGCGGGCCAAGAACTCCTCCTCGTCGATCTCGCCCGCGGCCAGCTTGCGCCGGCTGCGCCAGATCACCGTGCCCGAGCCGACCAGCTCGCCGTCATGCCATCCGTCGAGCATCGGCCCGCCCGACAGGACGATCGCGGGAATGTCGACGGTCGACACCGCCATGATCCCCGCGGGGGTCGTCTTGTCGCATCCGGTGGTCAGCACGACCGCGTCGATCGGATAGCCGTACAGCGTCTCGACCAGCGTCATATAGGCGAGGTTACGATCGAGCGCGGCGGTCGGGCGACGGCAATTTTCGAAGATCGGGATCGTCGGAAATTCCATCGGGATCCCGCCCGCCGCAATGATGCCGTCGCGCGTTCGCTTGGCGAGCTCGACATGGATGCGGTTGCAGGGCGACAGGTCGCTGCCGGTCTGCGCAATCCCGATGATCGGCTTGCCACAGCGCAGCTCGGCGGGCGTGAGCCCGTAGTTCATGAAGCGTTCGAGATAGAGCGCCGTCATGTCCGAGCGGGCGGGGTCGGCGAACCAGTCGCGCGAACGAAACGGCCGAGCCGGTACGCGATCCAAAGCTTCTCTCCTCCAAGTCAATCCGATAGCGCTACCTTTACCTGCCGAACAGTCAAGCTCGGCGCGACACTTGGCGACGAAACAGCCGCCGCACCGGGATCGCCGTACGACGATTTGAGGTTCGCGCCGATTGTAACACGCGTGCAACATGGCGGATTGACGCTCGATCGTGAAGCTGTTGAAACCGGTACATAATCGTGCGGGTCGGGAGAGCCGGAATGCGACAGGTCACAGGCATGTATGCCATATCGCCACGATCGCCGTCGGGCGAGCCGTGTGTCGGACGCTCCATCCTAGGGCCACGCCGGTCGGCCGGCATCCTGGTGAACCTCGTCCGGTGACACCGCGGCAGATCGATCTCGTCCGCGACAGCTTCGTCCATATCCTGTTCGCGGCGGACGAAGCCTCGACGATCTTCTACGACCGAGTGTTCGCGCTCGCCCCGGAATCCCGCGCGCTGTTCACGAACGACCGCATTGTCCAGGGCAGGCTCTTCATGCAGACGCTCGCCAAGATCGTCACCGGGCTGACCGCGTTCGAGGCGATGCGTCCTGAACTGAGGGCGCTGGGCCGACGCCATGTCGCGTATGGCGCCAAGGATCATCACTACGCCATCATCGGCGACTCGTTGCGCCATGTCGTCGCGCATTTCGCCGGCGCGGACTTCGATCCTGATACCGACCGGGCCTGGCAGGACGCCTATGATCTGGTCGCGCGGGTGATGATCGAAGCGAGCCACGAGCACCACGTCTAGCGGGTCCGGACGGGCCGCGAAGCACGCGCCGCCGGCATCACCCCAAGCGGTCCGGGGGCACCGGCGCATAGCGCGGCACGACGAGGTGGATGACGGCGAGCGCGACGAGATAGGCGCAGGCCGCGACGATGAAGATCGGTTGATAGCTGCCGACGGTCTCGAGGATGCGACCCGCGAACTTCGCCATCAGCATGCCTCCGATCGCGCCCGAAAGGCCCCCCAGCCCCACCACCGACCCCGTCGCCCAGCGCGGCAGCAGGTCGCCCGGCAGGGCGTAGAGATTCGCCGAGAACCCCTGGTGCCCGGCACAGGCCACGCCGATCATCAGCACCGCCCACCACATGCTCGGTACCTGGGTTGCGAACGCGATCGGCACCGCACACAGGGCGCAGGCGAACATCGCGGTCTTGCGCGCGCGATTGACGCTGTAGCCGCGCCCGATCAGCCGCGACGAGAACCAGCCGCCCGCCACCGACCCGACATCGGCGAGCAGATAGACCGCGATCAGCGGCGGACCGAAGGCGAGCATCGTCACGCCATATTGCCGGTTGAAGAAGTCCGGCAGCCAGAACAGGAACGTCCACCACACCGGGTCGATGAGGAATCGCCCGAGGATATAGGCCCAGGTCTGGCGTTGCCGCAGCAGCGTCCGCCACGCGACGGGCCGACCGGGTTCGACCGGCTCGCTCTCGATATAGGCGAGCTCCTCGGCCGTGACCCGGGGATGCTCGCGGGGGCGGCGGTAGAAGCCGAGCCAGACGATCAGCCATATGAGCGTGAGCAGCCCGGTCAGGATGAACGCCCAGCGCCAGCCCATCGTCACCGCGATGATCGGCACCAGCAACGGCGTGAGGATCGCGCCGACGTTCGACCCTGCGTTGAAGATGCCGATCGCAAGCGCCCGCTCGCGCCGCGGAAACCATTCGTTGGTCGCGGCGATCGCGGCGGGGAAGGTCCCGGCCTCGCCGAGCGCGAGCGGAATCCGCGCGAGGATCATCCCGCTGGTCGAGGTGAAGAAGACGTGGCCGACATGGCCAAGCGTCCACAGCGCCACCGCGAGCGCATACCCGATCCGCGCGCCGAGCCGGTCGATCAGCCGGCCGAAGACGAGATAGCTCAGCCCGTACGCCGCCTGAAACCAGATGGCGAGATCAGCATAGCCCGTCTCGCTCCAGCCATAGCGTTGCTGCAGATCAGGCTTGAGCGTCGGCAGGACGAGCCGGTCGACATAGCTCAGCACCACCGCCGCGAACAGCAGCGCGCAGACGACCCACCGGACCCGGCCCCGCGGTTTCTCGACCTCGGCGGGGCTCGATCCGTCGGCGCTCACCAGTTGCACAGCGTGCCGTCTTCCAGCCGCGCGACCAGATCATAGGCGCGTCGATAGTCATGGGTTTCGGCCAGCGCCTCGTCGATGTCGACGCCGAGGCCCGGCGCCTCCCCCGGATGCATCATGCCTGCATCGAAGCGATAGGCATGCGGAAAGACCGCGTCGGTCTCGTCCGTGTGCGGCATATGCTCCTGGATCCCAAAATTGGGGACGGAGAGCCCGAAGTGCAGCGCCGCCGCCATCGCCACGGGAGAAAGGTCGGTCGCGCCGTGGCACCCGGTCCGGATATGATAGAGGTCGGCGAGCGCGGCGATCCGGCGCAGATGCGTGATACCGCCCGCATGCACGACGGTGGCGCGGATATAGTCGATCAGCTGGTGCTCGATCAGGTCCTTGGCGTCCCAAATCGAATTGAACACCTCGCCCACCGCGATCGGCGTCGTCGTGTGATGCCGGATCAGCTTGAACGCCTCCTGGTTCTCGGCAGGCGTCGGGTCCTCCATCCAGAACAGGTTATAGGGTTCGAGCGCCTTGCCGAGACGCGCCGCCTCGATCGGGGTGAGCCGGTGATGGATATCGTGGAGCAGGTGGACGTCCCAGCCCATCGCCTCGCGCGCCGCCTTGAACAGCTCGGGGACGACGCGGAGGTATTTCTCGGTCGACCACACGCTCTCGCTCGGCAGATCCGCATCGGCGGGTTCGTAGCGTGCGCCGTGCTTGGCGACGCCATAGGTCGAGGCGAGCCCGGGCACGCCGCATTGCAGCCGGATCGCCTTGTAGCCCTTGGCCTGTTCCGCCTTCGCGACCGCGATCGTGTCGTCGATCGTCGTGCCATTGGCGTGCGCATAGACCATGCACGCGTCGCGCGCGGCGCCGCCGAGCAGCTGATAGACGGGCATTCCCGCCAGCTTGCCCTTGATGTCCCACAGAGCCGTGTCGACCGCGGCGATCGCCGCCATCGTCACCGGGCCACGCCGCCAATAGGCGCCCTTGTAGAGAAACTGCCAGACGTCCTCGATCCGATGCGCGTCGCGACCGATCAGGCAGGGCACGACATGATCGCTGAGATAGCTCGCGACGCTGAGTTCGCGACCGTTGAGCGTCGCGTCGCCGAGCCCGGTGGTGCCGTCGTCGCACTCGATCTTGAGGGTGACGAAATTGCGCCCGGGGCATGTCACGATGACGCGGGCATTGACGATCCTGGGCATGACGATCCTTCAGGCGATTTCGAGAGTAACGGTCTTGAGGCGCGTCGAGTCGGCACCAACGGAAATGTCGAACAGACCCGGCTCGACCACCTCGCGCATCGTGATGTCGAAGAACCGGAACGCGTCCGGGCCGAGCGTGAACTGGACCGTCCGGCGCTCGCCGGGGGCCAGCGTCACGCGTTCGAAGCCCTTGAGCTCGAGGATTGGCCGCGCGACGGACGATACCTGATCGCGCACATAGAGCTGGACGACCTCGTCGCCCGCGCGCGCACCGACATTGGTGATGTCGACCGAGACGGTGACACTAGCCGCGATCCCGATCTTCGCCGACGACAGGCGCGGCGCACCGATCTCGAACTTGGTGTAGCTGAGCCCGAAGCCGAACGGGAACAGCGGCGCGGTCGTGTCGAACAGATAGCCGCGACGCGCCGAAGGCTTGGCGTCGTAGAAGACCGGCAGCTGCCCCGTCGACCGCGCGACCGTCACCGGAAGCTTCGCACCTGGGTTGATGTCCCCGAACAGCGCCTCCGCGATCGCGGTGCCC
This sequence comes from Sphingomonas sp. STIS6.2, assembly GCF_000732685.2. NCBI lineage: Bacteria > Pseudomonadati > Pseudomonadota > Alphaproteobacteria > Sphingomonadales > Sphingomonadaceae > Sphingomonas > Sphingomonas sp. STIS6.2. The sequence goes on from NZ_JPDP02000159.1 coordinate 413,998, forward strand.
CCCTCCTGCCCGACATACCAGCATTCGAGCACCGCATTGGCCTGCGCCGTCACGCTCGGCCAGGATGGCGGGCGCCCGTTGATCGCGACCACGATGACGGGCTTCCCCGTCGCCTTCATCGCCGCGAACAGCGCATTCTGCTCGCCGAGCAGGTCGAGACTGGTGCGATCGCCGAGATGCGTCTTGGCATAGCCCTCCCGGCTCGTCTGTTCGGTGTCGCCGACCGCGAGCAGGATAACGTCCGCGGTGCTGGCGACGGTTACCGCCTCGGCGATTAGGTCTCGGTTGCGCGCAGGATCGGCCAGCAGCACTTCGTTGGCGGAGCGGTCCTCGCTCTGCGTGATGAAGACGCCCTGCGCGTGCACGACGTCGGCCTTGCCCTTCAACCGCGCACGAACCCCCTCGAGCAGCGAAACGGTCGCCTTGGGGATCGACGAATAGCCACCGAGCCGCGCGACGGCCGCGTTCGGACCGATGACCGCGACGCGCTTGTGCGCCCCCGGGCTGAGCGGCAGGACACCGTCGTTGACGAGCAGCGCGATCGACCGCCGCGCCGCCTCGAGCGCCAGCGCGCGCGCCTCCGCATTGCCGGTCATCCGCGCCGCCGCTTGCGGATCGACGATCGCCTGTTCGAACATCCCCGACCGCATCTTCAGCGTCAGCATCCGCCGGCACGCGGCATCGACCGCCTCGATCGCTACCCGACCGCCGCGGACCTGATCGGCGAGCGAGCGATAGGCCTCGCCGTCCGGCAGGTCCGAATCGACCCCTGCCGCCAGTGCGAGGCGCGCCGCTTCGGCCTTGTCCGCGGCGATGTGATGCAGCGATGCGAGTTCGCCGATCGCCGCATAGTCACTGACGATCGCGCCGTCGAAGCCCCATTCGCCGCGCAGCACGTCGTTCAGCAGCCAGCGATTGGCATGGCTCGGGACACCGTCGATCTCGTTATACGACGGCATCACCGCGCCGATCCCGGTCCGCGCGACGACCGCGCGAAACGGCGGGAAGAAATTCTCGCGCAGTTCGCGTTCGGCGATTGGCGCGGGGGCGACATTCTCGCCGCTTTCGGGCTGGCCGTGCCCGGTCATGTGCTTGAGCGTCGCGAACACCTTGCCGGGTGCCAGCGTCTTGCCCTCGCCCTGCAGGCCGATCACCGAGGCGACGCCCATTTCCCCGCACAGATAGGGATCTTCGCCGAACGTCTCCTCGATCCGGCCCCAGCGCGGGTCGCGGGCGATGTCGACGACCGGCGACAGCGCAAGGACGGTGCCGTGCGCCCGCACCTCGCGCGCGATCACCGCGTTGACCCGGCGGACGAGGTCGCGATCGAACGATCCCGCCAGCGCGATCGCCTGCGGGAAGCTGGTCGCTTCCGGCGCCATGAAACCGTGCAGCGCCTCCTCGTGGAACAGGATCGGAATGCCCAGCCGCGTGCGGGTCGTCGCCCAGCGCTGCGCCGCGTTGACGAACGCGATCGTATCCGCCGGAGCGCGCCATCGCCCGGTAACGGCGGCCCCTGTATTGGCCGCGGTGGCAGCCCCGCCCCGGTCGGACGGCCGCGCGATCTGGCCGATGCCATTGGGATAGGCCGTATCGGCGCGCGCCGGGTCGAAGCGCAGCGCGTCGTCCATCACCTGCCGCTTCGTCGTCGACAGCGTGATCAGCTGCGCCACCTTCTCGTCGAGCGTCATCCGCGCCATGAGATCGCGGACCCGCAGGTCGACGGGCGCGCGGGGATCGCGGTAGACGGGCGACTCCTTCGCGGCGCCGGCCAGTCCGGGGGCCAGACCGGACGTCAAAGTTGCGAGCGATGCCGAACCCAGCCAGCGGAGCATGCCGCGGCGACTGGTCGCGATTGTCCTGAAACTCGTGCCGGTCACCCATCGTCTCCTGTCTTCAAACGCGGCATTGCTGTCGATGCCGTCATCGTGATAGCGATAACATGTTCGACAAGCAGACCCGTTGTCAATGCGGGAGGCTGTGCCGGGAGAGGAAAGAATGATGCGAGTGCGTTGGCTTTGCGTGGCGGTCGCGGTTGCGATGGCGAGTACGACCGGGGCGCAGGCAGAGGACGGCTACGACCTCTGGATGCGCTACCGCCCCCTGGCGAAAGAGGCGGCGACGGCGCTCGACCGGGATGCCGAATCGGTCGAAGTACGCGGCCAGTCGGCGACGTTGCGCGCCGCCGCGGACGAGCTTCGCCGCGGTCTCGCGGGGCTGACCGGGCACGCTTTTGCCATGGGTCCGAGCCCGCATCCGATCCTGCTGGCGACCTCGGCGGACGGAGACGTCGGCCGCCTCGGCCTGCCGCTGAACGACCTCGGCGACGAAGGCTACATCGTGCGGCAGGTGCGTCTCGGCGGCCGCGACGTCACGCTGGTGACGGGGCGTACCGACCGCGGCGTGCTCTACGGCAGCTTCGCGCTGCTGCGCCACATCCAGACCGGCGGGCGGATCGACCGGATCGCGCTCGCCTCGGCACCGCGAGTGAAGCTGCGCGTGCTGAACCACTGGGACAATCTCGATGGCGTGGTCGAGCGCGGCTATGCGGGCCAGTCGCTCTGGGACTGGTGGACGCTCCCCGACTTCAAGGATCCCCGCTACACCGACTATGCGCGCGCCAATGCGTCGATCGGCATCAACGGCACGGTCCTCAACAACGTCAACGCCAAGCCCGACAGCCTGTCTGCCAGCTATATCGCCAAGGCCGCCGCACTCGCCGATGTCTTCCGCCCCTATGGCATCAAGGTCTATCTGTCGGCCCGGTTCTCCGCGCCGATCGAGCTTGGCAAGCTGAAGACGGCAGACCCGCTCGACCCCCAGGTCGCGGCCTGGTGGAAGGCGAAGAGCGACGAAATCTATCGCGCCATTCCCGATTTCGGCGGCTTCCTCGTCAAGGCCAATAGCGAGGGGCAGCCTGGGCCGCGCGATTATCACCGCAGCCATGCGGAAGGCGCGAACATGCTCGCAGCGGCCGTCGCACCGCATGGCGGCATCGTGATGTGGCGGGCGTTCGTCTATGCCGACACCGACCCTGACGACCGCGCGAAACAGGCCTATACCGAGTTCAAGCCGCTCGACGGCAAGTTCGCCGCAAACGTCATCGTCCAGGTCAAGAACGGCGCGATCGACTTCCAGCCGCGCGAGCCGTTCCATCCGCTGTTCGGGGCAATGCCCAGGACACCGCTGATGCTGGAGTTCCAGATCACGAAGGAATATCTCGGCTTTGCGACGCATCTCGCCTATCTTGGGCCGCTCTTCGCCGAGACGCTGGGCAGCGAGACCTTCGCCGGCGGCAAGCGTGCGACGGTCGCCCAGATCGTCGAGGGCGGCGTCAATCGCCACGCGCTGACCGGCATGGCGGGAGTCGCCAATATCGGCCGCGACCGCGACTGGGCCGGATCGACGTTCAATCAGGCGAACTGGTTCGCGTTCGGGCGGATGGCCTGGGATCCGACGATCGGTGCACAGCCGGTTGCGCGCGAATGGGCGGCGATGACCTTCGGGCCGAACCCCACGATCGTCGCACCGGTGACGGACATGATGATGGGCTCGCGCGAGGCGGTGGTCGACTATATGACGCCGCTCGGCCTCGCGCACGTCATGGCCACGGGCCATCATTATGGCCCCGGCCCGTGGGTCGCCGACTTGAAGCGTCCGGAATGGAATCCGGTCTATTATCACCGCGCGGACAAGGCCGGGATCGGGTTCGACCGGACGCGCACCGGCAGCAACGCCGTCGCGCAATATGCGCCAGAGCTTGCCCGCAGTCTCGCCGATCCCGCAACGACGCCAGAACGTGACCTGCTGTGGTTCCATCACGTGTCATGGGACCGGCCGATGGCATCGGGACGCAGCCTCTGGGCCGAGATAGTCCATGATTATGACCGCGGCGTCGGCTATGTCGCGGACATGCGCCAGCGCTGGGACGGACTGCGCGGCCAGGTCGATGCCGAACGCTGGGCCAAGACCGCGACCTATCTGGGCATCCAGGAGCGCGAGGCGCGGTGGTGGCGCGACGCCAGCCTCGCCTATTGGATGTCGGTGAACGGCCGGTCGCTGCCGGCCGGCGCCGCTGCCCCCGCGCATGATCTCGACTGGTACAAGACGCAGCGCCCCGCCTTTGCCCCGGGCAATCCGCAATGAGCGGCCTTCGCAACCGAATGGAGAGCGCGATGACGGTAGGATCTTCGGTCGCTAGGCCGACGGCGTGGCTGTTGGCAGCATTGCTCGCGACCGGCGCGGATGCCCAGCGCGCCGCGCCGGCTCAGCGGTGGACCGGGAGCTGGGGCTCTGCGCAGATGATCGCGACCGGCGACAATGCGCTGCCGGCCGATCGGGCCGGCGCGATCACGCTCCGACAGGTCGTCCGTCTGTCGGCTGGCGGCACGCAGGTCCGCGTGCGGCTGTCCAACGCGTTCGGCACGCAGCCGCTCCGGATCGGCGCGGCGCATATTGCCCGGCCGACCGCTCTCGGCGCCGCGCGTATCGCGGGCGGCACGACGCTTCGCTTTGCCGGACAGGTGACCGCGGTCATCCCGGCGGGTGGGGAGATCTACTCGGATCCGGTCACGCTCGCGCTCGCACCCGGGGCCGACCTCGCCGTCAGCCTCTATCTGCCCGATCCCGCCACGCCCCAGACCGGGCATCCCGGTGCGCGGGCCACCAGCTTCACGGTCGCGGGCAATCACGTCGCCGACCCGCTTCTCGCAGGCGCGACCGCGACGCCACACTGGTATGCGCTCGCCGATGTCGAGGTGGCGGGGCCCCGCATCGCCCAGGTCACCGGCGCGGCACGCCCGACGACGATCGTCACGATCGGCGATTCGATCACCGATGGCTATGGCGTCGCCCCGGAACGCAACACCCGCTGGCCCGACATCCTCGCCGAACGGCTGCGCGCGGCACCGGCGACACGCCCGCTCGGCGTCGTCAATGCCGGCATCGGCGGCAACCGGATATTGCTCGACGGGCTCGGTCCCAACCTTGTCGCCCGGTTCGACCGCGACGTGATCGCGCGCAGCGGCGTCGGCTGGGCGATCCTGCTCGAAGGGGTGAACGATCTCGGCGTCTTGACGCGCGACGCTCCGGCATCGCCCGAAGACCATGCGGCGCTCGTCGCGCAACTGACCGCCGGCTTCCGCCAGCTGGCCGACCGCGCGCATGCACATGGTATCAAGATCATCGGCGGCACGGTGATGCCGTTCGGCGGCAATGACTATTATCACCCGGACGCCGCGCTCGAGGCCGATCGCCAGGCGGTCAACAGCTTCATCCGCAACTCGGGCGTCTTCGATGCGGTGATCGACTTCGACCGGGTGATGCGCGATCCGCGCCGTCCCGACCGTCTCGCGCCGGCGTTCGACTCAGGCGATCATCTTCACCCGTCCGAAGCGGGCTATCGGGCGATGGGTGCCGCGGTGCCGCTCGCGCTGTTCACCACGCCGCAGCGCTGAGCACGCGCCCGGCATGACGGTCGCGCCGGTCCCCCGCCTGTGCCGCCGGACCGGGTGATCAGTTCGCCCGTTCCTGCGGTTGGTCCGAACCTGCCTGAACAGGCCCCGCCCCGCTTTCCAATGACGGGGCAGGTCTCTCCCTGTCTCAAGTATTAAATAATCATATTTAAGTTATTTTATCGGCTATGGCTTTACTGCCACTGTGTCTAAAATACGCGACACAGAATACAGATTACCGTTGACAGTATTCGTGCCCATGGTAGCCCTATCACACACCGCCAATAAGAGCGGTTTCGGAAGGGCTGCGGTCATGCCGCAAAGGGGGAGAGAATGATGAGGGGTTCGTCCATACTCAATGCACTCGTGCGTTCGAGTTCGATTGCCACAGTTGCCGTTTGCCTGCTGAATCCGGCACAGGCCTTCGCGCAAATGGCGCCAGGCACCGAGACAGGGTCGCCTGCGACTGCCGCGCAGCCAGCGCTTCCAGCGACATCCACCGTGCAAGACGCAGGGCAGACCGCGAGCCAGGATCCGCAATCGGCCCCCGGGGACGAGATCGTCATCACCGGCATTCGCGCCAGCCTTGGTCGCGCTATCGACATCAAGCGCAACTCGGCAGGCGTCGTCGACGCCATCTCGGCCGAGGATATCGGCAAGTTCCCCGACACCAACCTCGCGGAATCGCTGCAGCGCGTCACCGGCGTCTCGATCAGCCGCGCCAATGGCGAAGGCTCGCAGGTTGCCGTCCGCGGCTTCAGCGGCGGCTTCAACCTCGTCACCCTGAACGGCCGCCAGCTTCCGGCGACCAGCATCGACACGAGCACCGGCAACGCGTTTGCGACCGGTACGGGTCGTTCGTTCGATTTCCAGAACCTCGCATCCGAGGGTGTCGCCACGCTCGAGGTCTACAAGACCGGCCGCGCCAACATCCCGTCGGGCGGCATCGGTGCGGCGATCAACGTCGTCACCCGCCGACCGCTGTCGTCGAACGAGAGCGGCCTTTCGGGGTCGATCGGTGCCAAGGGGCTGTATGACAGCTCGGTCGAGAAGGCTGAGGGCGATCTGAGCAAGATCACGCCAGAGCTGTCCGGCCTCATCAACTACAAGAACCCGAACGAAACCTTCGGCGTCAATGTGTTCGGCAGCTATCAGCTGCGCGAATCCGCTTCGGTTCAGTCCAACCCCAATTACTGGAACATCGTGCCGCTGGCCGATTTCCTCAACACGGCGGGCGCCTATATCCGGCCGACGACGGTGATCACCAATCGCCCGACGACCGAATATGTCCAGATACCGAACGACAGCCGGTACCAGTTCTCCGAGAACCGCCGCGAGCGTCTGAACGGCCAGGCCAACATCCAGTTCAAGCCGTCCGACCGGTTCGAAATCTCGATCGACGGCATGTATGCCCGCAACAAGCTGAGCGAAGAGCGCAGCGAGCAGACCAACTGGTTCCAGCGCCCGTTCACCGAAGTCACCTTCGACGACAACAAGCAGATGCAGAGCGCCGTGATCCTCGCCGAGTCGATCCAGGCGGACAAGGGTTACGAGCAGCAGCGGTTCGCGACCAAGACCGAGCTCTATTCGGTCGGTGGCAATGTGAAGTGGGACTTCACCGACAATCTGCGGCTGACGCTCGACGCCAACCACGCCAAGTCGAAGACCAATCCGGACAACGCGAACGGAACCTCGGCGACGACGATCTCGATCGGTGCGCCGGTACGCTCCTCGCACAAGGTCGACTTCACCACCGGCTTCCCGCAGCAGTCCGAAACGATCAACGACTGCACGGCAACCAACGGTGGTCGCGGCGGCAACTGCAACAACACGCTCGACATCGCGGATCTGGGCAGCCAGGTCGCGCGGAAGATCACGTCGACCCAGGAAGCCCGGATCAACCAGTTCGGCGGCGACGTCGCCTGGGACCTGGGCGGGGGCAGCAAGTTCAACGTCGGCGGCAACTATATCGACGCGAACATGCGCTCGACCACGGTCAACACGATCCAGACGCTCGGCGACTGGGGCATCACGGATACCGGCCGCGTCGCGGAACTCGCCGGCGATCTCGTCGACACCTTCTGCCTGACCTGCAAGTTCGACAAATATGATCCGAAGTCGACAGGCTCGTCACTGGTCGCCTTCCGCGCCAACGCGGTCGATCTACTCAACGTTTTCGAGCCTTATTATGCCGGTCGCGGCAACGCAGTTTCGCCGAGCCCGTCCTCGGACGATACCGTCGGTGAGAAGACCTGGGCGGCCTATGGCCAGATCACTTGGGCAGGCGAACTCGGCGGACGTCGCGCCAATGCGCTGATCGGCGCCCGCTATGAAAAGACGCGGGTCAAGTCGATCGGTATCCAGTCGGTGCCGAGCGGCATTCGCTGGTCGCAGGACAATGACTTCGCGGTCGATGGCGGGCCGCCCAGCGGCGCCGTCACGGTCAAAGCGAGCTACGACAATGTGTTGCCATCGCTCGATTTCAACATCGAACCGATCGACAACGTCATGGCGCGCGCCTCGTTCAGCCGCACGCTCGCCCGTCCCGACTATGGCAATCTGTTCGCCTCCGTCAGCGCCGGGGCACCGAACCGCCCGACCGCGCTCGGCGCAGCCCCTGCGGGCGCAACGCGCCAGGATCCGGCGCTGTTACCGCTGGTTTCGGACAATTTCGACGTGTCGCTCGAATGGTATTACAAGCCGACGAGCTTCGTGTCGGTCGGCTTCTTCAACAAGGACGTCCGCAACTTCATCGGCAACCAGGTCACCAGCGGCAATCTGTTCGGGCTGCGTGACCCGGGTTCGGGCGCTGCCGGTTCGCGCTCGGGTACCGCGCTGGCCTATCTCCAGGCCAACGGCCTCCCGCTCAGCGATATCAACCTGTTCTCCTACACCGCGTTGCTGACGCAGAACAACGGCAACCAGGCGGCCGCATCCGCCGCGTTCCAGAACAACATCGATCCCGCGACGGGTGGCCTGAGGACGCAGTTCGTCGTCGATCTGGCCAATGCGGTCGATATCGTCGCCGATCCCAACGATCCCCTGTTCGAGTTCGCGATCAGCGGACCGGTCAACAACCGCGAGGGCAACATCCACGGGTTCGAGGTCGCCTGGACCAACTTCTTCGGTCAGACCGGCTTCGGCTTTGCGGTGTCGTACACCAAGGTCAATGGCGACGTGAACGTCGATCCCTATGCCGATCCCAACGTCAACATCTTCGCACTGACCGGCCTCGGCGACAGCGCGAACCTGACCGGCATCTATGACAAGAACGGGCTTTCGGCGCGTGTCTCGTACAACTGGCGCGACAAATATCTGTCGGGCACCAACCAGGGCGGCAACCGCAACCCGCTCTTCACCGCAGCCTTCGGGACGCTCGACGCGAGCATCAGCTACGACATCGCGCAGAGCTTCTCGATCTCGCTCGAGGCGGTCAATCTGACGAGCGAACCGTTCCGCCAATATGCCCGTACCGAGACCAATCTGGTCTATGTGCAGGAACTGAAGCCGCGCTTCTATCTGGGCGCGCGCTACCGCTTCTGAGCACAGGCCGGCGTGCGCCTCGGCGCGCGCCGGACACCGCATCGGGCAATGGAGGGGCCGCAGCACCGTGCCGCGGCCTTTTCCTGTTGTCCGACGCCGCCTGGCTGATAGACCCGGACAAAAAGGGACCGGAGCGGATGAACCCCGTACAGATCAACAATATCGATCATGCCGACCTGCGCGTCAGCCCGCGCGCCGGCGCCGCATTCAATGACGCGGCCAATCAGGCGCTGGTCTTCCCCGCCGAATTCGAGGAACTGCAACGCGAATTCGCGATCGTGTTTCGCCGCCGCGACGAAGGTCTTCAGGCCTATGCGCTGTTCGGGCTCGACCGCGACGAGAATCTCTTCCTCACCGACGACCGCTGGACCAGCCGCTACGTCCCCGCCAGCCACCGACGCGGTCCGTTCTCGATCGGCATGACCCGGTCCGCACCGGACGATGTCGGCGGGGCGATGCTGCAGGTCGATCTCGACGATCCGCGCGTCGGTGACCCGGCGGGTCTGCCGCTGTTCCTCGAGCATGGCGGCAACACGCCCTATCTCGATCATGTCACCGGTGTATTACGGCTGCTGTACGAGGGGATGGAATCCGCGCCCGCCGCCTATGCCGCGCTCGACGCCGCCGGGCTGCTCGCGCCGGTCACGCTCACGATCGATGTCAGCGACGAACGCCGCTACACCGTACCCGACGTGCTCGTCGTCGACCTCGAGCAGCTCGCGGCGCTCAGCGGCCCGCCGCTCGAACAATTGCACCGCTCGGGTATCCTGCGGCTCGCCATTCTTGCCGCGTCATCGCTCGGCAATATTCAGCAGCTGATTGCACACAAGCAACAGCGGCTCGCGGCAGTCGGTTGACCCCGGTGCCCGCCATCACCCGCCGGACACGCGTGATCGAAGGGGCGGACGCGCGGACCCTGCCCGTCGCCGATCTTATCGCGGAGGGCCGCCCGACGATCCTGCGAGGGCTCGCGCGCGACGTGCCGCTCGTCGCCGCGGCGCGTCAGGGCCCCGCGGCCGCGGTCGCCTGGCTCAAGCGGTTCGATGGCGGCCAGCCGGTGACGGCCTATATCGGCGACGCCGCGATCGGCGGCCGCTTCGGATACACGGCCGACTGCACCGCGCTCAACTTCACCCGCGAGCGCGGATCGCTGTCCGCCTATCTCGATCAGCTTCTCGCCCGCATCGACGATGCCGCAGCGCCCAGCATCTATATCGGCTCGACCGACATCGATCAGTATCTCCCCGGCCTCCGGGGCCAGGCGGTGCTCCCCTTCGGCGACCCCGAACTCATCGCGCATCCGCCGCTGGTCAGTATCTGGATCGGCAACCGGACGACCGCCTCGGCGCATCACGACATGTCGAACAACATTGCGGTCACGTTGGTCGGGCGGCGGCGCTTCACGCTCTTCCCGCCCGAGCAGGTAGCCAACCTCTATCCGGGGCCGCTCGAACCGACGCCCGCGGGCCAGGTCGTCTCGATGGTCAATTTCGATGCGCCCGACTTCACCCGCCATCCCGGCTTTGCCGATGCGCTGGCGGTGGCCGAAGTCGCGGAGATGGAGCCCGGCGACGCGCTCATCTACCCGGCCTTGTGGTGGCACCAGGTCGAGGCGCTCGATCCGTTCAACGCGATGATCAACTATTGGTGGAACCCGACGCCGCGCTTCATGGACACGCCGCAGAACACGTTGCTGCACGGCCTGCTCAGCCTGCGCGACCGGCCCGAGCATGAGAAGCGCGGGTGGCAGGCGTTGTTCGACTATTATGTCTTCGGCGATGCGGCCCGCGCCGGCGCGCATCTCCCGGCAGACGCACGGGGCGCACTCGCGCCGCTGGATGCGATGGCCGCGCGAAGGCTGCGCGCCACGCTGTTGCAACGGCTCAATCGATGAAGGGATATGCGATGGATACCCCGCCGAAAACCCGCGTGATCATCGCCGGCGGCGGCACCGCCGGCTGGCTCGCCGCGGCGCTGCTGACGCGACAGCTCGGCGCGCTGATCGACGTCACGCTGATCGAGTCGGACGAGATCGGCACCGTCGGCGTCGGCGAAGCGACCATCCCCACGGTCCAGGCCTTTCACGCACTGCTCGGCCTCGACGAGCGCGCGTTCATGGCCGCCACCGGCGCAACCTTCAAACTCGGCATCGCGTTCGAAGGCTGGGCGCGCCCGGACGATCGCTATGTCCATTCGTTCGGCGATGTCGGGCGGTCCACCTGGATGGGCGACTTCCAGCATTTCTGGCTCGAAGCGCGCGCCAACGGTCTGGCCGGCGACTTTGGCGACTATTGCCTCGAACTCCAGGCCGCAGAGGCGCGCCGCTTTACCATCGGTCAGCAGGGTCCGCAGCTCAACTATGCCTATCATTTCGACGCGGGCCGCTATGCCCGCTTCCTGCGCGAGCGCTGCGAGACCGCGGGGCTGACCCGGATCGAGGGACGGATCGCCGGGATCGATCGCTCGGCCGAGACCGGCCATATCGATGCGGTCGTCCTCGCCGACGGATCGCGCGTCGCAGGCGATCTGTTTCTCGACTGCAGCGGGTTTCGCGGGCTGCTGATCGGCGATGCGCTCGGTGTCGGCTATGAAGACTGGAGCCACTGGCTCCCCGCCAACCGCGCACTCGCGGTGCAGACGACGTCGGTCGAGCCCGCCCGGCCCTATACCCGTGCGATCGCGCACGATGCCGGCTGGCAGTGGCGGATCCCGCTGCAGCACCGCGTCGGCAACGGTATCGTCTATTCGAGCGAGTACCTCTCCGATGATGCGGCCCAGGACCGTCTGCTGGCGTCGGTCCAGGGTCGCCCGCTGACCGACCCGCGTCTGCTGCGCTTCACGACCGGGCGCCGCCTGTGCGCGTGGGAGGGCAATTGCATCGCGCTGAGCCTCGCCGGCGGGTTCGTCGAACCGCTCGAATCGACCAGCATCCATCTCGTCATGACCGCGCTCACCCGGCTGCTCCGCGCCTTCCCCTTCGACGGGATCAGCCCTGCGGTCGTTGCGCAGTTCAACGCGCAGACGCGGCGCGAGATCGAAGGCGTCCGCGATTTCGTCATCCTCCACTATCATTTGAACCAGCGCAGCGAACCGTTCTGGAAGGCCTGTGCCGCAATGCCGATCCCCGACACGCTGGCGGAACGCATCGCGCTGTTCGCCGACGCCGCACAGGCCTATCAGTCGCCGGACGACCTGTTCCGCGTCAGTTCCTGGACCCAGGTCATGCTGGGCCAGCGGCTCGAGCCGCGCGACTGGCATCGCCTCGCGCGGATGATGCCGCCTGAACGGCTCGGATCGTCGCTCGCGGAGCTGAAGGCGGGGATCGCACAACAGGTCGAACGGCTGCCCACGCATCAGGCGTTCGTCGATCGCTATTGTGCCCAGGACGCGCCCGGAGTGGCGGCATGAGCCTGAGCAAATCCTGACCCGACGCGTCGCCTCAGCTCAGAGATTGGCCTGTTCGTCGGTCGGCAGCTCCGCGTCCGGGCCATAATAAAGCACGGCGCATTCGGCCTTAAGACATCCACCTTCGATGACGATGTCGTCGCGATAGGCGTCGTTGATGAAGGCGAGCGTGTCGACGTGCTTCGCCTCGAAATACATCGGATGCACGTCGTCGCGGCCGGCGCCATAGACGACGCGCCCGACTTTCGACCAGATCGACGCCATCGTGCACATCCCGCAGGGTTGCAGCGTCGAGTAGAGCGTCGCCCCGCGCAGTTCGAGTTCGCCCGTATCCTCGCAGGCGCGCCGGATCGCCATCATCTCGGCGTGCGCGGTCGCGTCCGGAAGCTCATGCGTCTGGTTGCGTTCGCCCGCGATCATCTTGCCGTCGAGCACGATCACGCAGCCCAGCGGTGAGGTCGACGGATCCGATCCCTTCGACCGTGCGATCGCGATCGCCTCGCGCATCCAGCGTTCATCATCCTGCATCATGGCGTCACCTCCCGGAATCACCGTGTAACGCACGGAAGCAGGTCTTGTTCGCCCGGTCCGGCAGAGCGAGCCCTAAATCGGCGATCGGCCTTTGCCGCCGGGTCAAATTCTTCGAAACGGCTGGGCGAAATCCGCCGATGCGCGTTGTCATCACGCGTTGCAGGACGGCCGATAGCCCGTCGTGCAGGACCTTTCGCATCCCGAGGAGCCATTGATGCCGACCACTCTCAAAGCCAAGTTCGACACGCGCCGCGAAGCCGAGATGACGGTGGAACGTCTCGTCCAGGAAATGCAGGTCGAGCGGACCGACATCTTCATCACGACCGACGGCGCAGACAACAGCGCTGGCGACGAAAGCGCGGGCGCCGACACTGCAGGCGATAATCCCACGCCCGCGTCGCGCGCCGATGCCGCGCTCGAGGGCAAGATCATCGTTTCGGTCGATATCGCGGACGCCGGGCGCGCAAGCGACATCAAGGCCGCATTCGCCGAGTTCGACGCCTCCGAGGTGGCAGAGCGTTAAACGCCGTGAGGGCGGGGCGGACGACAAGGTGTCCGCCCGCCCCTGCGACCGTCTTTACTCCCTCCCCGACACCATGGAATCCGACATGACCGACACCACCGCCATCATGGCCCGCCAGCGCGAGATCGCGTCCGAACATCTGCTGTTCAAACTGATGGAATATGTCGAGGCACAGCACCCGGGGCTGCTCGACTTCATGGAAGCCAGCCTCGACCATCTCGGCGACCCGGCGACCGACGAAACCAAGGATGATGCCGGCGTGCGTCAGATCGCCGCGCGCATGATCACCGGCGCGCGCAAACAGGGCGTCGACGCGGGCTGAATAGTCCGGCGACAGGCTGACGGCGGAGCGGCGAAACGCCGCCCCGCCCCACCGCTAGCAGGCGTCCTGTCCGCCAAGCACGTCGAGCGCCATGACGTGCGCAAGGTGCGACAGACCCTGCGGCAGGTTGCCTAGAAACATGCCCGTCTTCGGATCGGCCATTTCCGTCATGATCCCGACACCGCGATTAAGCGCCTCGGAAATGCCCGCAAGCGCCGCCTCCGCCCGATCACGCTGGCCGAGTAGCGCACGGGCCTCGATCATCCAGAAGGTGCACGCCAGGAAACAGCCTTCCTCGGCCAACACGTCGCTGTAGCGATAGTGATAGGGCCCTGCCCCGAGTTCGCGGTCGATCGCGTCGAGCGTCTTTTCCAGCCGCTCGCGCCCGTCGAAGCCGAACCGCACCGCCAGCGCGAGCGACGCGTCGAGCTTGTCGCTGCCGGGGTAGAAGACGAACGCCTGCTTGGTCTCGGACCAGCATTCGTCCTCGATCCACTGCGCGATCCGGTCGCGTTCGCGCGACCAGCGATCGCGGCACGTGGTCGGCAACTGCCCCTGGTCCGCCAGTTCGACCGCACGCGCCAGCGCCTGCCAGCAACTGATCTTCGACATGGTGTAATGCTGCGACTCCTCGAGCTCCCAGATGCCGGCATCCTTCTGCCGCCACGCGTCCGCGCACCGGTCCGCCAGGTGCGACAGCAGCTCGGCGCTCGACGCATCGAGGATATTGCCGCAGCTGACGAAGCGGGCGGCGGTCTCGAATATGTCGCCATAGACGCCGTGCTGGTTCTGGTCGGTCGCAGTGTTGCCGACCTGCACGGGTTTCGACCGCCGATATCCCGGCACGTCGATTTCGCTCAGATCGGGGACCAGCGCGCCGTCGAGTGTGTAGCAGACGCGCGGCCCGTGTTCGGCCAGCCGCTTCAACAGCCAGGTGAACGCCGCCTTGGCCTCCATCTGCGCCCCCGCGGCGAGAAACGCCTTGATCGTATAGCCGGCGTCGCGGATCCAGGCGTAGCGATAGTCGTAATTCTTCTTGCCGCCGATCCCTTCGGGTACCGAGGTGGTCGCGGCGGCCGCGATCGCACCGGTCGGTGAATAGAGCAGCAGCTTCAGCGCGAGGACGCTGCGGATGAACGCGGGGCGCCGTTCGCCGTCATAGTCGATCCGGTGCGACCATTGCCGCCATTCCGCGTCAGAAATATCGATCCGCTCGTCGATGTCGGCGATCGTCGGCACGACCAGCGGCTCGTCCTCACCCGCGACGATCGCGACGACCTCGCGCTGGCCCTGCGCGACCGTCAGCACGCCCGTCACCGCCTCGTCAGCGCGCTCCACGACGACGCCATCGCTGTGCAGGAACAGCCCCAGCACGCGGTCGACATGGAAGACCGGATATTCGCCGATCTTCGACTGATAGGGGCTCGCCCCGCTGGCCCTGCGTCCCGGGCGCATCTCGATGCTGAACCGGACCGCTCCGTCGAGCCCGTCGATCCGCCGTGCAAGTTCGGTCCAGGGCAACCGGCCCGCGGTACCGCTGTTCATCGACTCGGTCAGGCGCGCGCGGCCGCCGTCCGTGATGAAGAGCGTCTCGAGCACGTTGCTGCCGGGCAGATAGCGGCGCTCGACGGTGAACGGCTCGGTCGGGGTGATGCTGAACCGTCCCCCCTCCTCCGGATCGAGCAGCCGGTCGAACAGCGGCTGCGAATCGAGATTGGGCACGCACCACCAGTCGATCGACCCGTCCGCCCCCGACAGCGCGACCGACCGCCCGTCGCCGAGCGCGCCATAATCCTCCAGCCGCAGATAGCCGTCCTCACGCACCCCCTCGCGTACATCGCTGCGCGCGGGTCGGGTGGTGGCGCGCAGCACGTCGCTGGCCAATGCGGCAAGGGTCTTGGCCATGGAAGTGTCTGTCCGATCGCGTCTTTGCCCCCCACCAGGCCGGGTATTCGGCGCTGGGGAAGCCGTGGTCGGACATGAACGTCGCGGCGTGCGCCAATATCCCGCCCCGACGCTATTTTCCTGGCAGCAGCCCGCAACGCGCCGACCGGGTCCGCCCGCCGCTCAGAGCGGGGACACGTCCGGCATGAAGATATAGCCGTTGCCACGTACCGTCCGGATCAGTTCGGTGCGATCGTGCCGCTGCACCTTGCGCCGCAGCCGGCTGA
>NZ_JPDP02000159.1:430056-430243 GCF_000732685.2 Sphingomonas sp. STIS6.2
AGCAATTCGTGCGCCGCGAAATCGACCCGCCAGCCGAGAAAGCCGTAGCTGCGTCCGGTTTCGACAGCCGCGGCCTTGCGTTCACGCAGTGCGGCGCGGACCGTGGCGAGGATCTCGCGCGGGCTGCACGGCTTGGTCAGATAATGACTGGCGCCGATCTCGAGCCCGAGAATCCGGTCGGGTTCGT
>NZ_JPDP02000159.1:430253-430330 GCF_000732685.2 Sphingomonas sp. STIS6.2
AATCTCGCGCGGGCTCGACGGCTTGGTGACATAATCGTCCGCGCCGAGTTCGAGCGCGACGACCCGGTCGATCTCGC
>NZ_JPDP02000159.1:430504-431098 GCF_000732685.2 Sphingomonas sp. STIS6.2
GCCGGGTCCGCAACGCGGCGCCGCTCGCCACGGCTTCGGCGCGCAGGCCGTGATCGACCAGAAACCCCGTCAGCAACTCGCGCAGCCCGGGATCGTCGTCGACGATGACGATCCGCGCGCTGTCATCCCCCCCTCGCGTGCCGACATGGAGATCAGGGCCGGGCACGGCGACGGAAACGCTGTTGGTCAAAATCATGCGCCTCGCCTGCAGGTCAGTTCTTTCCGGCATATGTCTGGATGTTGCGCAATCCGTCGCGCCGGCAACGACCGGCGGTGGCGTGGCATGATGCGAAATCGCTGAAACATCACGAACACATACGTGGCATAGTGGCCGGCGATGCACTGCGCCGCTCCCGAACCCGCCGATACGATGCTGCTCGTCGTCGATGACGACCATGCGATCCGGACGCTGCTCGCGCAGAGTCTAGGGATGCACGGGTACCGCGTCGAAACCGCGACCAATGCACAGGAAATGGACGTCGCGCTCGCACGGCATCCGATCGCGCTGATCCTGCTCGACATGATGATGCCCGGCGAGGACGGGCTGTCGGTGCTGCGCGCACTGACCCAGACCCAGGATCCGCCGCGCGTGAT
>NZ_JPDP02000159.1:431108-431543 GCF_000732685.2 Sphingomonas sp. STIS6.2
GTGATGATGCCGGGCGAGGACGGTCTGGCGGCCTGTCGCCGCCTGACCCGCAAGGGCGCGCCCCCCGTCGTCATGCTCAGCGCGCTGGGCGACGAACCCGACCGGATTCTCGGGCTCGAGATCGGCGCCAGTCATTATCTGACCAAGCCGTGCAGCCCGCGCGAGATCCTCGCGCGGATCCGGTCGGTCCTGCGGCGGCAACGCGCGCAACTGGCCGCGGGCGCGTTACCCGATCCTGCCGACCCCGCACCGACCGAGCGACCCGTTGGCGCCGCAAGTCCCGTCCAGAGCCACGATCTGGTCGGCTTTGCGGGCTGGGCGCTGAACTGCCGGATGCGGACGCTGACCGCCCCCGACGGCATGCTCGTCGACCTGACCGATGGCGAATTCGCGGTGCTGCGCGCCTTTGTCGAGCGTCCGCGCCGCGTGCTCGCG
>NZ_JPDP02000159.1:431553-736943 GCF_000732685.2 Sphingomonas sp. STIS6.2
GACGGCATGCTCGTCGACCTGACCGATGGCGAATTCGCGGTGCTGCGCGCCTTTGTCGAGCGTCCGCGCCGCGTGCTCGCGCGCGACGCGTTGCTGGAGGCGGCGCGGGGCCCGGATACCGACGCGTTCGACCGGGCAATCGACGTCCAGGTCAGCCGGCTGCGGCGCAAGGTGCGTTCGCGTGGGGACGAGATCATCCGGACGATCCGCAACGAGGGCTATTTCTTCGTTCCCCGCGTGATCCGGCTGTGACAACGCCGCCACGCACGGCCGGCGCGACACCCGTCAGCAGGGTCGGGCATCCACGACGCTGGCCGCTGTTCCTGCGGATATTCGCGTTCATCCTGTTCACCGTCCTGCTCGTCCAGCTGCTCAATTTTGCCGCCGTCCTTCTGGTCCCGCCGCCGACGCCGGTGGTCTATTCGACCAGCCGGATCGCCTCGGTCGTGCGCGCCGGACGCGACCCGAGCGGGCTGCTGACGATCGCGGTCGCGACCGCCCCGCCGACCGAGCAGGGCGATGCGCGCGACCGCCATCTCGGCCGGGTGATCGCCGCCGATCTTGGCGTGCCGGCACGCGCGGTGATCGTCGAGGCGCGGCGCTATGGTCCGCCCTTGATGGCGGGCGCGTTTCGGCCGCCCATGCCGATGGGCATGCCCAAGATGCCGCCACAGTCGGTCGTCGACAACACGCTGTTCGGCGCGTTCGTCGTCTGGGTTCATGCCCCCGACGGCCAGTGGCGGACGATCCGCCCGGCGCGTCCGGCGTTCGGCTTGTGGCAGGCGCGGCTGATCCTGTGGTTCCTCGTCGCGATGGCGGTCGCGGCACCGGTCGCGCTGGTGCTGGCGCGGCGCATCGCCCGGCCCGTCGCGCTGTTCGCCGCCGCCGCCGACCGGCTCGGTCGCGACCCCCGCGCCGATCCGATCCCGCTGACCGGACCGCCCGAGATCATGGAGGCCGCGACCGCCTTCAACGTCATGCAGGAACGGCTCAATCGCTATGTCGAGGATCGCACGACGCTGATCGCCGCGGTCGCGCATGACCTGCGCACGCCGCTGATGCGTCTCGCGCTCCGGCTCGAAAAGGCGCCGGACGAGATCCGCGAGGCGAGCGAGGAGGATATCCAGGAGATGAGCCAGCGGATCGGCGCGGCGATGGCGTTCGTTCGCGACATGACCCGGCATGTCCGCCGCCAGCGGCTCGACCTGCGCTCGCTGGCGGAAAGCATCACCGACGATTATGCCGACCGCGGCGAGCAGGTGGTGCTGTCGCCCGGTCCGTCGCTCGCGATCGACGGCGATGCCCCCGCGCTCAAGGCGTTGCTGGTCAATCTGGTCGACAATGCCGTCAAATATGCCGGGCATGCCGAGGTCCAACTCTACCGCGACCGCGACACGGTGGTGATCGAGGTCGGCGATCGCGGTCCGGGCCTCTCCGCCGCCGATGCGTCGCATGCCTTCGAGCCGTTCTTCCGGGCGGAGCGATCGCGCAACCGCGACACGGGTGGCACCGGCCTCGGGCTCGCCAGCGTCCGCGCGGTGGCGCATGCGCATGGCGGCGCCGCGACGCTCGAAAATCGCCCCGAAGGCGGTCTGATCGTGCGCGTCATTCTGCCGGCATGATCCGGCGCAGAAACAGGAGAAGACCGATGTCGATGCGCGCATGGACGGTGATCGCCGGCGGGATGCTGGCCGCGCTGACCCCTGCCCCGAATGTCGCAGCGGTTGCGCAATCGAGTCCCGAGCCGGCGCGATCCCCCCGGTCTCGCCCGCAGCAAGGCCGCGGCCAGCTGTTCATCAGCCCGATGGGTGAGCCGTTCCGGTCGACCCAAAAGGCCGGCGCCGCGCAGACATTATGGTTCCAGGGTGCCGACCGCGACGGCGATGGCCGGATCACGCGCGCCGAGTTTCAGGCGGATGCGACCCGGGTCTTCGCGCATTTCGACCGCGGCCGCGATGGCGAGATCGATCCTGAGGATATCGCCTGGTACGAAAACATCCTCGTCCCCGAAATCCGCGTCCGCGGTGGAGGGCGTGGCGGATCGGGGGGACGTCCCGACACCGGGCCCGGCAAGCGTGGCAGCGCCGCCAGCCGCCGGACCAGCACCGCCGATGCGACCTTGCGGATCGGCGCGGGCCGCTTCGGTCTGTTCGACCTGCCCGAACCGGTGACGTCGGCGGATCTGGATTTCAACCGCGGCGTCGACCGGGCAGAGTTCGCCAAGGCCGCCGCCGACCGGTTCGCCGCGCTCGACCGCAATGGCGACGGCGCGATCCGCCGTCGCGAAGTGCCGCGCGCGGGCGGCGACACCTGGCGCAACGGCGACGACCAACTCGGGACTCCAACGCTGACGCCCGCGCGCTGACAGGCCGCATCAGCCGGGTGGCGGCCCGGCCCCCAACGGACCGCCCGGCCCACCCGGACCCGGGGGCGCATGGCGAAGCCGCATCAGCGCCTCGAACCCCGCGCGCTGCGGCGTATCGAGACTGTCGTAGAAGCTGCGTGCTGCGATCAAGCGCGACCGGTCATGCGCTGCGTGCGCGGTCGCCTGCGCTTCGAACCGTTCGAGATGGCGGGCGAAATCCTCGCCACCCGGCATCGACGGGCCCGGGCGCATGTTCGGTCCCTCCCCGCCGTCGCGCGGCGGCGGAGGCGGCCCCCGCTCAGACAGGAACGTAACGAGCGCACCACGCTGATCGGGCCGCAGATGCAGGAGCAACGCGATATCGTCAGCCTCGCGGGCCCGCATCGCATCGACATTTGCGGGCCCACGCTCCGGCCCGCGCGGGCGCTCCGCACTGGCAGTGCAAGTCGCGCCGAGCAGCAGCATCGCCACCAGCCAGCGTGACGACCGCGGTTTCTTCAAAATCATCGTCATCGTCCTTCCCCCGGTGTCAGCCGAGCATCCCGGATATGATCCAGCGCCGGCTCAGCGCGGATTTGGTGATCGTCGCCCCGCATCCACGGCAGGCGGCGCGCTGGATCGACGCGCCGGCTACATCGCGGTGCCGCGACCGGGGCAGATGACGCCCGACGCTGCAATCGGTGGTGCGCGGTGATGGCATCGGCATGGCTGGCTCCCCGGTTCATTCCGTCGGACCGGATATCGCAACACCGTTTGTCCCGAATATTTCCGCGAGCTGCCCCCCGGACGACAGACGCGAAAAAGCCCCGCCATCACGACGGATGGCGGGGCTTTTCGCAGTCTTACCGCTCGTTTCTCCTAGAACTTGACGTTCGTGCTGACGAAGAAGGCACGGCCATAGGGGTCGTAGGTCGACGGATAGGTGTTCGCCTGTTGTTGGTTGTCGCCCAAAATCGGCGGCTGCTTGTCGAACAGGTTGTTCACCCCCACCGACCAGGTGAAGCCGTCCTTGATCCGGAACGCCGCGGTTAGGTCGAAATAGTCATAGGCCTTGATCCGCTCGACCGCATAGGTCGTCGCGCTGTCGTCGTCCTTCACCGCCGACAGATGGCGATACAGCACCGATACCGTCATCGGCCCGGTCGAATAGGTCGCGCGCGTCGACAGCCGCCATTTCGCATAGGGATTGCCGCAGGTCTGACCGAACTTGCCTGCACAGTCGATCGTCAGGTCGGGGATCGCCGCCAGCGGGTTATAGTCGAACGCGATCAGCCGCGTGCCGCTGAAGCGCAGGTCGAGCCGGCTGGTGTCGCTGCCGAACGCGCCGAAGCCGAGCGGCAGGCCGTAGCGCGCCTCGAAATCGACCCCGCGCGTCGTCACGCCCCCCGTATTGGCCAGCGTGTTGGCCGCATCGGTGATCGCAAAGCTGTTCGCGTCGCGCGGCAACGACCCGCAATAGCTCGCGTCATAGGGCGTGTAGCCATTGTCCGCGTCGCCGAAACAGGCGCGGATCAGGTTCGTGGTGCCGACCGTCGAGATATAGTTCGCGATCTTGATCTTGTAGTAATCCGCGGTGAACGAGAAGCCGGGCAGGAAGCGCGGCTGGAGCACGATGCCCGCGGTATAGGTGTCGGACGTCTCCTCGCGCAGCGCGGGGTTGCCGCCGTTCACCGTCTGGATCTGCGTGCTGCCGCCGTCATAGGCGGTGCCGATTATTGACGCCGCGACGCCGTTCGACAGGCAGCTCGCATTCAGATTGGTGTTCGTCAGCGCCACCGCGGTCGTGCACGGATCGGTCGCGGCGGGAAAGTCCTGCGACGCGCCGCTGAACAGGTCCGATACGGTCGGCGCGCGCACTGCCCTCGAATATTGGCCGCGCAGTGCGATGTCGTCGATCAGCGACCAGACCGCGCCACCCGAATAGGTGTTCACCGATTTCGCCGCGGTCGAATAATAGGAATAGCGATAGGCGCCGTTGACCTCGAGCTTCTTCACGAAGGGCAGATCCGCGAGCAGCGGCACCGCGACCTCGGTATAGACTTCCTTGACGTTATACCCGCCGCCCAGGCCTTCGCCCGCGTTGAAGCCGACCACGTCGCCCGACGACAGCGAGAAATCGGGATTGTAGCTGCCCTGTTCGCGGCGATATTCGGTCCCGAACACGATCCCCACCGGGCCCGCACCCAGATCAAACAGCTCGCGGTTCGAGATCGACGCGCTGGCGACCTGCTCGCTGATCGTGCTCGAATTCTGCACCGGAATGGTGATGAACGCGGCGGCCGCGTCGCTGATGTTGCCCGCCCCGAAGATGTTCAGCGGGACGCAGCCATTGCTCGTATCCGAACACACCAGATTGCCGCCGGTGTCATAGGTCGTCCGCAGTGCCTGGAGCACGCGGCTGCGTGAGACGTTCCCGGTCTGGCTCTCGATCGATTTGGTCCGCGAATAGCTGTAATAGGCGTCGTAGTTCCAGCCGCCGCCGACGTCTCCCTTCGCGCCCAGCACCGTGCGATAGGCGGTGTTGTCGAGGCTCGACACGCGATTGCCGACCTCGCTCAGCCGCCGGTAGATGGTCGAGGTGACAAAGCCGTCGCCATCCGTATCGAGCCCCTGGAGCAGCGCGCGCGAGCCTGCGGAGAGGAACGAGGAATCGGCGTCGAGCGACACCGACCCGGTGAACGGCGTCGGCGCGAGCTGGTTCTTCACGCGGTTGTTGATGAACTGGCCCTCGGCATAGACGGTCAGCGCATCGCTGACGTCGTAATGCGTCTGCGCGCTCATCAGGAACCGCTCCTGCGGGACCTGCAGATAGTTGGACGGCGCATAATTATAGGCGTCGGTCGCAGCGCTATAGGCGGAAAAGCTCCCATCGGGTTCGAACTTGCGGTTCACCCCGCCGATTGCGAACCGCGTGCCCTCGATCGAGCCCGAACCGCCTGCGATCAGGCCACCCTCGCCATCATCGACCTGCGCCTGTCGCGAATAGTCGCGCGCCGACTGGAGGATGCCGTTGCGCTTGGTATAATCGAAATAGACCGTCGCATTGCCGCGCCCGTCCTCGAAATTGCCCCCGAGCAGCAGGTTGCCGTTGAACGTGCCGCCATCGCCCGCTTCGTTGATGCGGTAGTTCGCGTTCACCTCCGCGCCGCTGAAATCCTTCTTCATGACGAAGTTGATCACGCCCGAGATCGCGTCGGAGCCATAGACCGCGGACCGGCCACCGCTGACGATGTCGACGCGTTCGATCAGCCCGGCGGGGATAGTGTTCAGATCGACGACCTGGTTCGAGTCATAGGCGACGTAGCGACGGTTATCGACGAGTACGAGCGTTCGCGTCGAACCCAGCCCGCGCAGATCCGCGGTCGCCACCCCGCCCCCGGGATTGTTCGACGCACCCGTCGTGCTCGGCACCAGCTGCGGCAGGTCCTTCAGGACATTCTCGACATTGGGCTGGCCCGACAGTGCGAAGTCCTGTGCGCTGACCACTGCGATCGGTGACGCCTGCTGCAACTGGAGCCCGCCCAGCCGCGATCCGGTGACGACGATCGTCTCGCCATCGGCCGGCGCGGCGTCGTCCGGCACCGCCTGCGTTGCCGGGTCGACGGCCTGCGCGACGGCCGGTGCGCTCAAGCCAAGCAGAAGCGTGGACGCCAGAAGGCGTTTGCGAAAGTCCAGACGCATGGTGATACTCCCTGAGCCGCAACACTTTGGGTTGCGCGGCATTTTTTGCGATGACGGATATGGTCCGTCCGGCAAAGCTGCAGGGATTTGACGGGGTCGACAACGGCTAAGTCGTCATCGAACCGTCATGCGTTCCACCTGTTGTTACGCAGCCACGGTTTGTGACAAACCGTGTCGCAAGCAAGACTGTATCGTGTCTTTGGTCGCAGCGCGGACATCAGCCACGCATCATGCCGCCGGTTGGCGGAACACGACGGTCACGCTTCGCACGGGCTGATCCACAGCTCGGCTCTGTACTCGAACGCCAAACCGCAGCGCTTCGATCGCCACGGTAAAGCCGGTGGCCGACGACCCGCGGATACCGGCTGGGGGCGGCACGGTCGCGCGGCTCATTGGAACGTCGACCCGGCGGCCATCGCCTTGCTCGGGCTCAGCCCCTGCTGCTCGAGGAACTGGTTCAGCGCCGCGACCAGATCCTGCGCGGCGCCGCTGGTCAGCGCGACCCGCCCGACGACGACCCGCTCGACCGATGGCGCGTCGCGCGTGTGATCGCACCGCGCGCTCTCCAGCGTCAGCACGATCACGCCCGACAGATTGGCGAGCCCGGCGAGCCCCGTGGCGAAGACTTCGGGCGCAAACGGATTGTCGACGAGCGGCGGCAGCGTCGGCGCGCTGATCGGCGCGGATGACGGGACGGATTTGATGGCGACACGCATGGCGATGGTCCTCGCAGGATGAACGGGCGAGCCGATTGGCCCGCACGGCGCTCTAGCCAGCGACCATGTCCCGAACATTTCCCGCCACTTGCTCCATGTGTCAGCCGAGCCCGGCGACCGCGCGGTCGCGCTCGTTGGTGACCCAGTGTTGCAGTCCGGCCGGCGCGCGCCATCCGCCGGAAACATCGCCCGCCCAGGCGCCCGGTCTCACCCGGAGACCTCCACATGATGTTCGAATTTGGCGCCAGTACGATGGCCCTGGCCTTGGCCGGCACGATCGGCGGCACGGCGGTCGCAGCGCCCGTCCAGCATGCGAAGCCCCCCGCCCCGACGCCACCAGCCGATCCCGCCGTCCGGACGATCCGAACCTTGCGCGTCGAAGGCGCGCAGCGGATCGAGCCCGAGACCGTGCTGAGCTATACCAAATTGCGCGCCGGCATTCCCTATACGGCGGAGACGCTCGATCAGGCGCTCAAGGACCTCCAGGCCAGCGACCTGTTCGCCGATTATTCGATTGCCGGGGTCGAGGACGGCAATATCGTGGTCCGCATCCGCGAAAACCCGATCATCAACCGCATCGTCGTCGAGGGCAACAAGGCGCTCAAGAGCGACAAGATCACCAAGGAGATCAGGCTCGCACCGCGGCAGATCTTCACGCGCAGCGCGGTGCGGCAGGATGTCGCGCGGATCGTCGAGCTTTATCGCCGGCAGGGCCGCTTCGCCGCGATGGTCGATCCCAAGATGGTCAGCCTCGACCAGAACCGCGTCGACATCGTCTTCGAGGTCAGCGAGGGCCCGAAATCGAAGGTCCGCCAGATCAACATCCTCGGCAACAGTGTGTTTTCGGACGCGCAGCTGCGCGGGCAGATGGCGACCAAACAGGCACGGCTCAGCCGCATGCTGTCGTCCGCAACCAGCTACGACCAGGATCGCCTGAGCTACGACCAGCAGAAGCTGCGGCAATTCTACCTGACGCAGGGCTATGCCGATTTCCGCGTCACGTCCGCGGTCGCCGAACTCACCCCCGACAAGAAGGACTTCATCATCACCTATGTGGTGGAGGAGGGCAAACGTTACACATTCGGTAACGTCACCGTCGACAGCCAGATCCGCGACTTCGACAGCAGCAAGCTCGCCGCGACGCTGCCGCTCAAGAAAGGCGCCTGGTACAACGCCAAGCAGGTGGAGGACGCGGTCGACAGCCTAAGCCAGACCGCAGGCCTGTTCGGCTACGCCTTCACCGAGGTCAATCCGGAGTTCCAGAAGGACGCCGACACGCTGACGATGGGGATCAACCTCAACATCGCCGAAGCCAAGCGAACCTATGTCGAACGCGTCGAGATCAACGGCAACACACAAACCAAGGACAAGGTCGTGCGGCGCGAGATCCGCCTGGCGGAGGGCGACGCGTTCAACAGCTTCCAGGTCAAACGCTCGGAGGACCGGATCAATTCGCTCGGCTATTTTCAGGACAAGACGGAGATCAAGCAGAAGCCCGGCTCCGCGCCCGATCGCGTCATCCTCGAGACCAACCTCGAGGAGAAATCGAGCGGCGAGCTTCAGCTCTCGGCCGGCTATTCCAGTCTGGAGAATTTCATCGCGTCCGCCACGATCACCCAGCGCAACTTCCGCGGCATGGGACAGGAGCTACGGGCCGGGGTCAGCTATTCGAGCTATTCGAAATCGGTCAATCTCGGCTTCACCGAACCCTATCTGTTCGACACCAACATCGCGCTGGGCGGCGACATATTCCGGCGGGATTACAGCTCGTACAGCACCACCGGCGACACCGACAGCACGACCTATGAACAGATCTCGACCGGGTTCCAGATCCGCGCGGCGGTGCCGCTGACCGAATATTGGTCGGCCACCGCACGCTACGGCCTGTCCTATGATCAGGTCACGCTCGACGCGGACACCTATTACACCAACGGCGTGTGCGATCCCGCGGTCGCCGGCCAGTATCTGTGCGACGCGGTCGGCAATCGCTGGACCTCGTCGATCGGCTATTCGCTGGTGTTCGACAGCACGAACAGCCGCACCCGCCCGTCCAAGGGCAGCAAATTCAGCGTCAGCCAGGATTTCGCCGGCCTCGGCGGCGACACGCGGTATCTCCGCAGCACCGCCAACTATTCGAAATATGTCGATCTCGGCTCGCGCTTCATCCTCACCGCGCATGCCGAGGGCGGCTATATCAGGGGGCTCGGGCAGCAGGTGCGACTGACCGACCGCTTCTATCTGGGCGACCCGCAGATGCGCGGCTTCGATATCCGCGGCGTTGGGCCGCGCGTGACGCGGACCTATTACGACACCAGCACGATCCCCGCGACGATCTCGACCGACAGCAGTTCGAATACGCAGACCGCGCTGGGCGGCACCGCCTATTACCAGGCCCGCCTCGAGGTCGAGCTCCCGCTGGGCTCGGGCGCGCGCGAACTCGGCCTGCGCCCCTCCATCTACATGGACGTCGGCGCGGTGTTCGGCGGCAGGACGCCGGCGCTGACCGACAGTTGCGCCGCCGCGAACGCGACCTCGATCGCGTGCGTCGCCGCGACGCGTCAATACACCGACAGCGCCGGCAACCTGCTCTACCTCGATTCCGCCGGTGCAAGCACCACGACCAACACCGGCACGCCCTACAGCTATTCGCTCGGCGCCTATCGCGAGACCTATACGGGCAATAGCGCCAGCCCGCGGCTGTCGATCGGCATCGGCGTCAACTGGGCCTCGCCATTCGGCCCGCTGCGGATCGATCTCGCCAAGGCGCTGCTCAAGGCGGATGGCGACGACAGCAAGCTGATCACCTTTAATATCGGCGGCCAGTTCTAGTGTGCACGGCCTCGCGCTGCGAAACGCCCTGCGCGCGGGGAAACCGCCCGGTTGAGCTTGCCGCGGGGCTGCCCTAGACCCGTCACGCCACCGGTTCGCGTCCGCACGTCGCGGCGACGATCCGGGGCGTAATGGAGAGCGTCGCGCATGTATCCTGACCCCGTCCCAAGTGGCTCGGCCGCGCAGTCCCCGACGGCGGTGACACGATGATCCTGCTGCTGCTGGCCGCGCAGGCCGCGACGCTCGGTGCGACCAATTACGGGCTCGACGCACCGATGCCGACACCCAAGACGACGCCCGCCTTTGCCGACGAATTCAACGGGCGAACGATCGATCGCCGCAAATGGCGGTTCGACACCTCGCGCAATGCCGAGGGCTGGGCCAATCACGAGCGTCAATATTATGCCAAGGACCGGCCCCGGAATGCACGGATCGAAAAGGGCTCGCTGATCATCGAGGCGCGTCGCGAGACGCTGTCCAAGGCACGCTTCGCCGACTGGGGCGGCCAGAGCTACAGCTCGGCGAAGCTCGTCTCGCGGGTGCCACGCGGCTATGGCTTCTACGAAGTCCGCGCGATGCTGCCCTGCGGTCGCGGCAGCTGGCCCGCGGTCTGGCTGCTGCCAAGCGGCGGACGCTGGCCCGACGAGGGCGAGATCGACATCGTCGAGCTGGTCGGATGGGACCCGAACGTCGTCCATGCGACGGTACACAGCGGCGCGTTCAACCACACCAAGGGCACGCAGCGCGGCGCGCAGAAGCGCGTGCCGACTGCCTGCACCCGCTATCATCGCTATCAGCTCGACTGGCGCGCCGATGTCATCACGATCGGCGTCGACGGCCGCGCGGTCATGCGCGTCGCCAATGACCAGCCCGGCGGCAAGGCGGCCTGGCCGTTCACCCGGCCCTACGACCTGATCCTCAACCTTGCGGTCGGCGGCGACTGGGGCGGGCAGAAGGGGATCGACGACACCGCCTTCCCGCAGCGCATGGCGGTCGACTATGTCCGCTACTGGCGCCCTGCCCCGAACCGGTCGCGCCGCTGATCGCCATCAGCCTCAGCGCCGCCCCCGCGCGGCGAGCAGGATCATCCCCCCGCCCAACGTCAGCACCGCGAGCACGATCAACACCGCATCGAAATCGCGCGGCGTCGCCAGCGCCCAGGTGATCACCGGCCCGAGCAGCCCGGGCAGGGTGTTGGCGAGGTTGAGCAGCCCGAGGTCCCGTCCCCGGTGCCGCGCGCTCGGCAACAGCTGCATCGCAAAGCCCGCGTGCAGCGCCAGGAAGACGGACGTTCCACCGGTATAGACGCAGAACGCCGCCGCACCGCTGGTGAAGTCGCGCGCCGCCATCATCGCGATCAGCCCCGCCGCCGCGACCAGCGCCGCCGCGAACAGGAACGGCTTGGTCCGCCCGGTCCGGTCGGCAAGCCGGCCGACGAGCACCGCGATCGGCAGCGGCACGCTATAGGCGACGATCATCACCGTCCCCATCCTTGCGGCGAGCACCGACTCCGGTACCGACGGCGCGACGGTTTCGAAATAATAGAGAAGATAGACGAACAGCGCGCTGCCCGCGATCTGCACGAGCAGCCGCGCGGTCCAGGCGAGCAGCAGATCGCGCCGCAGCATCGACCGCAACACCGGCGGCGGCGCCCCCCCCTGCCGCGTCCCGCGCACGATAACGAGCGGGAGTGTGCACGCAGCGACGGTGGCCGCGATCACCGCGAACCGCGCCGGCTCGCAGAACCGGCTCGCCCCGACCAGCGCGGCGGACAGCGTCGCCGCGACCGGATTGGCCATCGCCAGCAGGCCGCCCGCGACCCCCTTGCGGCCATCGGGCACCTCTTCGGCGATGATCGCCATCAGCGGCGCGATCACCGCGTTCAGCGCGACCTGGAACAGGATGATCCCCGCGACCAGCAACGCAGGGGTGGTCGCGGCGGCGAGCCCCGCATAGGACGCCATCGTCGCGACGACGCCCCCCGCCATGATCCCGCGGCGGCCTGCGCCCCGGCTCACCAACCGGTCGCCCAGCCAGCCAAAGCCGATATTCGCCACGCTCGCCGCGATCGCTCCCGCGATCACCGTCACCGTCAGCAGATCGAGCCGACCGTCGCCCGCCACCTGATCGACCTTGATCGGCAGCAGCAGCGTCAGCAGCGGCAGATAGCCGACGACCGCCCCCGCATAGGCAAGTGCGCAGACAAGGAGGAAAGCTGCCGGTCGCGGCGTGGGCGACGGTAACCGACTATGCGGGGGAGAGAAAACGGAACGCGGCACGATGGCGCCCTTGTGACCCGCTCGCCGCCGTCGGGCAACTCCCGAACCACCCCGCCGCCGCCGCCGCCCCCTCCGCCGCCGCCGCCGCCGCCGCCGCCGCGGCTGGTCTACGCCCCGGTCAGGGTTTCATCGTCATCGGCTCGAGCGTCGTCGTCAGCAGCTGCGACCGATCTGCGGCATCATGCGCCAGCGCGACGCGGTAGCGGCCCCCGGCAATCCGCCACCCCGGCAGCGCGGTGTCGTACTGCGCGACGACCCGCGGCTCCGCGGTCAGCGTCACACGCCGCGACTCGCCCGGTTTGAGCGTCAGCCGCGTGAACCCCGCAAGCCGCATCGGCGTCGCCGTCCCCGCCCCGGCCGTCCCCGCCCCGTCCGCCGCCGCCTGCGCAACATAGATCTGCGGGACGTCAGCACCCGCACGGCGCCCGGTATTGACGACGTCGAACGTCACGCTGAGCCGCCGGCCGCCGGTCACCACCGGGTTGCGATAGGCGAAGCTGGTGAAGCTCAGCCCGTGACCGAAGGCGAACAGCGGCCGCTGGCGCTGCTTCTCGTACCAGCGATAGCCGACGTCCGCGCCCTCGACATAGTCGACCGGAAAGCTTTCGAGCTGGATCGCGGCGGCGTTCGCCGGATTGGCGGCCGCCTGCGCCTCGACCGACGTCAGCCGGTCGAGGCCGACCGGTGCCGGGCGTGGCGCCTGGGTCGCGGCGGCGGGGAAGGTGATCGGCAGCCGGCCCGACGGCGACACCCGGCCGGTCAGGATGTTCGCGATCGCCTCGCCGCCACGCTGTCCCGGATACCAGGCCTGCAGCACCGCCGGCACCGCATCGATCCAGGGCATCAGCACCGGTCCGCCGGTTTCGAGCACCGCCACCGTCCGCGGCTGCGCCTTCGCCACCGCCGCGATCAGCGCGTCCTGATTGTCGGGCAGCGACAGCGTCGGCACGTCCTGCGCCTCGGTCGTCCACTGCGTCGCAAAGACGATCGCCATGTCCGCGTTACGGGCGGCGCGCGCCGCCGCATCTGTGTCCTTGCCGTCGACAAAGGTCACCACCGCACCCGGCAACGCCGCGGTGATCGCCCTGAGCGGCGACGAGGCATGATAGGTATAGCGCGCGAACGACATCGCCGCGCCCGATGTCAGCGGGATCTCGATCGGCGCGCCACCGACCGAGCGGACCTGGCTCGATCCCCCGCCCGACAGCACGCCGACGTCCGCTCGCCCGCCGATCAGCACGATGCGTTTGGGGGTACGCGCGATCGGCAGCATGTCGCGGTCGTTCTTGAGCAGCACGATCCCCGATTCCGCCGCCTCCTGCGCCACGGTGGCATGGCGGGCATAGGGGATCGGCGCCTCTGCGGCGGGCATCGGCGTGTCATAGGCGCCGGTTTCGATCAGGCCGGTCAGATAGCGGACGATCATGTCGTCGAGCCTTGCCTGCGATACGCTGCCGTCGGCCACCGCGGCCTTGAGCGGCGCACCGAAGTAGATCGCCTTGTCGAGCTCCTGTCCCGACTGCTGGTCGAGCCCCGCATTGGCCGCCTTCGCGGTCGAGTGCACCGCCCCCCAGTCGCTCATCACCCAGCCGCGATAGCCCCAGTCGCGCTTGAGCACGTCGGTCATCAGATGCTTGTTCTCGCACGCCCAGTCGCCATTGACCTTGTTGTACGCGCACATGACCGAGCCCGGCTTCCCGCGCTCGATCGCGATCTGGAACGCGAGCAGGTCGCTCATCCGCAGATCGGCCTCGCCGATCCGCGCGTCGACGACCATGCGACCGGTCTCCTGCGCATTGAGCGCGAGGTGCTTGACCGTCGAGACGATGTGGTTCGACTGGACCCCGGCGATATGCGCGCCGGCCATCGAGCCCGCCAGCAGCGGATCCTCGCCGAGATATTCGAAGTTGCGCCCGTTCCACGGATCGCGCGTCAGGTTGACGCCCCCTGCCAGCAGCACGTTGAACCGCTTGGCCCGCGCCTCCGCACCGATCATCGCACCGCCTGCGCGCGCGATTTCGGGGTCGAAGCTCGCCGCCGTGGCAAGCCCCGACGGCAGCGCGGTCGCCACGTCACCCTTGCGCTGTTCGACCTGATTGGCGACGCCGAGCGACGCATCGCTCTCGCGGACCAGCGGCACGCCCAGCCGCGCGATGCCGTCGATATGACCCGCCGACGGGATCAGCGTGTCCGTCGTCTTGCCCGCCGCCATCGGCGGGAACAGGCCGTGTGCCAGCTTGATCTTCTCGTCGATCGTCATCCGCGCGACGATCGCCTCGGCCCGCCGTCGCGCATCGGGTCCGGCGTCCTGCGTCGCCGTCGCTGGCGCCTTGGGCGGAGCCACCTTCGCAGACGTCTCGCGCGCCTCGACCATGGCGGCGATCCCCATCAGCGACACGCCCAGCATCAGCGCCCGATACCCCGTCGACATCCTCATTCCCTTCCGGTTTTCCGCCCCCCCCCTGCGGACTGCGACACGCGTCCGGCCGGGCTGTGGCACCATTGTCACTGTTCACAGCATATTTAGTGAACGTTCACAACCAGCAGCCCAAATCCTTGACACGAATCGCGAAAAGGGAAAGTGAACGTTCACACGGAAGGCGCACTCATAGCGTCGGCTACAGGGAGGATTACCATGCGTGGCTTCACGGCTCGCTCGCTTTCGCGTCTTGTCATCGGCACATCGGCACTGGCGCTCGCCGCCATTCCCGGCGTCGCTCTGGCGCAGGATGCCGCAGCCACGGTCGGCAATCCCGGCCCGTCCGACATCGATCCGCAGGCCGCACCAGCCACGCCCGCCGATCCGAACGCGGTCACCGACGACATCGTCGTGACCGGCATCCGCGCGTCGCTGCGCGAGGCGATCGACATCAAGCGCAACGGCCAGGGCGTGGTCGACGCAATCTCGTCCGAGGATATCGGCAAGTTCCCCGATACCAACCTCGCGGAATCGCTCCAGCGCATCACCGGCGTCTCGATCGATCGCTCGAACGGCGAAGGCTCGACCGTCACGGTCCGCGGCTTTGGTCCTGAGTACAACCTCGTCACGCTCAACGGGCGCCAGATGCCGACCTCGACGCTCGGCGACGGCGCCAGCGCGCCCGCCTCGCGCTCGTTCGACTTCGCCAACCTCGCCTCCGAAGGCGTCGCCGCGGTCGAGGTCTACAAGACCGGTCGCGCCGCGGTTCCGTCGGGTGGTATCGGCTCGTCGATCAACATCCGCACCCCGCGTCCGATCGACAAGCCCGGCACGCGCGGCAGCGTCGCGGTCAAGGGCGTGCTCGACAGCTCGCGCAACGGCAAGGATCCGATCACCCCCGAAGTGTCGGGCATCCTGTCCACCACCTTTGCCGACGACCGGATCGGCGTCCTGCTCAGCGGCGCGTATCAGCGGCGCAAGGCGAGCAACAATTCGGCGGGCGTCGGCTTCCGCGACGGCTTTCTCGGCGCGGAGAACAACTGGGGCACGCTCGCCCAGCCCGGCACGCCCGGCGGTGCCAACATCACCAACCGTCCCGGCCCGACCGACGTCTACGAAATCCCGCAAAGCGCCAATTACGATGTCGTCGACATCGATCGCGAGCGCATCAACGGCCAGCTCGTGCTGCAGGCCAAGCCGACCGACACGCTGACCGCCACGCTCGACTTCACCTATTCGAGCAACAAGGTCGAAGTCCGCAACAGCAGCGTCGGCATCTGGTTCAACTTCGGCGACACGCGCAGCGCCTGGACCGATGGTCCCGCGGCCGGACCCGTCTTCTATTCGGAGAATTTCGCGCCCGGCAAGGATCTGTCGTACAGCAGCTCGCTGACCGCGAACAAGTCCGAGAACAAGTCGCTCGGCGGCAACCTGACCTGGGAAGCGCCCGGCAACGTCACGATGTCGCTCGACGCGCATCATTCGACCGCGGTGTCGAAGCCGACCAACGATTACGGCAGCAGCACGTCGATCGGTGGCGCGATCTTCGGCGTCCAGTCGCAGACGATCAATTTCGAGAAGGACCTGCCGGTCATCTCGTACCAGATGTATCCCGGCATCGACCCGCTGAACGCGTCGCTGATCACGCCGACCGGCAACGCGTTCCGCAACGCCTATTTCAAGAACGAGATCAACCAGCTCCAGCTGAAGGGTCATTACGACCACGACGGCGATTTCCTGAGCAGCATCGACTGGGGCTTTTCCTATGTCGATAACAAGGTGCGCTCGGCTTACGGCTTCATCCAGAACGAGACCTGGGGCGGTGTCGACCCGCGCGGTGCGTCGTTCGGCGCGGCGGCCGTGCCCGACGATTTCTTCAACCTCACCAGCCTGCCCGACAAGTTCAAGGGCGTTGCCGGATCGAACGATCCCGCGCTGCCGCCGTCGATCTACACGTTCAATTTCGAGCAGATGGCCGAACTGCTGCGCTCGCAATATGCGATCTGCAGCGCACCGCAGACGGGTGTCGCGGCGGAAGGCACCTGCCTTGCCAATTACACCAACGATCGCCGCATCCGCGAACGCACGATCTCGCCCTATATTCAGTTCAACGGCAAGTTCGACATGTTCTCGATGCCGGCGCACCTCATCGGCGGCGTCCGCTATGACGAGACGCAGGTGAACTCGTCGGCGCTGGTGCCGATCCCGAACGGCACCCGCTGGACGGGCGCCAACGAATTCGCGCTCACCTACGGCGCCAATTCGTTCACCTCGCTGAAGGGCCGCTATCACAACTGGTTGCCCGCGGTCGATTTCGACATCGAACCGCTCCGCAACATCAAGCTGCGCGCGTCGTACAGCCACACGATCACGCGCGCCGATTACGGCAGCCTGCAGGGTGGCCTAAACATCGACTCGAACCCGCGCATCGGCGGCGGCACCGGCAGCCAGGGCAATCCGAACCTCGTCCCCTTCAAGTCGAAGAACATCGATCTGTCGGCGGAATGGTATTACGGCGCCGAAAGCTACATCTCGGTCGGCTATTTCAACAAGGACGTGAAGAACTTCATCGGCACGACCCAGGTCAACACGTCCGCGTTCAACCTGCGCAACCCGGGCTCGGGGCCCCGCTATCGTCAGGCGGTCGCAGCACTTGGAACGACGGACAATCTCCAGGTTCGCGACTACATTCTGCGCAACTTCCCCGCCTCGTCGCAGGTCACGGGCACCAGCGATTCCGGTCTGCTGAACGGCAACATCTTCGGTCTGCCCGAAGACGACCTGTTCAACTTCCAGCTGAGCCAGCCGTTCAACAGCGACCAGACCGCCAATATCGACGGGTGGGAATTCGCGCTGCAGCATCGTCTCTGGAACACCGGGCTCGGCGTCATCCTGAACTACACGATCGTCAACGGCGATGCGAAGTATGACAACACGCTCGATCCGAACATCGGCCAGTTTGCGCTGACCGGGCTCAGCGACAGCGCCAACGCGGTCGCCTATTACGACAAGAACGGCATCCAGGCGCGTGTCGCCTATAACTGGCGCGGTGAATTCTATGCCGGCGGCGCCTTCGACCCGCTCTATGTCGAATCCTATGGGCAGGTCGACGCCAGTGCGAGCTATCAGGTCACCACTGGGTTGGCGGTGTTCGGCGAGGTCATCAACCTCACCGGCCAGGGCCGTCGCGGTCACCGTCGCTCGGACAATTTCGCCACCTTCGCGCAACCGGGCTATGCCCGCTACGCAGCCGGCCTGCGGTTCAACTTCTGATCCGCGGCGCCGCCGGCCTACGGAACGACCACTCCCCCGCGGGGGGTGGTCTTTTCGGCGCCGTGGCGGCACAGAATGACAGTGTCGGACATGCAAACTGACGGGCTGGACATGGATCGCGCGATCACCTCGATCGTGATCGTCGGCGGTGGCACCGCCGGATGGCTCGCCGCGTGCCTCATCGCCGCCCGTGCGGACCGCGATGCGGAGCATCCGCTTCAGGTTACCCTGATCGAATCGCCCGACGTCGCGACGATCGGCGTGGGCGAAGGCACATGGCCGACGATGCGCCGTACGCTCGAACGGATCGGCATCTCGGAAACCGAATTCCTCCTCGCCTGCGATGCCGCGTTCAAACAGGGATCGCGGTTCGACGGCTGGCGCACCGGCGCGCCCGACGACCGCTATCTCCACCCCTTCACGACCCCCGCCGAAGCAGCCCCCCGCGATCTCGCCTCGGCCTGGTCCGACAGCGGTCTGGCCTTTGCCGAAGCACTCTGCGCGCAACATGCCGTCTGCAGCCAGGACCTTGCCCCACGTCAGCGCGCGATGCCCGATTTTGCGGGCACGCTGAACTATGCCTATCATCTCGATGCCGGCAAGTTCGCCGCCCTGCTCGGCCGCCACGCGACCGAACGGCTCGGGGTGCGCCACCTGCGCGACCATGTCGTCGGCGTCGATGGCGCGGCCGATCGCGACATCACCGCGGTCCGCACGCGCGCATCGGGCCGGATCGAGGGCGACCTGTTCCTCGACTCCACGGGTCACGCCGCATTGCTGATCGGCGAGCATTACGGCGTCGGCACAATCGACCGCGGACGCGAACTCTTCAATGACCGCGCGCTCGCGGTTCAGCTGCCGGTCGCCGCCGACAGCGTGATCGCGTCGCAGACCAATGCCACCGCGCACGCCGCGGGCTGGATCTGGGATATCGGCCTGCCCGCGCGACGCGGCATCGGCTGCGTCTATTCGTCCGCGCATCTCGACGACGACGCGGCGGCCGACACGCTCACCCGCTATCTGCGCGCGACCGCCCCCGACGCACCGCTGCCCGACTTTCGCCCGCTGCGGTTCCAGTCGCGCCACCGCGACCGTTTCTGGCATCGCAACTGCCTCGCCATCGGTCTGTCCGCGGGGTTCCTCGAACCGCTCGAGGCATCCGCAATCGTGCTCGTCGAGCTGTCGGTCGACGCGCTGCTCGACAATTTCCCGGCCACCCGCCGCACGATGGATCTCCACGCCGCGCGCTTCAACACGCTGTTCCGCTATCGCTGGGACCGGATCGTCGAGTTCCTCAAGCTGCATTATGTCCTCAGCCAGCGCGACGAGCCCTATTGGCGCGACCACCGCGATCCCGGCTCGATCCCGCCGCGTCTCGCCGACCTGCTCCAGCTATGGGCGGACCAGCCCCCGTCGCACGCCGATTTCCCGATGGTCGACGAGATCTTTCCCGCGGCGAGCTATCAATACGTGCTCTACGGCATGGGCTTTTCCGCGCCGCGCCGCACGCCAGTCCGGACGGGCGCGCGCGGGGCCGCCGACATGCTGGTGCAGCAGGTCGACCGGCACGGTCGCATGCTCGCCGCCGCCCTGCCGACCAATCGCGCCTATCTCGATGCCCTGCGGCATGCGATGACAAGCGCTACCATGGAAACGAGAGCCTGATGCCCGACCACGCGATCCTGACGCCCGAAGAGCACCGCGACCTGCGGATCCGCACCGACCGGTCGGATGCGCTGGGCGACGCCGTGATGGCGTGCATCACCGTCCCCAGCGAATTCCGTCGCGTCCAGACCCATTATCCGATCCTCTTCCAGCGCAACCAGACCCGCGACGGCTTCACCGCGCTGGCGATGTTCGGCTTCGAGGCGGGCGAGAATCTGTTTCTCGAGGACGGGCGCTGGGATGCCCGCTATCGCCCGCTCGCGATCGACAGCCAGCCCTTCCTCGTCGGTCGTGGGCCGGAGGGCTCGTCGCTGCGCCAGGTGCATATCGACATGGCGAGCCCGCGGATCGGCGCCGGCGAAGGCATGCGCGTGTTCGACGATACCGGTCGCCCGACGCCGTTTCTCGAACGCATCGCCGATCAATTGCGCGCGCTTGACGAGGATTATGTCGCCGCGACCGCGTTCTTCGCCGCGCTCCAGCGTCACGACCTGCTCGAACCGCTGACGCTCGACGTCACGCTCGAGGATGGCTCGAAGAACCGCCTGGTCGGCTATCACGTCATCGACGAGGATCGCCTGGAAGCGCTCGACCCCGCATCCGTCGCCGAGCTCCACGCCGAAGGCCATTTGCTGCCGATCTTCATGGCGCTCGCCTCGCTCGGCCAGATCGGGGATCTCGTCGCGCGCAAGAACCGACGGCTCGCGCATGGCTGACGCCGGCACCGCGGGGATCTTCGCCGCCCTGCCGCGGATCCGCGAAGTCGACATCAGCGGGCCGGCGGCGCTCGACACGCTGCTGCGCGAAGCGACGACGCCGTTCATCGTCCGCGGCCTCGTCGCCGACTGGCCGATGGTCGAGGCCGGTCGCCAGTCGGGACGTGCGGCGCGCGACTATATCGAACGCCATGCCCGGCCCACGCCCTTTGCCGTCTCGGTCGGCGCGTCGCAGAGCGGTGGCCGGCTGTTCTACGGCGACATGCAGGGCATGAACTTCCAGATGATGCGCGCGCCGCTGCCCGAGATCTTCGCGCGGATGACCGAGAATGAGGGGGTCGACGGCGCACCGTCCATCTATCTCGCCTCGATCGATATGCAGAATTTCTTCACCGGACTGCACGAAGCCAATCACGTCGATCTCGGCGACCGCACGCCGCTCGCGAGCATCTGGATGGGGACGCCGACCCGGATCGCTGCGCATAACGACGCGCCCGACAATCTTGCCTGCGTCGCGGTCGGTCGTCGCCGCTTCACGCTGTTTCCGCGCGACCAGTTCCGCAATCTCTATCTCGGGCCGGTCGACAATACCCCCGCGGGCCGCGCGGTAAGCATGGTCGACTTCCACGACCCCGACTTCGCCGCCTATCCCGGCTTTCGCGATGCCTTGGCGCAGGCGCAGGTCGCCGAGCTCGATGCCGGCGACGCGCTCTACATTCCGGCGCTGTGGTGGCACCATGTCGAGGGGCTTTCGGACTTCAACGTGCTCGTCAATTACTGGTGGCGCGACACGCCGCGCTGGCTCGGCCAGCCGCAGGATGCGCTCAACCACGCATTGCTCGCGATCCGCGACCTGCCCGAGGACGAGAAACGGCACTGGCGCGCCATGTTCGATCATTATGTCTTCTCGGACGACCCCGCGGTCGCGGCGCATATCCCCGAGCCCGAACGCGGCGTCCTCGCCCCGCTCACCCCCGACAGCGCAGGCAAACTGCGCGCCTTCCTCCTGCGAGCACTCAGCCGATGACCACGCCCCCGATCCACCGCGTCGTCATCGCCGGCGGCGGCACCGCCGGCTGGATGGCCGCCGCCGCGATCGCGCGGACGATGGGCCGCACGGTCGCGGTGACGCTGGTCGAATCCGAGGCGATCGGCACCGTCGGGGTCGGGGAATCGACGATCCCGCCGATCGTGACGTTCAACCGCCTGCTCGGGATCAACGAAGCCGAGTTCATGCGAGAGACGCAGGCGACGTTCAAGCTCGGCATCCTGTTCGACAACTGGAAGGATCGCGGCGACACCTATTTCCATTCGTTCGGCACGACCGGCAAGGATCACTGGTCCGCGGGCTTCCAGCATTTCTGGCTGCACGGGCTGACCCGCGGCCATCATCAGCCGTTCGACGATTACTGCCTCGAACTGCGCGCCGCACTCCAAGGCAAGTTCGCGCATCTCCCCGATGGCCGGATGAACTATGCCTATCAGCTCGACTCCGGTCTCTACGCCCGGTTCCTGCGCAAGATGGCGGAGGCCGACGGCACGACCCGGGTCGAAGGCCGGATCGCGCATGTCGAGCTGAACGGCGAAAGCGGCGACATCGCCGCGCTGACGCTCGACTCCGGCGCTCGGATCGAGGGCGACCTGTTCCTCGACTGCACCGGCTTTCGCGCACTGCTGATCGAACAGGCGCTGCATGCCGGGTTTGACGACTGGACGCATTTCCTGCCGTGCGATTCCGCGATCGCGGTCCAGACCGAAAGCGTCCGGCCCGCCCTGCCCTATACCCGCGCGATCGCACACGATGCCGGATGGCAGTGGCGCATCCCGCTCCAGCACCGCACCGGCAACGGCATCGTCTATTGCAGCCGCTATCTCGATCACGACGCCGCACTCGAGCGCCTGCTCGGCACCGTCGAGGGGCCGACATTGACCGAGCCGAACAAGATCCGCTTCGTCACCGGCGCGCGACGCCAGCAATGGCATCGCAACTGTGTCGCGATCGGCCTGTCCGGTGGGTTCATGGAGCCGCTCGAATCGACGAGCATCCATCTGATCCAGCGCGCCATCCTCCGTCTGCTGCGGATGTTTCCGTCGGCCGGAATCAGCCCGCGCGACGTCGCCGAATTCAACGAGCAGCAGCATACCGACATGCTGCAGATCCGCGATTTCCTGATCCTCCACTACAAGGCGACCGACCGCCGCGACAGCGCCTTCTGGCGGCAATGCGCGTCGATGCCGGTGCCCGACTCGCTCGCGCACAAGATCGCGCTGTTTCGCGAAACCGGCCGCGTCTTCCGCAAGAATGACGAGCTGTTCGCCGAAAACAGCTGGGTCCAGGTGATGCTCGGCCAGGGCATCGTGCCGGAGAGCTATCACCCGATCGCGACCAAGATGCGCGACGACGAACTCGTCCGGCTGCTCGGCGGACTGCGCGACACGACCAACGCGACCGTCGACGCGCTGCCCGACCATGCCGCCTATGTCGCGCATTATTGCAGCACAGCGCCGTCTGCCTCGGCGGGATCCCCGCATCTTGGCTAGGCGCCGTCAGGCCGTGACGATCAAGCATGTTGCAGCGGACGCCGGCGTCTCGCTGCAGACGGTCAGTCGCGTCGTCAACAAGGAGACCGGCGTCCGCCCGCAAATGGCCGAGCGCGTGCAGGCGTCGATCGACCGGCTCGGCTATGTTCCCTCGATCGCCGCGCAGCGGATGGGCGGTTCGCGCTCCTATCTGATCCTCGCGCTCAACGACCGCGAACGCACGATCGCCGACTGGCGCGCGCGGCAGGGGACCGACTGGGTCGACCAGATGCTGCTCGGCGGGATGCTCACCTGCGCCGAACATGGCTATCGCCTGATCGTCGAGCTGGTCGATACGCATAGCGACCATATCGAACGTGAGCTGCTGGGCGCGATCGCCGCGCTGCAGCCCGACGGGGTGATCCTCACCCCGCCGCATTCGGGCAATCCGCTGATCATCGACCTGCTCGAGGCGCAAGACATCCGGTTCGTGCGGATCGGCTCGATCAGCGAAGGGCCCGGCGTGCGCCTTATGATGGACGATGCGCGCGCGGCGCGGATCGCGACCGAGCATCTCGTCGCGCTCGGCCACCGGCGGATCGGCTTCATCGCCGGGCCTGCCGAGTATGAACTCAGCGGCTGGCGCGTCGATGGCTGGCGCGCGGCGATGGCGGATGCGGGGCTGGCCTGTACCGACCTGCTCGCATCGGGGGATTTCAGCCATGCTTCGGGCCGGGCCGCCGCCCGTACGTTGTTCGCGCTGCCCGAGCCGCCGACCGCGATCATCGGCAGCAATGACCAGATGACGCTCGCGACGCTCGAACTCGCGCGCGAAACCGGGCGGCGCGTGCCCGAGGATCTGTCGCTGATCAGCTTCGACGACACGCCGATCATCCGCCTCGCCCATCCGCCGTTGACCGCGATCGTCCAGCCGATCGCCGAGGCGTCGGCGCGCGCGGTCAGCCTCATCATCGCAGGTCTGGCGGGCGATCCTCCGCCGGACGCACCGATCACCGTCGCGGCGGAACTGACGGTGCGCCGTTCGACCGCGCGCCCACCCGCGAGCGGCTGACCGGTCTGCCCGCGCCAACGGGTCCGGCGGGCCTTGCGACGCACGGCCAACTCCCCCACAGGCGGCGCGGGGACGAACGGAGACCGTCATTTTCAATCTCATTTTCGCGACGCCCTGCCTGGTCGTCCTTGCCCGCTGGCTCTGGCCGCTGTCGATGTCGCTCTGGCTCAAGGCCGGCGTGGCGCTGCTCCTGCTGGTCGCCTCGCAGTTCCATTTCTGGAACCGGCTGTCCTCGGGATCGGTCTTCGCACCCGAATTTCCGCGCAGCGTCGTCATCCTGTTCAACTGGGCGTTCGCGGCGATCGTGCTGCTCGCGATGCTCCAGCTGCTGCTCGACATCGGCACGCTCGCGACCGCGATCCTGCGTCGCAGCACCACCGCCGCGCCCGACGGGCTGCGTTATGCGATCGCGGGGCTCGCGGCGCTGATCTCCGCGATCGGCGTCTCGAACGCGCTGCGCGTGCCGCCGGTCAAGGACGTCGCGGTCACGATCACCGGACTCCCGCCGCGGTTCGAGGGGTATCGCATCCTCCAGCTCACCGATCTGCACATCAGCCGGCTGTTCCCCGCGCGCTGGGCCGAGGCAGTGGTCACCCGCGCCAATGCGGCGGGCACGGACCTGATCGTCGTCACCGGCGACTTCATCGACGGATCGGTTGCGATGCGCCGCGCCGACGTCGCCCCGCTGCGCGCGCTCCGCGCGCCCGACGGCGTCTATGCGATCCCGGGCAATCACGAATATTTCTTCGATTACGCCGCCTGGATGCGGCATCTCGACGGGCTCGGCTTCCGGATGCTCCCCAACAGCCATGCCGTGCTGTCCCGCGGCGACGCGCAGCTGGTGCTCGCAGGGCTCACCGATCTCTCCGCCCCCTCGGTCGGCCAGCCCGGTCCCGATCTCGACGGCGCGTTGCGCGGCGCGCCCGCGGGTGCGCCGGTAGTGCTGCTCGATCACCAGCCGCGCAATGCGCGCAACGCCGCAGCGCACGGCGTCGCGCTCCAGCTGTCCGGGCATACGCATGGCGGCGTCGCGCCCGGCTTCGACCGTCTGTTCGCGCGCGCCAATGGCGGGTTCGTGTCCGGCCGCTACGACGTCGCTGGGATGACGCTCTATGTCGGCAACGGCACCGGGCTGTGGCCGGGCTTCGCGGTCCGGCTCGGCCGCCCGTCCGAAATGACGCGCTTCACGCTGCACGCCGCCGGGCCGGACCTCAATCCACGGGCACCAGCGTCTTCAGATCGACCGTAATGTCGGCCAGCAGCGCCGGCTCGACCCGCGCCGACGCGACGACCAGCGCGCGCCCCTGCACATAATCCCGCGTCTTGTTGACGCAGTCGAGCGCGACCACGCGGCCCGCCTTCAGATACACCACCGAGAAGCTGCGCGTCGCCGGGTCGCCGCGCAGCAGCGCGAGATCATGCCCCGTCGACAGCCCGACGCTCTGCAGCTTCAGGTCATACTGGTTCGACCAGAACCACGGCACCGGGCTATAAGCCTCCTCGACACCGGTAAGCGCCTTGGCGACGATCGCCGCCTGGTCGTTCGCATTCTGCACCGACTCCACACGGATCACGTCCCCGCCGGCAAAGCGACTGGCGTGCGCCGCGCAATCCCCGACCGCAAAGACATCGGCCAGGTTCGTGCGACACTGCGCGTCGACCATCACCCCGTTACCGCCCGCCGAACCGGCGCCTGCGGCGATAAGCGGCGCGACCGCGGGCACGATGCCGATCCCGACGATGACCATCTCGCACGGCAGCACCGTATCGTCGGCGAGCCGCACGCCCGACGCGGCCCCGTCGACGCCCTCGATTGCCGCCACCGTCACACCGGTCCGCAGATCGACGCCGTGCGCGCGGTGTTCGGCCTCGTAGAATCGCGACAGCGCCGCCCCCGCCACCCGCGCGAGCACCCGGTCCTGCGCCTCGAGCACCGTCACCTGCTTGCCGAGCCTGGTCAGCACCGCCGCCGCCTCCAGCCCGATATAGCCGCCGCCGACGACCACGACCCGCGTGACGCCCGGCAGTTCGGCGATCATCCGGTCGACGTCGTCGCGGGTGCGCACCGCGTGGACCCCGGCAAGATCATGCCCGTCGCACCCCAGCCGCCGCGGCGATCCCCCCGCGGCCCAGACCAACGTGCCATAGTGCAGGCTCGTCTTGTCGGCGCTCTCGGTCGCCTGCGCGTCGACATGGCTGACGCAGTGCGCGGCCGCGTCGACCCGGGTCACGCGACGGCCGGGGATCAGCGTGATTCCGCGCTCCCCCCAGAAGCTGGCCGGGCGCAACAGGATGCGATCGAACGCCTTTTCGCCGGCCAGATAGTCCTTCGACAGTGGCGGCCGCTCATAGGGGGGCGACGTCTCGTCACCGATCAGCCCGATCGTCCCCGCATAGCCGCGTTGCCGCAGCGCGATCGCGACCTGCGCACCGGCATGGCCGGCCCCGACGATCAGGACGTCATGATGATTGCGAGCGGACATGCATCGACCTCTGTGAATGGACGGTCTCGATGCCCGTCCCGGCGCCGGTCGACAAGGGCGCGACGATGGTCGTAATGGCCAATCGTCGCGATCGACCGGATAGAGGCCTGGAACCAGGCGCCGCCGGACGCGCTCAACCCGCGAGTCAGGAACTGTGCAAACCACCCCCTCCCCCCAGGCCCGCTCCGGCAACGGCATGCCCCACGCGGTCCCGCGCGGTTGCGCGATCATCGTCATGGGCGTCAGCGGCAGCGGCAAGTCGACGCTCGGCCAGCGTCTCGCCGATCAGACCGGCCACCGCTTCCTCGAGGGCGATGGCTTCCACAGCGCGGAGGCGGTCGCCAAGATGCGTGCCGGCCATCCGCTCGACGACGCCGACCGCTGGCCCTGGCTCGACCGGGTCGGTCACGCGATCGGCGATGCGGTCGCAGCCGACGGTTTTGCGGTCGCCGCCTGCTCCGCGCTCAAGCGGG
Source organism: Sphingomonas sp. STIS6.2 (assembly GCF_000732685.2). Taxonomy (NCBI): domain Bacteria; kingdom Pseudomonadati; phylum Pseudomonadota; class Alphaproteobacteria; order Sphingomonadales; family Sphingomonadaceae; genus Sphingomonas; species Sphingomonas sp. STIS6.2. The sequence continues at coordinate 458,045 of NZ_JPDP02000159.1, forward strand.
TCTATCGTGAGCGGCTTGTCGCTGCCGCGGGCGTCCCGCTGCTGTTCGTCCTGCTCGACACGGATCCGGCGGAACTCGCGCGACGGCTATGCGCGCGCGCGGGGCATTACATGCCGGCCAGCCTGCTCGACAGCCAGCGCGCGACGCTCGAGCGCCCGGGGCCCGACGAAGCCGCGATCACGCTCGATGCGCAGGCCACGCCCGACACGCTGGTACGCGACGTCTGGGCCTGGATCGATGACCGCGCCAGCGCGGATGGCGCTAACGGCACGGATCGGCGATAAGATCGACCAAGGTCGTAATGGCCACGCGGCAACTGGTGGCCGAACAGGGTGACCGACAGCGCTTGCAGGATGGGGAATCTGATCGTGACGATAGGACGACGCGAATTTGTCATCGGCGCAACCGCGCTGGCCGCAGTGCCCGCAATCACGCAGGCGGCCACCCCGACGCGCAAGCTCGGCTATGCGATCGTCGGGCTTGGCTATTACGGGCTCGACGTCATCATCCCCGAATTCGCCAAATGCGCGCACAGCCGGCTCGCCGCGGTGGTCAGCGGTGACCCCGCCAAGGCGCGCCGCGTCGCGGCCGCGCACGGCCTGCCCGACCGGTCGGTCTACAGCTATGCGACCTTCGACCGGATCCGCGACAATCCCGATATCGATATCGTCTATATCTGCCTGCCCAACGCGATGCATGCCGAGTACACGATCCGCGCCGCGCGCGCCGGCAAGCATGTTCTGTGCGAAAAGCCGATGGCGGTCTCGGTCGCCGAATGCGAGGCGATGATCGCGGCCTGCAAGGCGGCGGATCGCAAGCTGATGATCGGCTATCGCTGCCATTTCGAGCCCTGCAATGTCGAGGCGATGCGGCTCGCGCGCGCGGGGACGATGGGCAGGACGCGTTACGTCCGGTCCGAACACGGCTTCGTCCAGCGCGATCCGTCGAAGTGGCGGCTGAACAAGGCGCTGGCGGGCGGCGGCTCGCTGATGGACATGGGCATCTACAGCCTCCAGGCGGCGCGCTACATGACCGGCGAGGAGCCCGTCGCGGTGACCGCGCGCGAGTCCACCGATCGCACCGATCCGCGGTTTCGCGAGGTCGAGGACATGATCGACTGGACGCTCGAATTCCCGTCCGGCGCGATCGCCAGCTGCCAGTCGATGTACAGCGCGAACCAGAACCACATCCTTTTTATGGGCGAACGCGGGCGGATCGAGCTTGAACCCGCGACCCGCTATGCCGACAACCGGATGTGGACGGGTGCGGACGGGCGCGAGCGCGATGTCACGCCAGCAGCATCCGGCCGAACCCAGTTCGCCGGCCAGCTCGATCATCTCGTCACCTGCATCCGCACCGGCCGCGAACCGATCGTCTCGGGCGCGGAGGGCCTGCGCGACCTGCGTATCGTCGAGGCGATCTATCGCTCGGCGCGCGAAGGGCGGACGATCCGGCTGGCATCGGGCACCAAGGCGTGATGCGCGTGCTGCTCGCGCTGGCGACGGTCGCGGTCGCGCCGGCGCAGGAAGCGGCGCGCGATTTCGCCGCAGCGACCGATATCCCCCGCGCGGTCGCGGCGCTCGAAGCGACGATGAAACCGGGTCAGGGCTTTGCGATGCAGACGCTCGTCAGCGGCGGCGGCAGCGTCGTCGCGCTCGAATATTGGAAAGCCGAAGGCCGTCCTGCGGTGCATCCCGACGAGAATGAATATGCGACCGTCGTCGCGGGATCGGGGACGTTGCTTTCGGGTGGACGCTTGGTCGATCCGCATGTCGTCAATCCCGGCCTCACCGACGGTGCGCGGATCGAGGGCGGCACGACCCGCGCGCCCCGCCCCGGCGACGTCCTGCTCATCCCCGCCGGCGTTCCGCACGGCTTCGGTGTCGGCGCGAACGGGCTGGTCCTGCTCGGTACCAAGATCACGCCGCGCCGACCGGCTGCCCCTGCGCGATAAGATGCGTCTGCCAATCGCGACGTCCCAATCGGGCGTCTCGATCCGCACCCTGATCTGCCGGATCTGTTGACCGCGCCGGATGTCGGACCCGCTGCGAGCGCACGCATGCTACAACCGCGAATGCGCGTATTTGTGAGGATCTATAGGGTTGGTCTGGCGCGCGTATAAACTCAGCAAATCGCAAGATCAGCGCCCGGATTCGACGTCGCGAACAGAATTCCCGGTCAATTGAGCGCTTTAATAATATTTGCGGGTGTCATTTTCTGCCAATAGCGCGTAGTCGCGCGAATGGAGGGGGAAAATTTTTCAACAATCAAGGATCCCGTGTGACCGAAACCATCAATACCGTCGAACTGGCGGCAGAACTGACGGCAGCCTGGCTGGCGAACCCCAACACCCGCACCGCTGCCGAAGACGTTCCTGCGTTTCTCCTGTCGATGCACACCGCCGTGACCAAGCTCACGACCGGCGCAGAGATGACGGGCGATACCGCCGAGGCGACGACCTATGAGCCCGCCGTGACGGCGCGCAAGTCGCTTGCATCGCCTGACCATATCGTCTCGATGATCGACGGCAAGAAGTACAAGACGCTGCGTCGCCATTTGACGACGCATGGCATGACGCCGGAGCAGTATCGCGAACGTTTCAATCTGAAGGCCGACTATCCGATGGTCGCTGCGACCTATTCGGAAGCACGCCGTGCGATGGCGAAGTCGATCGGCCTCGGCCGCAAGGCGGGCTCGAAGGTCGAAGCCGCTGCGGAAGACGCAGGCAAGACTTCGCGCAAGACCGGCAAGGCCGCGCTCGATGCCGCCAAGCGTACGCTCGGCAGCGACGATTGATGCGCCACGGGGAGGGCTGATCGCCCTCCCCGACCGTTAAAGGCATTCTGAGCGCTCTGCCGGTCGCGCTCTGAATCACGCTATAATGCCGTCTGGCCCGATCCGGGTTTCGCGCGTTACACAGATCGATGACCGAACCGATCTCCCCCGCCATTCCGGCTGCCACGTTGGTGATCTTTCGCGATCGCCCGTCGCTCGCCCCCGAACTGCTGATGGTCGAGCGCGCGGGATCGATGGCGTTTGCCAGCGGTGCACTCGTCTTCCCCGGTGGCCGGGTCGACCCGGCCGACCGCACGCTCGCAGAGCAGCACGTCCAGCAGCCCGCTGATCAGACCGCGATCGAAGAGGTCGCCGCCCGCATCGCCGCAATCCGCGAGACGATCGAGGAGGTCGGGCTCGCCATCGGTCTTCATCCCGCACCGTCCGCCGATACGCTCGCGACACTTCGCGCGGCGTTGCATGCCGGACGGGAACTGGGGCCGATGCTCGACGCGCTAGGGCTCCGCTGTGATCCGCACATGCTCACCTATTTTGCGCGGTGGCGTCCGGCGCATCATCTGACCCGCATCTTCGACACGCGCTTCTATCTCGCGCGCTTGCCCGTCGACGCCGCGCCCGCCCGCGTCGACGAAACGGAGAATGTCCGCCTGCTCTGGGCAACCGCTGCAGAGATCCTCGCGCATGCCGATGCCGGCCGCGCACAGGTGATCTTCCCCACCCGCCGCAACCTCGAACGCCTCGCGCTGTTCGCGGGCTTCGACGACGCGGTCGACGACACACGACGCAGACCGATCCGCACCGTGACGCCGTGGATCGAGCCGCGCGACGGGATCGACCATTTCTGCATCCCCGACGATCTCGGCTATCCGGTGACCAGCGAGCCCATCACGCGTGTGGCGCACGGCTGATGCGTGCGGTGCGACGGACGCTGGGCTGGGCCGTCGCGCTGGCGGTGATCGCGGGCCTCGGCCTGATACTCTGGTCGACGCTGCGCGGTCGGCCGCAGGATCTGCCCTGGACCCCGCTCGACCTCGGCCAGCCGATCGGGCTGATGACCGGGCGCAAGCTCAACGCGCTGACACAGTCCTATCCCGCCTGTAAGGCTGCGCTCGAGCGTGCCGGTGTCCGCTACACCGCGCTGCCGCCTCGCAGCGGTGAAGGCCAGTGCGGCTATAGCGACGGCGTCCGGTTCACATCCGGCGGCGCACGGCGGATCGACTTCGCGCCCGCGGGTCTGGGCGTCGCCTGTCCGGTCGCCGCGGCGCTCGCCATATGGGAATGGAACGTCGTCCAGCCCGCGGCCGAGCGGCATTTCGGCACGAAGGTCACGAGCATCGACCATTTCGGCAGCTATAGCTGTCGCCGCATCTACGGCCGCGACGCCGGCACGTGGAGCGAGCATTCGACCGCCGACGCGGTCGACATTGCCGGCTTTCGGCTGGGCAATGGCACGCGGATCACCGTGGCCCGCGACTGGCAAGGCGATACCGCCAAGGCCGCCTTCCTCCGAGAGGTGCGAGACGGCGCCTGCCAGTTGTTCGCGACGACGCTCTCGCCCGATTACAACGCCGCGCATGCCGACCACTTCCATCTCGATCAGGCGGATCGCGGCGCGATGGGCTGGCGCGCCTGCCGCTGAGCCGTCAGGTCGCAAGCGACGTCCCGCTGTCGACCTTCTCCACCCAATAGGGAAAGAAGACCGGCTCGCGGCTTGACCAGCCAGACGCGGTCGCCGCGGCTTCGCTGATCGACTGGAGCAGCTTGCGGCGCAGTTCGGGATGGAGATGCGGCAGTGCCGCCGCCGCGCAGAAGGCCGACGGCAGCCAGGGTCGGACATCCGCGCCGGCAAGCCGCTCGTACAGGAACCGGAAGGCGGAAAAGCTCGTCAGCCGCCCCTGCCCCAGATCGAACGCGGCCAGCGTCACCAGTTTTCCCAGAAACCGGTCCGCCCCGCCAAGTCCCGCATCCTCGGGCAGAAGCTCGCGAACATCGTCGAGACCACGATAGAGCTGCGCCTGTGCGCGAATGCTGGCTTCCTCGACAACGTCGCGCGACCAGCGCGTCATCGCATCCTCCCGGTCGAGGCCGACATCGAGCGAACGCCGGATATAACGCTGCGTCGCGCTGGAAAAGCCGGCGAATTCCTTCATCTCGGCGAGCGTCGTGATGCCCTTTGCCGGTTTCATCCGTGAAGCCATATCGTCACCCCGCCTTGCTGCAAGTAACAGGCGTTCCCATGCATTTGGGGCAGAGGAGGGTCCCTAACGCATCGTCACGTCACGGTGTATAAGCGACCATGAAATCTGTTGCGCTGCAACACGCAATGCGACCAGTCGAGGCCAGGCATCAAACTTTTCGCCGGTGGCGGTATTTACGCAACATTCGAACTTGGAACGTTGGAGCGCCGCCCGCGCCCGGCATCGGCCGGGCGCGAGCAGACCCCAGGATAGATCAGCCGTTCTTTTCGGCCAGCTTTCGTTCTGCTTCCGCATCATAGCCCGACGACGGCGCCGGCCCCTGATTGTGCACCGGCTGGGTCGATGCGGGCGGATCGCTCGCATCCATCGACTCGTCGAGCGCATTGTCGAGACGCGCATCGTTGCTCGACGGGTTCTTCTGCAGCCGCTTGCCGATCGACTTGTCCTGACCGGCCTCCTGGCGCGGGTCGCGGCCGTCAGTCCGGCCGTTGGCAGCATCGCCATCCTGCCCATCCGGTGCCACCGACAAGCTGTCGAGCGCGCGTTTGTCGATATCGGTCATGTCGAGACTCCTGTGAAAATCGTTACGGACGCAAACGGTTCAGCACGCCCGGTGTTCCTGCTCCTGCGACGAGCGACTCGCGCCACAGCCCGGTCACGCAGTTTCGTCGTCGAGCGCGCGGACCCGGACGGTCTGCGTCCACAGCGTCGCCTGCCCGAACACCGTCATGAACGCGATGTCAGTCGCGTCGCGCCCGATGCAGACCCGCGCGATATCGCCGCACGATGCCATCCCCGTCGGATCGACCAGCCGCCACGCGCCGTCGAGCCAGAGCTCGGCCACCGCGTGGAAGTCGGGCGGATCCACCCCCGGTGCATAGGCAGACACGCAGCGCGCCGGAATTCCCCCCGCGCGGGCGAGCGCGACCAGCAGATGCGCATAGTCGCGGCACACGCCCGACCGCGACGCGAAGGTATCGAGTGCGGTCGTTTCCCCCGAACTCGATCCCATCCGGTAATCGAGCGCGTTGCCGACCCACGCACTCAGCGCGGCCGCCAGCGCGCCGCCGTCGAGCCCGGGAAACTCGCGCGCGACGAACCCCTCGAACCGGTCCGACTGGCAATAGCGGCTGGGCATCAGATAGGCGGTGACGTCGCCGGGCAGCAGCCGGGGCGGCGTCGTGCCGTAAGCGCCGAGCGCGACGACCGGGCGTTCGACCTTCACCACCGCGCGGTACGCCGCGGTCAGCCGGCCATGTCCCCGCGCCCAGCAGCGCTGGCCGATGCCGTCCTCGCCCGGGACCGCGCGGATCGGGCTGTCCGACCAGATCGTCAGCGATTGTTCCTCGATCCGCTGGTCGGGCATCGCCGCCGCCTCGATCTGCAGCAACACGTCGGCGTCGCCGGCAATTCCATAATCCAGATGAACGTCGATCGAGAGACGCATTGTGGTCTTAAATCCTGGCCAGGATGCAAAAACGGCCCGGCAGTTTCCCGCCGGACCGTTACTGAGAGAAGGTGCAAAGCGCTTAGTTGCGGCTGCTGCCGAACAGGCGAAGCACGAACATGAACATATTGATGAAGTCGAGATACAGGCTCAGTGCTGACATGATCACGACCTTGCCGACCATGTCCGTACCCGCGACCTGCATGTACAGGCTCTTGGTACGCTGCGTGTCATAGGCCGTCAGACCTGCGAACAGCAGTACGCCGACGCCGCTGATGACCAGCTGCATGACACCCGACTGGAGGAAGATGTTGATGATGCTCGCCACCAGCAGACCGACCACGCCGATGATCAGGAACGTCCCGAACGCCGACAGATCGCGCTTCGTGGTGTTACCGTACAGGCTCAGACCGGCGAAGCCGGCAGCCGTCGCGAAGAACGCGCTGGCGATCGACGTGCCGCTATAGACCAGGAAGATCGTCGACAGCGACAGACCCATTAGGATCGCAAAGCCCCAGAACAGCATCTGCAGCGTCGCGGTGCTCATCCGGTTCTGGCCGAAGCTCATGCCGAACACGATCGCGAGCGGCGCGAACATGATGACGTATTTCAGCGGACCGCCGCCCATGAACACCTGTGCGGCAGGCGACGATGCACCGCCCCAGGCGAACAGCAGCGCGACGATGCCGGTCAGCAGCACGCCCGAGCCCATATAGTTATACACCGACAGCATGTACGAACGGAGACCCGCGTCATACGCTGCCGAACCGGTGGTGGTGGCCGTCGCTCCGAACGGCGCGGCACGAGGCCGGGGATCAGACCAATTAGCCATTGAAATTACAACTCCTCTATCCGGCCACATGCCGGTTGCGTGCAACATCGGTGCTGGGAGGACGATTTTCAAGCGGAGACGTTCCCAATTCGGGGTGATCGGCGCTATGATTCCTGCCGATGTTACGCCTGTTTCTCGCGCTCCGCCCGCCCCTCCCCATCCGCGAGATGCTGTTCGACCTGATGGACGGGATCGGCGGTGCGCGCTGGCAGGATGACGAGCAGCTCCACGTCACGATCCGCTTCCTTGGCGAGGTCGATCCGCGTCTGGCCGACGACATCGTGACCGAGATCGACCGGCTCCGCCTGTCGCTGACGCCGGCGGCGCCAACGGTGGCGTTGCACGCGGTCGGTCAGTTCGAAAGCCGCGGGCGTACCGACACGCTCTGGGCGGGCGTCACCCCGCACGCCGCGCTCACCGCATTGCACCGCAAGGTCGACCAGGCGGTGGTCCGCGCCGGGCTTCCCCCCGACCGCCGCGCCTATCTGCCGCACGTCACGCTCGCGCGGCTGCCGCGGTCGCTCGGCACGTCGCCGGAGATCGACGGCTGGATCGCCCGCCATGCCGGGCTCGCCAGCGCGCCGTTTGCGATGACCCATCTGACGCTGTACCAGAGCCACCTCGGCCGCGACGGTGCCTGGTACGAACCGCTGCTGCGCTGGCCGCTCGCACCCGACGCCGGAACCGCCGGCGACTTTGGCGGGTTCGCGTCGGATCAATAGGGAGAGACGGACATGCGGATTGCAACATTTGCGCTGGTCGGTGCAGCGGCGCTAGGGCTGGCGGCCTGCGATCAGAAGGGGCTCGAGACCGGCACGCCGGTCGCAGGGGGGCAGAGCGCGCGCGCGATGCTGATGAACGCCGCCGGGGTCGATGTCGGCCGCGCGACCGCGACCGACGTCGCCGGCGGACTGCGCTTCACCGTCGATGTCAAGGCGCTGCCGCCGGGCACGCACGGCGTCCACATCCACACGACCGGCCGCTGCGACGCGCCCGACTTCACGACCGCGGGCGGCCACTGGAACCCGACGTCGATGAAGCACGGGTCGATGAACCCGCAGGGGCCGCATGAGGGCGATCTGCCCAACCTGATCACCGGCACCGACGGCCGCGGCACGGTCGGCGTCACGATCCCGGGCGCGACGATGGCCGGGCTGCTCGATGCCGATGGTTCGGCCTTCGTGGTCCATGCCGGTCCCGACGATCTGATGACCGACCCCGCCGGCAACAGCGGCGGCCGCATCGCCTGCGGCGTGTTCCAGCCGAACTGAACCACTTAGCCTAGCCATGACATCCTCAACGAGGGGCCATGGCTAGGCGACCTCCCCCGCCGCCCGGGCCCGCGCCTCGCGCGACGCCTCGGCGGCCGGGACCAGCCGGTACGCCGCCGCCGCCGTGGCCAGCGTGATCGGCACGCTGACCAGCAGCGACAGCATCCCGACCGACAGGCTCCCGCTCAGCGTCGACACGCGACCCGCCAGATACGGGCCTAGCGCTAGCCCGATCAGCGTCGTGCCGATGAAGAAGGTCGCGGTCGCCGTTCCCCGCATCCGCGGCAGCACCAGATCCTGCGTCGTCGCCGCCGCGGCACCGAGCGCACAGCTCGCGGTAATCTGCGCGAGAAAGATCCCGGCATAGAAGGGCAGCGGCGCCGATGCGGTGAAGGCGAGGCACAAAAACGGCACCGGCACCACCGCGCCGAAGATCACGACCAAGAGCCGCCCCGCCGGGTTGGTCCGCCGCAACCGGTCGGAGACGACCCCACCCATCGTCAGCCCGAGAAACCCCGCAAGCGCGCCCAGCCCGCCGAGCAGGAACCCCGCGCTCGACGGCGTCGCGCCGAGCACGCGCAGCGCATAGGGTGCCGCCCAGAAGCTCGCCGCATAGCTCAGGAACGCGTTCAGGCCATAGGCGACGACCGTGCACAGGAACGCCGGCGTACCGATGATCAGCGCGAAGGTCGGCGGATCGCGACGGCGCAGCGCACAGGCCCAGGAGAATACGGCATAGACGCCGGTCCCGATCGCCACCCATTGCGGCCAGGGCTCGCCCGCTGCCACCAGCCCGACCACCGCCAGCGTGACGATCACCAGCCCGGCGAGGTTGACGACGAACGCCCCGACCCCGCCCATCGCCGCACCGATCAGCGTCAGCGGCGGCACGATCGTCAGCAGTTCGCCGGCAAAGGCCCGAAACGGTGCGGGGTGCGGCGCCGGTTCGGGAAGCCCCTCGACATGCCCGCGGATCGGTTCCCTCAGCGTCGCGATCCAGATCGCGAGCAGCAGACCCGGCACACCGACCGCCATGAACGCTGCCTGCCACCCGACGAGGCCGAACGGCCCGCCCCCCGGATAGGCCCGGTTCCAGCCCTGTACGATCGCCCCGCCGATGAACAGCGAGCAGCCGCCACCAACGTACAGCCCAGCCGAATAGATCGACAGCGCGGTCGCGCGCAGCCTTTTGGGGAAATAATCGGATATCAGCGAATAGGCCGACGGGCTGGCGGTCGCCTCGCCGATACCGACGCCGATCCGCGCCGCCGCGAGATGCCCACCGGTCCGCGACAGGCCGGACACCGCCGTCATCACCGACCAGAGCGTCAGGCCGATCGTCATCAGCCGGACGCGGTGCCAATTGTCCGCAAGCCGCCCGAGCGGAATCCCGAACAGCGCATAGAAGACCCCGAACGCGGTCCCGTAGAGAAACCCGAGATCCTGGTCCTTCAGCCCCAGATCGCGCTTTATGTCCTCGGCTAGGATCGAGATGATCTGCCGGTCGACGAAGTTGAGCACATAGACCAGGAACAGGATCGACAGCACATACCAGCCATAGCGGTTCGCCCCCGCCTGCCCGTCCGGCCCCGCCGGCGCCGCCACATCTTCGAACTTCGATTGATCCGCGACCTGCGCCATGACCCCTCCGACCGTCGTTTTCGAGCAATCGGTATCAGAGGTTTCTTCGTATCGACAGCGGTTTCACGCGGTCGCGGTATGTCAGCCCGATGTCGCCTGACGCCGCCGGGTCGCGCCCTGCTCCAGCCGCCGCAACAGCGACTCGATCGAAGGCGGTGACGGCGATGCAGCCGGCGCCGGCGTATCGACGAGACGCGGCTCATGGCGCGCCGCGCCGTTGACGGCGCCGGCTGACGGTGGCGCCGATGATGGCGCCGACCAAGCCACCGAAACCCGCGGCGCGACCGGCTCGCTGACCATGATCGGGACCGTCGCGGCCTCCACCGGCTCGTCGATCGCGACGGATGCGTCGGCTAATGCTTCGACCCGCTCCTCGTCTTCTACCGAAGTGGCTGGCGCGACCGGCGCCGCCTCGGCCTGCACCAGCGGCGTGACCGGCCGGATCGGCGCCATCGGCACCGGCAGGATCGCATGCGGGTCGAACGCCGCGAGCGGCTGGTCGAGGTCCGCCGGGATCGACCGCTCGAGCGTGACCGGGTTCGCCGCGGTCACCTCCATCATCGGCGTGCCGAGATCGGCGGCAGTCATCGGCCGGCGTGGCGGCGCGTCGGGATGCGCATCGGCCCGGCGGACGACCGGCACCCCGTCGTCGCGGCGACGCGGCGGACGGACCAGCAAGCCCCCCGGCCCCACCAGCAAGAACAGCGCCGACCAGGTCACCGCCGCGCCGATGACCGCGGTGGCGAGCGCGAGGACGACGCGCGCGGTCATCCCCAGCGGCGGCTGTGCGGCGGGGATCAGCGCGGCGACGCCGGTCCGCCAGACCAGCTCCTCGAGCATCGTCCCCGGCATCGCGACGAAGCCAATGATCGCGGCGACCGCGACGAGCAGTGCTGCGGCAACGGGAAGGTGGCGGATCGGGGACTGTCGATGGAATTCGGTCATGCCATGGTCCGTCATTCGGCCTGTATCAGCCGATGGTAAAGCGGTTCGTAACGCAAAATGTTTGACGACCAGTTACGGTCGCGCTCGACGAACGCCCGCGCGCGCTGACGGCGCGACGGCCAGTCCGCGCGATCGTCGAACATCCCCGCCAGTGCCGCCGCGATCGCTGGCGGATCGTCGGGTGGGAACAGCGTGCCCGTATCCCCGTCGCGAATCAACTCGCGGTGTCCGCCCACGTCCGACGCGGCCACCATCCGCCCCTGCGCCATCGCCTCGAGCGGCTTGAGCGGCGTCACCAGATCGGTCAGCCGCATCCGCTTGCGCGGATAGGCGAGGATGTCGATCAGCCCGTAATAGCGCTCGACCTCCGCATGCGGCACCCGGCCGACGAAATGGATCGCCCCCGCGACCGGCGAGGCCGCGGCCTGCGCCGCCAGCGCATCCGCCATCGGCCCGCCCCCGACCAGCAACAGCCGCGCGTCCGGCCGTGCGGCGACCAGCGCGGGCATCGCCGCGATCAGGTCGTCCAGCCCCTCATAATCATAGAAGCTGCCGATGAAGCCGACCACGTCCCTGCCGTCGAGCCCCAGCGTCGCCGCCAGCGCGTCATCGCGCGGCGGCACCGCCCCGAACAGCGTCAGATCGACGCCGTTGGGCGACACCATGATCTTGCCCCCGTCGACCCCCCGCGCGATCAGGTCGTCGCGCAGCCCTTCGCAGATCACCGCGACGCCGTCCGCACGGCCGACCGCCCAGGTCTCGAGCGCGCGCGTCGTCCGATAGGCGAGCGATCCCTCGGTCCCGGTGCCGTTGCCGACCGCGGCATCCTCCCAGAACGCCCGGATCTCGTAGACCAGCGGCAGTTTGCGCCGCCGCGCGACGATCAGCCCCGCCAACGCATCGAGCACCGGCGAATGCGCGTGCAGGATATCGGGGCGAAAGGCATCGACCGCCGCCTCGATCCGCCGGGCAAAGGCGCGGATCCCGGCAATTTCGCCCAGCGGCCCCGACCGGCGCGTCGCCGGCGTCCGGTGGAAGGTCAGCCCGTCGACCGACTCCACCGCGGCGGCGGCCGGACCATGACGCTGCCCAGTCACCGCCGCGACCGTCCAGCCGCGCGCCTCCTGCGCCTTGAGGATCGCCCGCGTGCGAAAGGTATAGCCGCTCTGCAGGGGCAGGCCGTGGTCGAGGATATGAAGAATGCGCATCGTGAGTAGCGTGTTGCCATGACAGCGCTTAACGGCGCGTCAACCGCCATGGCCTATGCCGCGGCGACGGACACAGGCGGCAACGGGACCGCGCAGACACGGAAAGGCCGGCCGATGATCGACAATTTCGCGCTGGGCCTGACGCACGGCCTTATGATGATCGCTGCGATCCTGCTGCTCCGCCGCCCCGATCTCGATTCCGAGCCGGAAGCCGGCAACGATCGCGAGGGTGACGGCACGCCTGCCGGTAACCGCCCGGCGGCACGCGGTACCGGACGCCGCCCGCGTGCGTGATCTCGCCTTCATCGCCTTTCTGGCTGCGATCTTCGCGCTCGGGTTCCGGCGTCCGTTCCTGCTCGTCCTCGCCTATGTCTATATCGACATCGTCTCGCCGCAGCGGCTGACCTATCTGCTGCTCAACACCGTACCCATCTCGCTGATCGCGGTCGCGCTGGCGGTCGGCGGCTGGCTGATCGCCGACGACAAGCGCGACACGCGGGTCGCGCCGCGCCAGCTGCTGATCGTCGTGCTGCTGCTCTATTGCTGGGCGACCACGCTCGCCGCCGACTTCCCGATCGAGGCGAAGGACAAATGGGACTGGGTCTGGAAGGCGCTCGCCTTCGCCGCCTTCCTGCCGCTGACGCTGCGCACCCGGCTCCGGATCGAGGCGCTGCTGCTGTTCATGATCCTGTCGGCGGCCTCGATCATCATCGTCGGCGGGATCAAGACGATCGCCAGCGGCGGCGGCGGCTATGGTCAGCTGAACCTGATGGTCGACAATAATTCGGGGCTCTACGAAGGCAGCACGATCAGCGCGGTCGCGGTCGCGATCATCCCGATCATTATCTGGTTCATGCGCTACGGGACGATCTTCAAACCCGACTGGCGCGTCCGCGGCTTCTGCGTCGCGCTCGTCTTCGCCTGCCTGCTGATCCCGGTCGGCACCTCGACGCGCACCGGTCTGCTCTGCATCGCGTTGCTCGCGGTCCTGTCGCTCCGCGTCGTCAAGCGCAAGGCGCTGTATCTGGCGGGGCTCGGCGCACTCGGGCTGATCGCGATCCCCTTCCTGCCCTCGACCTTCACCGACCGCATGAACACGATCAAGACCTACCAGGCCGACGAATCCGCCTCGACCCGGATCGCGGTGTGGCAGTGGACGATCGACTATGCGAAATCGCATCCGTTCGGCGGCGGGTTCGAGGCCTATCGCGGCAACCGCATCCGCTACGACCTCGCCGGGACCGGTGCCGCGACACCCGGCCGTGTCGAGGAAGACAAGGCGCGCGCCTATCACAGCGCCTATTTCGAGATGCTCGGCGAACAGGGCTATTTGGGGCTAGCGCTGTGGCTGGTCCTCAATCTCGGCGGCCTCGTCCGGATGGAGATATTGCGCTGCCGCTACCGCGATCCGGAGGGACAGTTTGCCTGGGCCGGCCCGCTCGCCGCCGCATTGCAGAGCGGCCATCTCGTCTATCTGCTCGGCGCGGCGTTCATCGCGATCGCGTTCCAGCCGTTCATCTACATGCTGATCGGCGCGCAGATCGGGCTCGACACCTATCTCGGGCGCAAGCGCCGCGAGGCGAGCTTCCGGCCGATGCGTCGTCCAGCCTCCCGCCCCCTGCCGGCATGAGCGAACTGAGGGCGCTGACCGGCGCGCGCGGCGTCGCCGCCTGGTTCGTCGTGCTGTTCCATCTCCGCGCCGCGCTCGGCGTGTCCGACGGCGTGGAGCGCGTTCTCGCCAAGGGCTATCTCGCGGTCGATTTCTTCTTCCTGCTCTCGGGCTTCGTGATCTGGCTGAGCTATGCCGACCGGATCACCGTGCAGCGCTGGCGCGCCATCCCCGGCTTCCTGCGCCGCCGGGTCGCGCGGATCTGGCCGCTCCACCTCGTCATGCTCGGTTTCGCGCTGCTCATCGTCGCTGCGCTCGCGCTGACCGGACGACCGCCCGACCCGCGCTTCCCGCTCGACCGCTTGCCGGTGCATATCCTCCTGCTCCAGAACTGGCCGATGACGCGCGACTGGTTCGGCATCACCGCGCTAGACTGGAACGATCCCGCCTGGTCGATCTCGAGCGAGATGTTCGCCTATCTCGCCTTCCCGCTGCTCCCGCTCGTCATCGACTGGCGCCGCGTCCCGACACCCGGCCTGATCGCGGCGATCGCCGTCGCGCTGGGCCTGCTCGCTTACGTGATGCGATCGAACGGCATGGCGACGCTCGGCCAGGCGATCCCCTGGTTCGGCGTCCTGCGCTGCGTCACCGAGTTCGCAGCAGGCACCGCGGTCGCAGCCCTGTGGCTCCGCCACCGCGAGCAGCCACGGCGTGCACTCGTCGCGGCGCTGTGCGTCAGCAGCCTGGGCTTTGCGAGCTTCGCAACCGGCCTCGTCAACGAGATCGTCGCGATACCCGCCGCACTCGCGGCACTGCTGCTCGCCATCGCACTGACCTCAAACCGCCCCGGCAACCCGCTCGCCTCCTGGCCACTCCACCAGCTCGGCGAAATCAGCTTTTCGACCTATCTCAGCCATTCATTGCTCTGGACCGCGTTCAAGATGGCGTTCGTCGCCAGCGCGGTCGCGGTCCCGCCGCTCCTGATCGGCGCGCTTCTCATCGCGATCCTGCTAGCCTCCCTCGTCCTGTACCACGGCGTCGAGCGGCCCGCGCAGGCCTGGATCAACCGCTTGGACAAACACCAAAAAGGGGCCAGCAAACACGCTGACCCCCGGGTATCTCGTCGCCTCTGACCGCCGGCCGTCAGTCGACCGGCTCGTCCGCCAGTTCTTCCTCGAGCGCGGCGATGATCGCCTTGTTGAACGCGGGGATGTCGTCAGGCTTGCGGCTGGTGATCAGATTGTCGTCGACCACGACCTCCTCGTCGACCACGTCCGCACCGGCATTCTCCAGATCGGTGCGGATCGACGGAAAGCTCGTCAGCCGACGCCCGTCGATCACATCCGCCTCGGCGAGCAGCCAGGGCGCATGGCAGATCGCGGCGACGATCTTGCCGTCCTCCATGAACTCGGTGATGATCTCGATCGCGCGCTCCTGGACGCGCATTGCGTCCGGGTTGGCGACGCCGCCGGGCAGCACCAGCGCGTCGTAATCGTCGGTATCGACCTCGTCGAGCGTCAGCTCGGGGGTAATCGTCTCAGCCTTGTTGATGTCGCCCTTCATGCCCTGGATCGGGTCGGTCTTGATCGACGCGAGCGTCACCTTCGCGCCCACCGCCTCGAGCGCCTTCTTGGGTTCGAACAGCTCGACGGTCTCGAAACCGTCGGTGGCGAGGATCAGAATGCGTGCCTGGGAAAGATCGGCCATGTCATGTCTCCAGTGAAATCCCGTGCCCCCTCAACCCCGCGCCGCGCGGGTCGTTCCGGAACGATGCGCCCGCCCGAACATTTCGAATGGCGACCGGAAGGAACGACGCGTTGCCCAGCAGACTCGTATATTCAGATGACAGCAAACCCGGCATTTCCCGCCGCAAGATGCGCGCCGGCTGGGGCTATTGGGACGCATCGGGCACCCGCATCACCGACCGCGACGAGATCGACCGGCTGAACGCGGTCGGCCTGCCCCCCGCCTACAGCAACGCCTGGTTCTGCCCCAAGCCCAATGGTCATATCCAGGCGGTCGGCTGGGACGAGAAGGGTCGCAAGCAATATCGCTATCACGCCGGCTTCCGCGAGGCGCAGGATGCCGCGAAATACGAACGCTGCGCCAATTTCGGTCTCGCCCTCCCGAAGCTGCGCAAGGCGGTCGAGGCCGATCTGCGCAAACGCTCGCTCAGCCGCGACCGCGCCGTCGCCGCGGTTCTCCGCCTGCTCGACGGCGGGCATATCCGTATCGGGAACGAGGCCTATGCCGCCGCGAACGAGAGTTTCGGCGCGACCACGCTCCGCAAGCGCCACGGCGCGGTGAAGGGCGCCACGCTCCGGCTCGAATATAAGGGCAAGTCGGGCAAGATGCGCACGCTCAGGATCACCGATCGCTCGCTCAGCAGCTTCGTGAAGAAATGCCAGGACCTCGACGAACAGCATCTCTTCGCCTGGCTCGACGATGACGGCGTCGCGCATCCCGTCACGTCGAGCGACGTCAACGCCTATATCCAGGCGGTCACCGGGACCGATTTCACCGCCAAGCACTTCCGCACCTGGGCAGCCAGCGTCGCCGCGTTCGAGGCGCTTGCCTCGGCCGAGCGCGATCTCAGCCTGAAGGCGATGCTCGAGCCGGTCGTCGCGCGGCTCGGCAACACCCATGCCATCGCGCGGAAAAGCTATGTCCACCCCGCCCTGATCGACCTCGTCAAACAGGGCCAGTCGACCTTCCGCAAGGCGCTCCGCCTCCCGCGCGCCAAGCGCTATCTCAGCCGGGAGGAATGCGGCCTAATCGCCTTCCTCGAAGCCGGCACGCCCGCGACCATCGCCGTCGCGGCCTGACGAGTATCCAGATGTCCAATACCAACAGCGTCGCCAAAGCCCCCATCTTCAACGCGAGCGATGTCGGCAGCCAGGCACAGGGCTTCGTCACCGCCAGCCTCGCCTGGGTCCAGGCCTATTGGCTGCAGATCCTGATCGCGTTCGGCGCCGGCGCGCTGATCGTCCTCGCGCTCCACACCGCACGCCGCTTCGGCAGCCGGCTGTGCGAACGCCCGCGCGCGCTCAACGGCTGGGGGATCGTCGTCGGCAAGGCGGTCTCGCGGACCAGCAACTTCTTCATCGTCATGCTCGCTGCCAAGCTCGTCGACGGTTATTCCGCCGCACCGGGCGAGGTCGCGACCACGGTCAACTTCCTCTTCACCGTCGCCGCGGTGTTCCAGGTCGCGGTCTGGGTGCGCGAGATCATCCTCGGCGCGATCGAGCACCGCACCCAGTCCGAACATTATTCGGGTGAGGCGCTGCTGTCGGCGATGGGGCTGATCCGCCTGCTCGTCACCTTCGTCGTGTTCGCGGTTGCGATGGTCGTCGTGCTCGACAATCTCGGCGTCAACGTGACCGGGCTCGTCGCGGGCCTCGGCGTCGGCGGCATCGCGATCGGTCTGGCCGCGCAGGGCATCTTCGCCGACCTGTTCGCCGCGCTCGCGATCATCTTCGACCGCCCGTTCCGCCGCGGCGACTCGATCAGCTACGACACCGCCTCGGGCAGCGTCGAGGCGATCGGCCTGAAATCGACGCGCATCCGCGGTATCGACGGCGAGGAGCGCGTGATCTCGAACAAGAACCTCCTCAACAAGGAGATCCTCAACAACACGCAGCGCAACCATCGCCGTGCGAAGTTCATCATCGGCGTTACCTATTTCACCCCCGCCGAAATCTGCGCGCGCATCCCCGACATGCTGAAGGACGTGGTCGAGGCGCAGGGCAAGATCTTCGTGCGTGCAGGCTTCACCGGCTTCGGCGCATCGAGCCTCGATTTCGAGGTCCAGTTCGACAGCGACGGCCCCGACTATGCCAGCTTCTACAACGGCCGCACCGCCGTCGGCATCGCCATCCTCCAGCGGTTCAACGACGAGAAGATCGAGATCGCCTTCCCCACCCAGGTCAACCTCACCGCCGCCCCGGACGGGTCGATGGTGATGCCATTCCCGGAGGTGCAACAGTTGCGCGCGAATACACCATCCACCTGACGCCGCCCCGGAAGTGACGGAACTCGCCACACCAACCCATTACACCTCCCCGGCGAAGGCCGGGGCCCAGTTGGTGAGGCCGCAGTAACGGAACGCACCCGTCGTCAATAACGTCCTCCAACTGGGCCCCGGCCTCCGCCGGGGAGGATTCAGGAAGCGCGGCAGGTCTCATACAAGATAAAGCCCACCCCCCTCCGTCATCCCCGCGAAGGCGGGGATCCATATCCTCAACGGACCACGATACCCCCCACCGCCAGCCACTATGGATCCCCGCCTACGCGGGGATGACGAGGCGAAGGAAAATAGGCGAAAAACCCCCCTCAGATCCCACCCTCATCCAGCGACAGCAACGTCGCATTCCCGCCCGCCGACGTCGTATCCACCGACACCGCGCGCTCCGCACAGAAGCGGTAGAGATAGCGCGGCCCGCCTGCCTTCGGCCCCGTCCCCGACAGCCCCTCGCCGCCGAACGGCTGTGACCCGACCACCGCACCGATCATCGACCGGTTGATGTACAGGTTCCCGACCGCCGCCTCTGCCTCGATCACCTCGGCCGCGCGCGCGATCCGGCTGTGCAGCCCCATCGTCAGGCCGTACCCCTTGGCGTTGACCCGCGCGATCGTCTCGCTCAGCTTGCCCGCCTCCCAAGTCGCGACATGGAGGATCGGCCCGAACCACTCCTCGTTCAGATCCTCGATCGCGCCGATCCGCAACAAAGTCGGCGGCACGAACAGGCCGTCGGCGGGCACGTCGAGCGTCTTGACGGTCTTCGCCGCCACCCGCGCGCGATACGCCATCAGCCGGTCATAGGCGGCCTGGTCGATCACCGGACCGACATCGGTCGCCGGATCGCCCGCACGGCCGATCCTCAGCGTGTCCATCGCCCCCGACAGCATCTCGATCACGCCGTCGGCGATATCCTCCTGCACCAGCAACAGCCGCAGCGCCGAGCAACGCTGCCCCGCCGAACGGAAGGACGAAGCGATCACGTCCGCCACCACCTGTTCGGGCAGCGCGGTCGAGTCGACGATCATCGCGTTGATCCCGCCGGTCTCCGCGATCAGCGGCACGATCGGCCGGCTGTCGTCCTCGAGCAGCGCGCGGGCGATCTTGCGCGCGGTCGCGGTCGAGCCGGTGAACGCGACGCCCTGAATGCGCGCGTCCGCGGTCAGCGCCGCGCCGACCTCGGGCCCACCCGTGACCAGGACCAGCACGTCGGCCGGCACGCCGGCTTCGTGCGCAAGCTCGACTGCCCGCGCGGCGATCCGCGGCGTCTGCGGCGCGGGCTTGGCCACCACCGCATTGCCTGTGACGAGCGCCGCCACCGTCTGCCCCAGGAAGATCGCCAGCGGGAAGTTCCACGGCGCGATCGTCGCCCAGACCCCGCGCCCCTCGATATGCAGCATGTTGCGCTCGCCCGTCGGCCCCGGCAGCTCGATCGGCTGCAGCTTGGCGCGCGCCTGCTGCGCATAATAGCGGCAGAAATCCACCGCCTCGCGCACCTCGCCGATCGCGTCGGGGATCGTCTTGAACGCCTCCTGCACACAGATCGCCATCAGCTCGTCGCGATGCTTTTCGAGCAGGTCGGCCAGCCGATCGAGACACGCCGCGCGCTCTTCGACCGGCGACCGCGACCAGCCCGGGAACGCCGCATGCGCGCGGGTGATGGCGGCCGTAACCTGATCCCCACCCAACCCTTCTGCTCCCCCCCGGCGAAGGCCGGGGTCCAGTTGGGAAAGCTGCCGTGACGACGCGCCGTCCTCCGTCACACCACCGCCCCCAACTGGGCCCCGGCCTTCGCCGGGGTGGTGCCCTGACGAAGCGATCGGCGCATTCACCACCTTCACGGTCGCCGCCAGCGTATCCACGTCACTCAGGTCGAGCCCCGCCGAATTCCGGTGCCCGCCCGCCCCGAACAGGTCGACCGGCAACGGAATGCTCGGATGCCGCTTGCCCCCGACCGCCGCGATCTTCGCCACCGGATCCGCGAGGATCTCCCCCTCGGTCAGTCGCTCGTCCGCCAGCTGATGCACGAAGCTCGAATTCGCCCCATTCTCCAACAGACGCCGGACGAGATACGCTAGCAGGTCGCGGTGCCCGCCGACCGGCGCATAGACGCGGCAGTGATAGCCATTCTCCTGCACCAGCCGCTCGTACAGCCCGTCGCCCATGCCGTGCAGCCGCTGGAACTCGAAATCGCGGCTGTTGCCCGCCCATTCCATGATCGTCGCGACCGTCAGCGCATTGTGGCTCGCAAAGGCCGGCCGGATATTCTCCGCCGCCAGCATGTCCTTGGCGACCGCCAGATACGAGACGTCGGTCGCCGCCTTGCGCGTGAACAGCGGATAGTCCGCCAGCCCCTCGACCTGCGTCCGCTTGATCTCGCTGTCCCAATAGGCGCCCTTGACCAGCCGCACGTTCATCACCCGGTCGAGCCCGTTCGCCCATGCGATCACCGGCCGCGCGCGCTTACCATACGCCTGCACCGCCATGCCGAACCCGTCCCAGCCCTTCAGCGACGGCAGCCCGGCGACCGTGCCGATGATGTCGAGACTCATCTCGAGCCGCTCGGATTCCTCCGCATCGACGGTCAGCGCGATGCCCTTCGACGCCGCCTGCACCGCCAGCGCCTCGAGCATCTCGGTCAGCGCGGGCACGCACTCGCTCCACCGCGCAACCTCGTAGCGCGGGTGGAGCGCCGACAGCTTGACCGAGATCGAATGCCCCGCCGCCGGATCGCGCCCGACCGCATCGACCGCACCGACATAGGCCTGGAAATAGCGCTGCGCATCGGCATGCGTCCGCGCCGCTTCGCCCAGCATGTCGAAGCTCGCGGTGAAGCCCTTGTTCTCGGGCCGCCGCATCCGCTTCATCGCCTCGTCGATGGTCCGGCCCATCACGAAGATCTCGCCCATCATCTTCATCGCGGCACCGACCGCCTGGCGCACGAACGGCTCGCCCGCCCGGCTGATCAGCCGGCGCAGCGGCCCGGTCGCGCCCTCGCCGACCAGCACGCGGCCGACCACCAGCCCCCAGGTCGCCGAATTGACGAGCTTCGAATTCGACTTGCCCGCATGCGCACGCCAGTCGGCATCGCCCAGCTTGTCCGCGATCAGCAGGTCTGCGGTCTCGGGATCGGGCACGCGCAAAAACGCCTCAGCCAGCGAGAGCAACGCGACCCCTTCCGACGAATTCAGCCGATATTCCTGGAGGAACTGGTTCACCCAGCCCTTGCTCTGCGCCGCGCGCAGATCGGCGAGCAGGCCGAGCGCATGCCCCATCACCCGCTCGCGCGAATCCGAATCGAGCGCGGCACGCTCCAGCAACGGTTTTAGAACATCGGGTTCGCTTGCGCGGTACAGCTTTGCCATGGTGTTACGGGCATTGGACGTTACGGCAGTCGACATTTTCCAGCTTCCGGTTGGGTGAGGCTTGCGGTCGGCCAGCCTGTACGCCTAGAGACGTCGCTGCGCTTAGCGCCAAACAGGCTAGGAGGGGAATGCCGTGGCGACGATCACCACTGCCGAGATGCAGAACCGCGTCGGCACCGAGACGCTGTCCGACTGGGTCGAGGTCACGCAAGGCATGATCGACAAGTTCGCCGACGCCACCGGCGACCATCAGTTCATCCATGTCGATCCCGCCCGCGCGGCGCAGACCCCGTTCGGCGGGACGATCGCGCACGGCTTCCTCACGCTCTCGCTGATGCCGCTCCTGTCGTCGAAGATCCCCGACGCGCCGACCATCGAGGGCGCGAAGATGGGCGTCAATTACGGCGGCAATTCGGTCCGCTTCCTCACGCCCGTCCGGTCGGGATCGAAGCTCCGCGGCCGCTTCAAGCTGCTGTCGTTCGACGAGAAGCGCCCCGGCCAGTGGCAGCAGACCAACAGCTTCGCGGTCGAGATCGAGGGCCAGGACAAGCCCGCCCTGATCGCCGAATGGATCAGCCAGGTTTTCGTTTGATACCGCTCCCCTCGCGCTTGCGGGAGGGGACTTCAGAAAAAAGGATAGCATCATGCGTTCAGCCGTCATCGTCTCCACCGCCCGCACCCCGATCGGCCGCGCCTATCGCGGTGCGTTCAACAACACCCCCGCGCCGACGCTCGCCTCGCATTCGATCAAGGCCGCGGTCGAACGCGCCGGGATCGACGGGGGCGAAGTCGACGACGTCGTCTTCGGCTGCGCGCTGCAGCAGGGGCATCAGGCGGGCAACATCGCGCGCACCTCGCTGCTCCGCGCCGGGCTGCCGACGACGGTCAGCGGCATGTCGCTCGACCGTCAGTGCGCCAGCGGGCTGATGGCGATCGCCACCGCCGCCAAGCAGATCATCACCGACCAGATGGACATCACCATCGGTGGCGGGGTCGAGAGCATCAGTCTCGTCCAGACGCCGCAGATGCGCGTCGCACCCGATCCCGAACTGCTCGCGATGCACCGCGACGTCTATATGCCGATGCTCCAGACCGCCGAGGTCGTCGCCAAGCGCTACGGCATCACGCGCGACGCGATGGACGCCTATGCACTCCAGTCGCAGCAGCGCACCGCCGCCGCGCAGGCCGCGGGCTATTACGACGCCGAGATCGTCCCCGTCACCGCGAACATGGCGATCGTCAACAAGGAGACCAAGGACGTCACCTACAAGGAGGTGACGATCGCCCGCGACGAGGGCAACCGCGCCGACACGACGCTCGAGGGTCTCCAGTCGTTGAAACCCGTGATGGGCCCCGACATGACGATCACCGCGGGCAACGCCAGCCAGCTGTCCGACGGGTCGTCCGCCTCGGTCCTGATGGAGGAAAAGATCGCGTCGCAGCGCGGGCTCCAGCCGCTCGGCCGCTATATCGGCATGGCGGTCGGCGGCACCGAACCCGACGAGATGGGGATCGGCCCGGTCGTCGCGATTCCCAAGCTGCTCAAGCGCTTCGGTCTCAAGATGGACGATATCGGCCTGTGGGAGCTGAACGAGGCGTTCGCGGTCCAGGTCCTCTATTGCCGCGACACGCTCGGCATTCCCGACGAGCTGCTCAACGTCAGCGGCGGCGCGATCTCGATCGGCCATCCCTACGGCATGACCGGCGCGCGCGCGACCGGCCATGCGCTGATCGAGGGCAAGCGTCGCGGCGCAAAGCATGTCGTCGTGACGATGTGCGTCGGCGGCGGCATGGGCGCGGCGGGCCTGTTCGAAGTCCTGTGATGCTCGCGGGGCGGCGGTGGCAACCATCCTCCGCCCCGCCCGTTCTCTGTGGCAATCCAAGCCAATAGGAGAACGACGATGGCCGACAAGGATACCCCGCAGGAAGTCGCGAACACCTTCCTCGACAAGTTGAAGTCCAGCCCGTTCGTGATGATCGGCCTCGACGATGGCCAGCATTCCGAGCCGATGACCGCGCAGCTTGATGACGATCAGCCCAACGTGCTGTTCTTCTTCGCTGGTCGCGACAACCGCATCGCCAAGGGCGGCGCGGCGATGGCGCAGTTCGTCGGCAAGGGGCATGATTTCTTCGCATGCATGGCCGGCACGGTCTCGCAGATGAACGATCGTACGCAGATCGACAAGCTGTGGAACAACCAGGTCGAGGCCTGGTTTCCGGGCGGCAAGGAAGACCCCAACCTCACGCTGCTGCGCTTCGACATCAACAGCGCGGAGCTCTGGGAAACCGACATCTCGCTGACCGGACGCGTCAAGATGCTGTTCGGCGGCACGATCACGTCGAGCGAGTCGAGCAGCCACGCAGTCGTCGACTCGGTCGGCTGACCCAGATACCGATCGTGACCGCCGGTTTCAGGACCGGCGGTCGCGATTGACCTTGTTAGTACCGGATTCTTATCCGTTCGCGGTGATGAACTCCTCGACCACCGGCGCGATCGTGTTGCGCCAGCGCGATCCGTTGAAGATCCCGTAATGGCCGGCCCCCTCGGCGATCAGATAGCGCTTCTTTTCCTCGGGCAGAGCGGTCGCCAGCGACAGCGCCGCCTTGGTCTGCCCCAGCCCCGAAATATCGTCGCGCTCGCCCTCGATCGCCAACAGGCCGATATCGGTGATAGCCGCCGGATCAACCGGCCTTCCGCGGTGCGTCAGCAGGCCGCGAGGCAGCGCGTGGGTCTGGAACACCACGTCGATCGTCTGCAGATAGAATTCGGCGGTCATGTCGCAGACCGAGCGATATTCCTCGTAGAATCCCTTGCTCGCCATCGCGCTCTCGCCGTCGCCCTGGACGAGATGCTTATACATCTCCCAATGCGAGACCATGTGGTTGCCGAGGTTCATCGACATGAAGCCGGCAAGCTGCAGGAAGCCCGGATAGACCTTGCGCCCCGCGCCCGGATAATTCGCCGGCACCGTCGCGATGACATTCTGTTCGAACCACGTATGCGGACGCTCGGTCGCCAGCGTGTTGACCGCGGTCGGCGCCTCGCGCGTGTCGACCGGCCCGCCCATCAGCGTCAGCGTCTTCGGCCGGCACGGGTTGCCGTCCGCGCTCATCAGCGCCGCCGCGGCATAGCAGGGCACCGAAGGCTGGCAGACTGCCAGCATATGCGTGCCGCCCTGCCCCTCGTTCGCACCGATCGCCTCGAGGAACGCGATCACGTAATCGATATAATCGTCGAGATCGAACCGCCCGGCGGACAGCGGCACGCTGCGCGCGTCGCGCCAGTCGGTGATGTACACATCGGCGAACGGCAGCATCCGCTCGACCGTGCCGCGCAGCAGAGTCGCATAATGCCCCGACATGGGCGCGACGATCAGCAGCTTGGGTCCGCCCTCGACGCCCTCCCGCACGAACCGCTTGAGCTGGCCGAAATCCTTGCGCAGCACGATCTCCTCGCGGACCGCGAATTCACGTCCGTCGATGATCGTGTGGTCGAGGCCGAACGCCGGCTTTCCGCGAGTCGCATTGACGTGCGCGAACACCTCCAGCGCC
Source organism: Sphingomonas sp. STIS6.2 (assembly GCF_000732685.2). Taxonomy (NCBI): domain Bacteria; kingdom Pseudomonadati; phylum Pseudomonadota; class Alphaproteobacteria; order Sphingomonadales; family Sphingomonadaceae; genus Sphingomonas; species Sphingomonas sp. STIS6.2. Next base: position 482,927 of record NZ_JPDP02000159.1, read on the forward strand.
GATCCGACGACCGCGCCGCCGCCCAAATAGGCGAATGGGTTTGCTGGATTGTTCAGCATTCCCGCCCCGAAACTGGCCATTCTGCTGGCGCCTGCCATCATCGACCGCTGAAATTCATAGGCATCGTAGAGCATTCGGTATCCTCTACCCCAAAAGGGGTTAACATTTCCGTAACGCAATTATGCTGCCGCGCAACAGAGCATTGCCGGGACACGGGCGCGCGCGTGTCCCAATCCCGTGCGCGTCCTGCTCGTCCAACGTCCCGGCCGGCATGCGGTTGCCGTTGAGCGTGACCCCCGCCGCTGCTAGGCGATCCGCCATGGCCAAGCCGATACTCGACGAAAAGACGCCCCGCCGGATCGGCGACCTTGCAATGGTGTGGCGACATGCCGCGAACTACCCGCGCCAGATCACCTTTGCGGGACTCGCGCTGGTAACCACCTCGGCCGCGACGATCGGCATACCCTATGGCTTCAAGCGCGTGATCGACCGCGGCTTCGGCCCGGGCGCGAGCGGATCGGTCGGGACCTCGTTCCATTACCTGCTCATGATCGTCGTCGTGCTCGCGGTCGCGACCGCGGTGCGCTTCTATTATGTGTCGTGGCTCGGCGAACGGGTCGTCGCGGACATCCGCACCACGGTCCAGCGTCACCTGCTCACCTTGACGCCGCGATTCTTCGAGGAGAATCGCCCGTCGGAGATCGCCTCGCGGCTGACCTCGGACACTGCGCTGATCGACCAGGTCGTCGGCAGCACCGTCTCGATCGCGCTGCGCAACACCTTCACCGGGGTCGGCGGGCTGATCTACCTGTTCGCGATCTCGCCCAAGCTCGCCGGGCTGCTGATGATCGGCATCCCCCTGATCGTCCTGCCGATCGCGCTGCTCGGCAAGCGCGTCCGCAATTACTCGCGCACTTCGCAGGACCGCGTCGCCGATGTCGGGTCGATCGCCACCGAGACGCTCGGCGCGATGAAGGTCGTGCAGGCGTTCGGGCAGGAAGACCGCGAGGCGACCCGCTTTGGTGACGCGGTGCGCGCGACCTTCGCCGCGGCGCGTGCGCGAATCCTGTTGCGCGCGATCATGACCGCGATCGTCATCGGCCTGCTGTTCGGCTCGATCACGCTGGTGCTGTGGGAAGGCGCGGTCGATGTCGCCGCCGGACGGATCAGCGGCGGCGCGATCGCCGCCTTCGTCCTCACCGGCGGGATCGTCGCGGGCGCGTTCGGGGCGCTGACCGAGGTCTATGGCGATCTGCTGCGCGGCGCGGGTGCTGCCGGACGGCTCTCCGAACTGCTCCGCGAACGCCCCGAGATCGCGCCGCCCGCCACGCCCGTCGCGCTGCCGCAGCCGTCGCGTGGTGCGCTCGCCTTCGAGGGCGTCCAATTCCATTACCCCACCCGCCGCGACGTCGCCGCGCTCAACGGCTTCTCGCTCGACATCAGGCCGGGCGAGACGATCGCGGTCGTCGGTCCCTCGGGCGCGGGCAAGACCACCTTGTTCCAGCTCGTCCAGCGCTTCTACGATCCCGATGCGGGCCGCGTGACGCTCGACGGCGTCGACCTGCGCGACGCCGATCCCGCCGCGGTCCGCGCGCGGATCGCGATGGTGCCGCAGGAAACGGTGATTTTCGGCGCCTCGGCGCGCGACAATCTCCGCTATGGCGACTGGACCGCGAGCGACGACCAGCTCTGGGCCGCCGCCGAGGCCGCCAACGCCGCCGAATTCCTCCGCAAGCTGCCCGAGGGCCTCGACACCTTCCTCGGCGAAGGCGGCGCGCGGCTGTCGGGCGGCCAGCGTCAGCGCGTGACGATCGCGCGCGCGCTGCTCCGCGACGCGCCGATCCTGCTGCTCGACGAGGCGACCAGCGCGCTCGACGCGGAGAGCGAACGGCTCGTTCAGGAGGCGCTCGAACGGCTCATGGCGAACCGCACCACGCTCGTCATCGCGCACCGCCTCGCGACGGTCCGCGCCGCCGAACGCATCATCGTGATGAACGACGGCCAGATCGTCGAGGAGGGCTCGCACGGGGCGCTGATGACCAACAGCGGCCTCTATGCGCGGCTGGCCAGCCTGCAGTTCAACGACGCGGCCTAGCCCTTCGGCGGTTTCGCGCGCTTTGGCTTGGGCAGCGGCAGTTCGGCGGCCGAGATCCGGACCATCTCGGCCATCCAGTCGGCATCGTCCCAGCGATCCGCGTCGATCACCAGACAGGGTTTCGCCCCCGGATAGGGCGCTGCTTCCTCGATCGCCGCGCCGTCGCTGCCCGCGAACGCGCGCCCGCCCGGGGTCGGCTTGAGGAACAGCCGGTCATCGCAGATCAGCGCGACCATCCGCCCGTCGCAATAGACGCCATATTCGCCGAACATCGGCCGCGCGGCGACCTCGCCCGCGGCGGCCATCTGCTCGACGATGAACGCGACGATGCTCGGGTCAGAGGCCATTGCGCGATCCTGACAGATCCGTCCCGCCTTGACGAGACGCGGCGTTTCGCTTGCGAGGCGCCGCCGGTCGGGGCAGACTTGCGGCAAAACGGGAGATGGACATGCGCGACTTCGACATCGTCATCTATGGCGCGACCGGCTTCACCGGCCGGCTGGTCGCCGAATATCTGGTCCAGGCCTATCCGACCGGCCTGACCTGGGCGATGGCCGGGCGGTCGCGCACGAAGCTCGAGGAGGTTCGCGACCTGATCGGCGCGCCCGCCGACACGCCGCTCGTCACCGCCGACTCGGCCGATCCGACAAGCCTGCGCGCAATGGTCGAGCGTGCCACCGTCGTGATCTCGACCGTCGGGCCGTACCAGCTCTACGGCTCCGACCTCGTCGCCGCCTGCGCCGCATCGGGCACCGCCTATGTCGATCTGTGCGGCGAGCCCGCCTGGATGCGCCACATGATCGACGCGCACGAGGGAGAGGCCACGCGCACCGGCGCCCGGATCGTCTTCTCCTGCGGCTTCGACAGCATCCCGTTCGATCTCGGCGTCCTCACGCTCCAGGAGGCGGCAAGGGCGCGCTACGGCAGTCCTGCGCCGCGCGTGAAGGGCCGCGTCCGGACGATGAAGGGCACCTTCTCCGGCGGCACCGCGGCCAGCCTCAAGGCGACGCTCGCCGCCGCCGCGCGCGATCCCGGTATCGTCAAGCTGCTGACCAGCCCCTTCGCGCTTACCCCGGGCTTTACCGGGCCGCACCAGCCGAGCGGGCTGATCCCCGAATATGACTCGACGCTCCAGACCTGGGTCGCGCCGTTCGTGATGGCGCCGATCAACACCAAGAACGTCCACCGCACGAATTTCCTGCTCGGCGAGGCGTATGGCGCGGACTTCGTCTATGACGAGATGATGGTCGCGGGGCTCGGCGACATGGGCAAGGCCGCGGCGGAGGCGATCGCGAAGTTCAATCCCTTCGCGGGCGACAAGGGACCGAAGCCCGGCGAAGGCCCCTCCAAGGCCGAACGCGATGAAGGCCATTACGACCTGCTGTTCGCAGGGATCATGCCCGATGGCAGCCGCATCGACACGGTCGTGACGGGCGACCGCGACCCGGGCTATGGATCGACCAGCAAGATGATCGCCGAGGCGGCGATCTGCCTCGTGCGCGATGTCGCGGGCGATGGCGGCATCTGGACGCCGGGCGCGCTGATGGGCGCCAAACTGCGCGACCGGCTGATCGCGCATGCCGGGCTGACCTTCGTCACCAGCTGAGCGATCACGGCGTAAACATTTGATATAAGGGTGATCGCGCCCTATCTGAACGGGGGATTACAAAGGACTCCCGCCTCGATGCTCGTCGGCCATTCCCTGTCGGACCCGAACGGTCTGCTACTGACGATGGACCAGACCGTCGAGGACCTGCTGCAACGGCCGCTTAGCGAACTCGTCGGGCGCTCCTATGCCGACGTCACCCACCCGGACGACCGCGTCCGCAACATCGACCGGGTCACCATGCTAGCCCCCGGCGCGGGCCCGGTCTGCATCCGCAAGCGCTATCTCCAGCCCGGCGGTGCCGCGGTGTGGGTCGACGTCCATGTCTCGCGGCTCGACCGCGGGCTCGAGGCCGGCCGGCTCGTCGGCACGCTCTACCTTCCGCAAGCCAAGGCGCTCACCGCGGTGCCCGACGTCGTCATGCCCGAACGGCTCTGGCAGGTCGCGCTGAAGGTCGACCGGAGCCTGCACCGACGACGCGAACAGCTGGGCGACGACCTGTTCGGCGACCATGCCTGGCTCGTGCTGGTGCAGATCTATCTCGCCGAGGCCGAGGGTCGGGTGATCGATGCGGCGACGCTCGGCGCGCTGTCGCTGCTCGATCTGCCGCGCACGCACCGCTGGATCGGCGCGCTCGCCGAAAAGGGCCTGGTCGAACGCCCCGACTGCAGCGCGGGCGTGATCCAGCTCACCGCCACGGGCCTCGCCAGGACCGAAACCCTGCTCGCCACCTACTCCGACTTGGCGTAACAGCGGCGGCGCCATCTTCGATCCGGACCGTCCTGCCCATGCCTGCCGACCCCTCACCCGCCGCCGAGCCTATGGCGAGCCATCCCGAGTCTCTGGGACCGGTCCGCGTCGCCGCGCTCTATCGCTTCACGCCCTTTGCCGACATCGCCGCGATCAAGCCGCCGCTCGCCGCACTGTGCTGTGCGCAAGGCGTGAAGGGCACGCTGCTGCTCGCAGCCGAGGGGATCAACGGCACGATCGCGGGGAGCGACGCGGCGATCGACACCGTCCTCGCACATATCCGCGCACTGCCCGGCTGTGCCGCGCTCGACGTCAAGGATTCGCGCGCCGAAACGATGCCCTTCCACCGCATGAAGGTCCGGCTGAAGCGCGAGATCGTGACGATGGGCGAACCCGATATCGACCCGCTCGGCGATGTCGGCCGCTATGTCGAGCCCGGCGACTGGAACGCGCTGATCGCCGATCCGGACACGATCGTGATCGACACGCGCAACGATTATGAGGTCGCGGTCGGCAGCTTTGCAGGCGCGATCGACCCGAAGACGCGCAGCTTCCGCGACTTCCCCGCCTGGTTCCGCGAGCACCGCGACCAACTCGTCGGCGACGGCCCGCCGCCGAAGATCGCGATGTTCTGCACCGGCGGGATCCGCTGCGAGAAGTCGACCGCGTTCCTGAAAGCGGAAGGGTTGGACGAGGTCTATCACCTGAAGGGCGGCATCCTCAAATATCTCGAAACCGTGCCCGAGGCGGAGAGCCTGTGGGAAGGCGAATGCTTCGTCTTCGATCAGCGCGTCGCAGTTGGTCACGGCCTCGCGCCCGGCACGCACGGTCTCTGCCACGCCTGCCGCATGCCCGTCAGCCCCGCCGACCGCGCCTCGCCGCTTTATGTCGAGGGGATCAGCTGCCCCGCCTGCCACGACGCCCGCGACGCGACCCAGCGCGCCGGCTATGCCGAACGCGAACGCCAGATGCGCCTCGCCGAAGCCCGCGGCCAGACGCATGTCGGCGCGGTCCTCCCGCAGACGCACGCGGATGACGACGGCCACACCCACCCGTCACCCTAAGGAAAGTCCGGACCAACCCCCTTCCCGTCATCCTGACGAAAGTCAGGATCCAGAGTAACGGGCGGCACCTTCATGACTCTGGATCCTGACTTTCGTCAGGATGACGAGGTTTAGGCCGCGGATCCCAACCCGTGCGAACCCTCAGCAAACCGCGCCGCCAGCGCCGCATTCCCCTGCGACATCGCCAGCGACGCCACACTGTTCCCCGCCGCATCGACAACCGCCGGATCCGCACCCTGCTCGATCAGCAGGTCGATGATCGCCCCCTGATTGAACAACGCCGCCATCATCAGCGCGGTCTGCCCGACGCCGTTGCGCCGGTTCACGTCCGCCCCCGCCGCGATCAGCATCCGCGCGATCGAGGTATAGCCCTTGAAGCACACCCCCATCAGCGCGGTATTGGCGGTGCTCGCCGGATCGCCATCGACCCGTGCGCCCGCGTCGAGCAGCAGCCGCGTCGTCGATTCCTGCGCATTGTAGCTCGCCAGCACGAGCGGGGTGTACCCCCGCGCATCGGTCACCTCGATATCGACCCCGGCCTGCAGGAGCGCCGGGATCATCTCGTCGCGCCCCATCCGCGCGGCATCGAACATCAGTTCGACCAGCCGCTCGATCGGCGGCAACGGGGGCAGCTCGCGTACGTCAGTCATCATTCGCCTCGATGATATGCGGGACGAAGCGCGCCATGTTGCGCGTCACCACCGTCTCATCCTCCCGAACGCCGATCCCCGCGGCTTCGTTGCCGACGATCCACGCCCCGATCACCGGATGCCGCCCGTCGAACACCGGCGGCGGCGCATAGGCCTGGAGAATCGCCCCTTCGGCACCATAGCCCTGGTCGAGAATGGCGGGCGTGCCGCCCTCCCCGCCGACGATCTCGACATTGGCCCCTTCGCGCGAGAATAGCGGCTTGCGGACATGGCGCGGCCCCAGGATCTTCGACGCCGGATCGCCGTCGAAGAACGCGGGCAGCAGGTTCGGGTGCCCGGGATGCCGCTCCCACAACAGCGGCAGGATGCCCTTGTTCGACAGGATCGATTTCCACGCCGGCTCGATCCAGCGCACGTCCGCACGCGACAGGTTCGGCGCATAGGGTTCGCGCAGCATGAACTCCCACGGATAGAGCTTGAACGCCGCCTGCACCTCGAAGCCCTCGGGATCGACGAACCGGCCATCGGCGGCGAGGCCGATATCCTTCATCTCGACGAACTTGGGCTCGATCCCGACCTGGCTCGCCAGATCCTCGAAGAACCGCACCGTCTGGCGGTCCTCGATCGCGGTCGCGTCGGCTGCGAAATGGACGAAGCCACCGCTCGGGAACAGCGCGCGGAAGCGTTCGCGCAGCTTGTCGAACAGGCTGTTGAACTGGTCGGTCCCCGCCGGCATCGCCCCGCTCGCGAGCAGATCCTCGAGCCACATCCACTGGAAGGTCGCGCATTCGAACACCGACGTCGGCGTGTCCGCGTTATATTCGTAGAGCTTGGCCGGCCCCGTCCCGTCATAGGCGAAGTCGAACCGGCCATAGAGCGACGGCTGGCGCGTCCGCCACGTCTCCGCGACATAATTCCACTGCTCGCGCGGGATGGCGAGCCGCTCCATCAGCTGCTGGTCGCGCACCACCTCGTCGACCAGTTCGAGGCACATCGCATGCATCTGTTCGGCGGCCGGTTCGAGATCCTCCTCGATCTCCGCCAGCGTGAAGGCATAGGCGGCGCTCTCGTCCCAATAGGGTTCGATTGCGTCGCCCACCGCCGTGCCGTGATAGACGAACCCGATCGCGTCGGCCCGTTCGCGCCAGTCGCCGCGCGGGTCGACCGCGATCCGGCGCATCAGTTGTCCTGCGTCTTGCTGTCGTCGCGCTGCTCGATCCGCAGCGTCTGCCCGAGCTGGTCGGTCTTGGGCGCGGTCAGCCGGGCGAGCACGTCGTCCGCGGACGACTGACCCGGCAGGATCCCCGCCTGGCGCAGCTTCTCGTCGAGATCCGCACCGGTGCGCCGGTCCTCGAGCTCGCCGGCCGCCTTGATCCGCTCGCCGCGGATCGCCTGCCGCTCGCGGATCCGCGCAAGGCTGTCCGCCGCGGAGCCCAGCTTGTTGCCCGCGCCGATGCTGCCCGATGCGACCGTCGCCTGCGCCTTCTGCACCGACTCGTTGACCTTGACGACCTCGACCTCGCGGCGGAGCTGTTCGATCTTGCGGTCGGTCTGCGCGACCGCGGTGTGGATCTGCTCCTCGGCGGCGCGCATGTCCTCGACCTGCGGGCTCTTCAGCGCGATGTCCTGTTCGAGATCGGCGATCCGCTGCGCGACCTGCCGTGCAAGGTCCATATTGCCCTTCTCGACCGCGATCCGCGCCGAGGCCTCGTATTTCGCGGCCTGCGCGCGGAAGCTCTCGACCTCGGTTTCGAGGATGCGACGGCGGGCGACCAGCCCGGCCAGGTCGTCGCGCGCTTTCCCTTGCGCCTTGTCCGCGTCGCGGATCTCCTGGTCGAGGATTCGCAGGGCGTTCGCGTCGACGACCGCCGCGCCGGCTTCATGCGCGCTCGCCCGGCCGAGGGTGAAAATCTTGCTCCAGATGGCCATGCCAGTCTCTCCGTATGATGCTTTGGGTCAGGCGGCGGGGATCTGCGCGTTGCGCAGGTCGGTGGCCGCATCGATCGCGTTCTCGGCCAGCGTGCGCAGCTCGATCACTATCGTGTCGAGCCGGCTCGACGTCGCGAGTTCGCCGAACAGTTCATAATAATCGCGCCCTTCGACGCTGCCGATCCCGAAGTTCGACAGTGGCACCAGCTTCTGCGTCTTCAGCAGGAACGCGTTGAACGCCGCCTGGTCCTCCTGCTCGTCGCACGGCCAGAGCAGGGTCGAGGCCGAGATCTGCGCCTCGCTCACATTGACGAACAGTTCGAGGTCGCCATGCTCGTGCATCGTGACGAGCAGGATCGGATCCGCCCCCTCGACGATACGGACGCTCAACTCCCCCGTTTTCGCAGGCTCGGACGTATCGAGCGCGGCCTTCAGGCTGCGGACGGTCCAGATGTCGGTCAATGCAAGAACTCCCGTGCTTGTCGCGTGCCCGCACACATAGGCGTCGGCGAAGGGCGCGCCAATGGCGCTTTGCGAGCATCGCCGCTTTCGCCTATGCACAGGCCGAACCATAACGTGAGGATTGCATGTTCGATCGCCTGTTCGGCCGCAAGCAACCGCTTGAAGGCACCGGACTTCCCGTCATCCGCAACGTCACGCTCGGCCGCACGGTGACCGTCGACCCGCTCGCCTGGCGCCGGTTCGGATCGGAGCTGCTGTTCCCGTTCGACCGCGACACGCTGGTGATCGTCGCGCAGGGTCTGGTCGACCTCAACGAGGGCGGGTTCGTCCACCGTTTCTACACCGATGACGACATCATGTTCCAGGCGGTCTCGAACGACCGCGCGGGGCAGGACGTGACCGACGTCACGATCTTCGCACCCTGGGACAGCGCCTACCCCTCCTCCGCCGCCGAGCGCCCCGCCTGGAAGTCCCGGCTCAAGGCGCGCAGCTTCACCGCGGAGGGCCTCCCCGATTATAACCGCGTCTGGTTCGGTCCCGAGGCGAGCGAACAGGAACCGGTGACCTTCTGGGAGGACCTCCACGACGACCGCGACGGCATCGTCGACCGCCGCATCTTCCAGACCTGCATGCTGTTCGGCCGCGACCTGCCGGGCGACGACGGCCGCGAACTGCTGCTCGCGATCGACCAGGAGAATGAGGCGGGCGAGGTCTCGTTCGAGATCATGCTCGGCGTCGCACTGGAACTCGGCGAGTTCCGCGCCTAGCATCGTCGCATCAGCGTTCCGGGGGATTCAGATGATCGACTATTACAGCTTCGGCGCCAGCGCGGCGGCCTTCCTGATCGCGTTCGTTGCGGCCGGGCTTTTCACCATCGCGTTCAAGATCATCTTCTAGGTGACCACGCCCTATAACGAGAAGGCGTTGATCCGCGACGGCAATACCGCCGCGGCGATCACGCTGGGCGCGGCCTTGCTCGGCTATGTCCTCCCGCTCGCCTCCGCGCTGACGCACACCGTCACGCTGGTCGAGTTCGCGGTGTGGGCGGTGCTCGCGGGCGTGATCCAGATCGTCGCCGCACTCGTCGTCCGCCGCCTCGTGATGCGCGACATTCACGACCGGATCGTGCGGGGCGACATCGCCGCCGCCACCTATATGGGCAGCATCTCGCTCTGCGTCGGCATCCTCAATGCCGCCTGCATGACGAACTGAGAGGCAAAGACATGAAGCGTTCCAGCTCGATCGTCCTCACCGGCCTGATCGCGGGCTCGGGCATCTCGCTGACCGCCTGCGACGGCGATGTCGGCGGCAAGCCCGTCGACGCGCAGAGCTATGCCTCGGTCGCCGAATGCCGCTCGGCGGGGGCGATCCCCGCCGCGCAGTGCGACACCGCCTATGAACAGGCCAAGACCGACGCCGCCAAGACCGCACCACGGTTCGAGGACAAGCAGACCTGCGAGGAGCAGTTCGGCGCCGCGCAGTGCGAACCGCGCAACAATGGCAGCGGCGGCAGCTTCTTCACGCCGTTGCTGACCGGGTTCATCATCGGCCAGGCGCTCAACGGCGGCTATGGCTATCGTGGCGCGCCGATGTACCGCGACCGTCAGGGCAATTATTATGGCGGCGCCGGCGGCCGCATCAGCCGCGACTACGTCACCGGCCGCACCCGCGTCGGCTCGGACGCCTTCACCCCCACCACGGCGCGCGCGCCCGCGCGGGTCCAGACCCGCAGCTCGGTGATCTCGCGCGGCGGGTTCGGCGGCGGCTTTGGCGGCCGCGGCGGTTTCGGCGGCTGACCCCTGATCCTCCCCCGCCAGGGGGAGGACAGGATCTCAGGCGTCCCGCGGCACGCGCAGCATCGCCAGCGCCGCGACGCCCATCACCCCCGCCGCGATCAGCATCGCCCAGACCGGGTCGCCCGGAAACACCGTCCGCATCACCTGCCCCATCACCGACGACACGATCAGCTGCGGCAGCACGATGAAGATGTTGAACAGCCCCATGTACACGCCCAGCTTGGCCTGCGGCAGCGCGTTGGACAGCATCGCATAGGGCATCGTCAGGATCGACGACCAGGCGATCCCGATCAGCACCATCGACCCGATCAGCGCATGGGGATCGCGCAGCACCAGGAACGATCCGAACCCCGCCGCGCCGCTCAGCAGCCCCAGGATATGCGCATTACGCCGCCCGATCCGGCCCGCGAGCCACGGCATCACGAATGCCCACACCGTCGCCACGCCGTTATACACCGCGAACAGCACCCCGACCCAGTTCGCGCCGTCATTATACGCCGCGCTCGCCGTGTCGGTCGTCCCGAACGCGCGCTGCGTGACGATCGGCGTGGTGTAGATCCACATGATGAACAGCGCCGACCAGGTGAAGAACTGGACGAGCGCAAGCCGCTTCATCGTCTGCGGCATGGTCGCAAGATCGCCGACGATGTGGCTGAGAACATTGGACTCGCGACCCGACCGGACCAGCGCGGCGCTGACCAGCAGCGCGACACCGAACGCGATCAGCCCGCCACCCAGCAGATAGACCGGCTTGTCCAGCCCGAACCGCGCCACCGCCGCGATCACGATCGCCCCCAGCGCGATCCACACCGGCGCCAGCCGCGCGCCCGATCCGACCGGTGCCGCTATCGCCGGCCCCGCCTCGACCACGCCGCCGTCCTGCTCGAACGCCGCCATCTCGTCGGGCGAATATTCCTTCGTCGTCAGCACCGTCCACAGCACCGCGCAGAACAACGCCGCCGCACCCAGATAGAACCCATAACGCACCGATGGCGGGATCCCGCCGCCCGCCGCGGTATTGGCGACGTGGAAGACGTCGGTCAGGATCAGCGGCGCCAGGCTGCCGATCACCGCACCCGCGCCGATGAAGCCGGTCTGGAACGCATAGCCCGCGGTCCGCTGCCGGCTGCCCAGCATGTCGCCGACGAACGCACGGAACGGCTCCATCGCGACGTTGAGCGATCCGTCGAGCATCCACAGCAACGCCGCCGCGACCCACAGCACAGGCGCGTTCGGCATCCCCAGCAACGCGATCGTCGCCAGCACCGCACCGCCCAGGAAATAGGGTCGCCGGCGCCCGAGCCGCCCCCAGGTCCGGTCGCTGTAATGCCCGATCACCGGCTGGACGAGCAGCCCGGTCAGCGGCGCGGCGATCCACAGAAAGGCGAGGTCGTCGACACTGGTGCCGAGCGACTGGAAGATCCGGCTGACATTCGCGTTCTGGAGGGCGAAACCGATCTGGATCCCGAAGAACCCGAACGAGATGTTCCACAGACCCCAGAAACCCTGACGCGGCTTCTCGCGCGTCACGCGGCGGCCTCGCCCGACGAACGCCGTACGACCAGTTGAGTCGGCAGCACGATGCTCGTCACCGGGCGGTCGTCGATCCGCGCGAGCAGCATCTCGACCAGCCGCCGGCCGCCGAGCACCGTATCCTGCGCCACCGTCGTCAGCGGCGGGTTGGCGAGGCTGGCGGCGGGGATGTCATCGAAGCCGACGATCGCGACGTCGTCGGGCACGATCCGCCCCGCCCCCGCCAGCACCCGCATCGCCGACAGCGCGATCAGATCGCTCGCCGCGACGATCGCATCGAACGCGACCCCGCGCGCGAGCAACGCCTGAGCGGCGCGCGTGCCGTCCTCCTCGGTGGTGATCGCATCGACCTGCAAGTGCGGATCGGCATGCAGGCCATGTTCCTCGAGCGCCGCGAGATAGCCGCGGTGCCGGTCGTAAAACTCCGGATAATGGTCGGTCGCATCGCCCAGGAACGCGATCCGCGTCCGCCCCTGCGCGATCAGGTGCCGCGTCGCCTCCGCACCGCCCGCGACATTGTCGCACCCGACGGTCAGCCCGGGCTGGTCGTGCCGCACCGATCCCCAGCGGATGAAATGCGTCCCCTGCGCCACGAGATGATCGAGCCGCGCGCGATAATCCGCATAATCGCCATAGCCGAGCAGGATCAGCCCGTCGGCGCGGTGGCTGTCCTCGTAATCGGTATGCCAGTCGGACGAGAAATTCTGGAACGAGACGAGCAGGTCATAGCCGTGATCGGCACACGCCCCCATCATCGCGCCCAGCATGCCCAGGAAGAACGGATTGACCTCGGTCTCGTCGGGCGTCGGATCGCGGAACAGCAGCAGCGCGATCGTCCGCGTCTTGCCGCTGCGCAGGTTCGAGGCACTGCGGTCGACGGTATAGTTGAGCTGCTTGGCGATCGCCTCGATCCGCTGCCGCGTCGCCGGGCTGACCGTCGGGCTGCCACGCAGTGCGCGCGACACGGTCGGCTGCGATACGCCCGCGGCCTGCGCGATGTCGAACGACGTGGATTTGCGCTGGGCACTCAAGACAGGGATCCTCTCGGGGGCGCTCGGACGGCGTCGCCGTCGCAATCATCACTCCAGTTTGCCCGCAACGTCAACGCATTGGCCCCCGCGATCCGTGGCAAATCGGCAACACGGCCGGAACGGCCGCACTGAATACGTATGTCGATTGATTGGCTTTCGGGGGGCGGAATTCCATTGGAATGCCACACACGGCCCACGGCGCGAAAGATGCAGCGGGGCTTTCAGGGGAGTTGAACATGACGACGTCCAAGCGTTTCCCGGCATCTGCCGCGCATCACCTTTTCACCCTATCGGCCAGCGGCACCGCGCTCGCCGTGGCGCTCTTCGCCGCGTCGGTCGCCGACGCGCAGGTCGCGACCGATCCCGCCCCAGCCTCCGCCGACAACACCGTGTCGAGCGCACCCTCGACGCCCGCCCCGACCGTCGCGACGCAGGACGCCACCGCGCCGAGCAGCGGCCCCGCAGCCGAGTCGAGCGACGACATCGTCGTCACCGGTTTCCGCGCCAGCCTGCGCTCGTCGATCGCGGTCAAGCGCAACCTCGACGTCGTCGCCGAGATCGTCTCGGCCGAGGATATCGGCCGCCTGCCCGACGTCTCGATCGCCGAGTCGCTCGCCCGCCTGCCCGGCGTCACCTCGCAGCGTACCGGCGGCCAGGCCTCCGCGATCAACATCCGCGGGCTCAGCCAGGATCTCGTCTCCGCCACGCTCAACGGCCGTGAACAGGTCGCGACATCGGGCAACCGCGTCATCGAATTCGACCAGTACCCGTCCGAGCTCATCAACCAGGCCGCAGTCTACAAGAGCCCCAAGGCCTCGCAGATCGAGGGCGGTGTCGCCGGCAAGGTCGAGCTCAGCACCGCGCGCCCGCTCAGCATCCCCGGCAAGACGCTCGTCAGCGTCAACGTCCGCGGCGTCTATAATGACCGCGCCGGCCAGAACCCCGACGCCAGCGAATTCGGCTATCGCGGCAGCGCCTCGATCCAGACCAAGCTGCTCGACGACACGCTCGGCCTCGCGGTCGGCTATGCGCGTCTGAAGCAGGCGAACGTCGCGACGCGCTTCGTCGGCTATGACTATACCGCGACCGGCCAGAACGGCAGCCCGGCGATCCGCGACCTCGACGGCAACGGCCGCGCCGACGCGATCGGCTATGGCTTCGAGGCGGTCCAGTCGGGCGGCAACGAGACGCGCGACGGCGTGCTCGGCAGCGTCCAGTATGAGCCGACCGACACGTTCCGCGTCCTGCTCGACGGCTATTATTCGCGCTTCAAGTCGGACGTGTTCCGCCGCGGCATCCGTGTCGAGAACCTGCAGCAGACCAGCAGCAACCTCACCGACCCGACCGTCATCGGCAACACGATCGTCGGCGGCAACGCCTCGGGCATCCGCACGCGCACGATCCAGCAAAACGAGAACCGCCTCGACAAGCTCTACACCTTCGGCGGCAACGTCCAGAAGGACATCGGCCAGCTCACGCTGACCGCCGACGGCTCCTATTCGCGCGCGTCGAGCTTCTTCAACAATTCGGGTCTCGACGACAACGGCAACACGACCGCGACGCCGACGACGCTCAGCTACAAGCTCGACGGTCTGAACGTCGGCTCGTTCTCGACCAACGCCAACTACACCGATCCCGCCGCGAACGCGTTCGAAGGCTTCTACATCGTCCCGCAGAAGGACACCGACCGCCTCTATGCGTTCGCGGGCAGTGCGCTGCTCAAGATCGACGGTCCGTTCCTCAAGTCGTTCGAGGTCGGCGGCCGCTACGGCAACCGCAAGGCAGAGCGGACGATCACCAGCTTCAACGCGTTCAGCTTCGCTGCACCGGTCACGCTGACCGGCTCGAATTCGACGACCGCGGGCTTCAAGGGCAAGTTCTCGTCCTTCCCCGACTTCATCGTCGCCGATATCGGCAGCATCTTCGACTCGCAGCTCGGGCCCGACCGCGTCGTCGACCAGACCCAGGCGTTCACGCAGGACCAGAGCTTCACGATCGACGAGAAGACCTATGCCGGCTACGGCCAGCTCAACTTCGACACGATCGCCGGCTCGCTGCCGTTCAAGGGCAATATCGGCCTGCGCGTCGTCCATACCGACCAGAGCTCGTCCTCGACCATCTCGGACGGCGGCACCGGTCGCTACCTCAACACCCGCGGCCGCAAGTTCACCGACTGGCTGCCCCAGGCGAACTTCATCCTCGGCCTGACCGAGAACGACCAGGCCCGCCTGTCGCTCTCGCGCCAGATCTCGCGTCCGCGCTTCTTCGACTTCCGCAACTCGATCAGCACCAACCTGGTCAGCATCGGCGGCACCGCGGCGCGGCTCGACGGGTCCGGCGGCAACCCCGCGCTCCAGCCGTTCCGTGCCAACCAGTTCGACGCCACCTATGAGCATTATTTCGGCAACAGCGGCTCGCTCGTGCTCGGCGCCTTCTACAAGGACGTCCGCAGCTTCGTGATCGGCGGCGTCATCCCGAACTACGACTTCGCCGCCAACGGCATCAGCACCCCGCCGCTCGCAGGGACCGGCTTCACCAGCGTCGTCACGACCGGCAATCTGTTCGCACCGATCAACGGCAATGGCGGCTATGTCTATGGTTTCGAAGGCGCCATCACCAAGACGTTCGACTTCCTGCCGGCGCCGTTCGACGGCCTCGGCGCGGTGCTCAACATCTCGTACAACCAGTCCGACGTCAGCATCACCAACGCGATCAGCGGCAACACGCTCTCGCTGTCGCTGCCCGGCCTGTCGAAGATCGTCTCCAACCCGACGCTCTTCTACGAGAAGAACGGCTTCCAGACGCGCGTTTCGATGCGCTACCGCTCGAAGTTCGTGGCGCCGCAGTTCGGCCTCAGCGAGCAGATCGTGACCAACGCCGCCGAGACCGTGTTCGACGCGCAGATGAGCTATGAATTCCCGCAGGGAAGCCCGCTCGCCGGGATGACGCTGCTCGCGCAGGCGAACAACCTGACCGACCAGCCGACCCGCTCCTATTTCGGCCAGACCGCACAGACCGGCACGCTGCAATATTTCGGGCGCCAGTTCTATCTGGGTGCAAGCTTCCGCTTCTAACCACCTGTAATACCGCCGTCCGCCCGGGGTCATCCCGGCGGACGGCGACCCGGCGCCGGTGGCGCCGTCACCGAGTTCCGGTGCGAAAAGGACATCCGATGATCAAGAGCGTCGCCACCATCCTGGCAGGGTTGCTCGCGCTCTCGCCCGCCATCGCAGACCCCGGCCCTGCACCGAAGGCCGCACCGGCACCCGACTATCGCGCGCGCCTGCCGCAGGACGAGGTCATCTATTTCGTCCTCCCCGACCGGTTCGAGAATGCCGATCCCGCCAACGACCGCGGCGGCCTGACCGGCGATCGCCGCGTCACCGGCTTCGACCCGACCGCCAAGGGCTTCTATCACGGCGGCGACCTCAAGGGCCTGACCAAGCGCCTCGGCTATCTGCAGTCGCTCGGCGCGACGGCGATCTGGCTCGGCCCGATCTTCAAGAACAAGCCCGTCCAGGGCGCGCCCGGCAAGGAGTCCGCGGGCTATCACGGCTACTGGATCACCGACTTCACGCAGGTCGATCCGCATCTCGGCACCAATGCCGACATGACCGCGCTCGTCACCGCGGCGCATGCGCGCGGGATGAAGGTCTATATGGACATCATCATCAACCATACCGCCGACGTGATCCAGTACCGCGAATGCACCGAGGGCACCCCCTGCGCCTATCGCGACCGCGCCAATTATCCCTATCAGCGCAAGCTCGGCCTGCGTGGCAAGCCGATCAATCCCGGCTTCGCGGGCGACGCCGTCCGCACGCCTAAAAACTTCGCGCGGCTGACCGACCCCGGCTTCGCCTACACGCCCTATGTCCCTGCGAAGGAACGGACCGCGAAGGTCCCCGCCTGGCTCAACGACCCGATCTATTACCACAACCGCGGCGACTCGACCTTCACCGACGAGAGCTCGACGATGGGCGATTTCTCCGGCCTCGACGATCTCGCGACCGAGAACCCCCGCGTCGTGTCGGGCATGATCGAGATCTTCGGCAGCTGGATCGACCGGTTCAAGGTCGACGGCTTCCGCATCGACACCGCGCGCCACGTGAACCCCGAATTCTGGCAGGCCTTCACACCCGCGATGCTCGACCGCGCCAAAGCGAACGGCATCCCCAATTTCCACATCTTCGGCGAGGTCGCCTATGGGACGATGGATCCGGGCTATCTCGCGCGCTTCACCCGCGTCGACAAGCTGCCCGCGGTGCTCGACTTCGGCTTCCGCTGGGGCGTGACCGACGTCGTCGCGGGCAACAAGGGCACCAACGAACTCGCCGCCTTGTTCGACGGCGACGCACTCTACGAACACGGCGCCGACACCGCGATGATCCTGCCGACCTTCCTCGGCAACCACGACCAGGGCCGCTTCGCGCGCGACGTCCGCCGCCTCAACCCGAATGCGAGCGAGGCCGAGGTGCTCGCCCGCGTCAAGCTCGGCCATGCGATGCTGCTGACGCTGCGCGGCGTGCCGACCATCTATTCGGGTGACGAGCAGGGCTTTGCCGGCGACGGCGACGACCAGGACGCACGCGAGGACATGTTCGCCTCGAAGGTCGCGGTCTATAACGACAACCGCCTCGTCGGCACCGACGCGACCACCGCGACCGCCAATTTCGGTACGACCCACCCGCTGTTCCGCCAGATCGCCCAGCTCGCCCGCCTCCGCGTCGCGCACCCGGCGCTGACCCGCGGCCGCACGATCGTTCGCGCGCGGGGCGATACGCCCGGCCTGTTCGCGGTCTCGCGGTTCGATCCCGTGACCGGCGCCGAGATGCTCCTTGCGTACAACACCAGCGCCAAGCCGCTGACCAGCGCGATCCAGGTCGAGACTCGCTCGACCCGCTTCGATACGCTCGCCGGCGCTTGCGCCGCGCGCGCGACCGCCCCCGGCAGCGTCACGCTGACCATCCCCGCCTTTGGCTATGCGGTCTGCGCCGCGGAGACCCGCTGATGCCCGACGATACGAGCCTGCCCGTGCACCGACCCTGGTGGAAGGGCGCGGTCATCTACCAGATCTATCCGCGCAGCTTTGCGGATTCGAACGGCGACGGCATCGGCGACCTGCCCGGCATCACCCGCCATCTCGACTATGTCGCGAACCTCGGCGTCGATGCGGTCTGGCTCTCACCCTTCTTCACGTCGCCGATGAAGGACTTCGGCTATGACGTTGCGAACTACCGCGATGTCGACCCGATCTTCGGAACGCTCGCCGATTTCGACACGCTGATCGCGCGCGCCCACGCGCTCGGGCTGAAGATCATCATCGACCAGGTCTACAGCCATACCTCGGACGAGCATCCCTGGTTCGTCGAGAGCCGCTCGTCGCGCACCAACCCCAAGGCGAACTGGTATGTCTGGGCCGACGCCAAGCCCGACGGCAGCCCGCCGTCCAACTGGCAGTCGGTCTTTGGCGGCCCCGCCTGGACCTGGGACGCGCGCCGTCGCCAATATTATCTGCACAATTTCCTGAAGGAACAGCCCCAGCTCCACCTCCACGACGCGGACGTTCAGGACGAGATCGTCGACACCGCCAAATTCTGGCTCGACCGCGGCGTCGACGGCTTCCGGCTCGACGCGATCAACTTCGCGATGCACGACCCCGCGCTGACCGACAATCCGCCGGTCACCGACAACAGTCTGAAGACGCGCCCCTTCGACTTTCAGGCGCATGTCCACAACCAGAGCCATCCCGACATCCCCGCCTTTCTCGAACGACTGCGGCGGCTGATCGACGGCTATGGCGACCGCTTCACCGTGGCCGAGGTCGGGGGCGCCGACAGCGACCGCGAGATGAAGCTGTTCACCCGCGGCCAGACCCGGCTCAACAGCGCCTATGGCTTCGACTTCCTCTACGCGTCGGACCTCCGCCCCAGCACCGTCGCCGACGCGATCACGCTCTGGCCGTCGGACGCGGAGATGGGCTGGCCGAGCTGGGCGTTCGAGAATCACGACGCCCCCCGCGCCGTCTCGCGCTGGATCGGCCCCGATGACCGCGACGCCTTCGCGCGGATGAAGATCGCGCTGCTCGTCTGCCTGCGCGGCAACATCTTTCTCTATTATGGCGAGGAACTGGGCCTGACCCAGGTCGAGGTGCCGTTCGACCAGCTCCAGGATCCCGAGGCGATCGCCAACTGGCCGCTGACGCTGTCGCGCGACGGCGCCCGCACGCCGATGCCGTGGCGGGCCGATGCGCCGCATGCGGGCTTCACCGATGCGTCGCCCTGGCTCCCCGTCGGCAACGACCATCCCGAGCTCGCGGTCGACCGGCAGGAGGGCGATCCCGACTCGCTGCTCGCGCTGACCCGCCGCCTGCTCGCGCTGCGCCGCGCGATCCCCGCGCTCGCGATCGGCGATCTGGTCCTGACCGAGGTCACCGACACGCTGCTTGCCTTCGAACGCCGTGACGGCGACCAGATCCTGCTCTGCGTCTTCAACATGGCCGCGACGCCGGTCGCGTGGAGCCCCGCTACCCCCGAACACTGGCGCGTCCGCGACAGCATCAACGACGCAACGATAGGACGACTGGGCGGCTATGCCGCGCTGATCGTCGAAAGGACCGGATCATGAAGACCCTCTCGCTCACGCTGGCGACCCTGCTCGCGACCACCGCACCCGCGATCGCGCAGGATCAGGCCGCCCCCGCCGCCACCACCCCCGCGGTCACGACGAACGAGACGATCAAGCCGCAGCCCGTCCCGACGATCCCCTCGGCGATCGCGACCTCGCCCGATGGCAGCATCGCGGTCACCGTCGCGACCGACGGTGAGGGTCATGCGACCTACAGCGTCACGCGCAAGGGCACGCTGATCGTCAAGCCGTCGCGGCTCGGCTTCCTCTTCACCGATGCGCCCAAATTCGACCGGCATCTGAAGATCGAGACCGTCACCCGCGACAAGGCGGATTCGACCTGGACCCAGCCCTGGGGCGAGTGGAAGACGATCCGCGACAACCACACCGAGATGCGCGTCCGCCTCCGCGAGACCGACCGGTTGCAGCGCGCGATCGACGTCGTGTTCCGGCTTCAGGACGACGGCATCGGCTTCCGCTACGTCTTCCCCGACCAGCCCAATTTCAAGACCGTCAACATCGCCGAGGAGCTGACGCAGTTCGCCTTTGCCGAGGACGCGACCGCCTGGTGGAAGCCCGGCTTCGAATGGAACCGCGAGGAATATCTCTACAACCGCACGCCGCTCGCCGATGTCGGCACCGCCGCGACGCCGATCACGCTGAAGCTCGCGGGCGGCACGCATGTCGCGCTGCACGAGGCCGCGCTCACCGACTATGCCGGCATGAACGTCGCCAAGGTCGAGGGCAACACGCTGAAGGCGGTGCTGACCCCCGGCGCCGGCGCGCCCAAGGTGACGCGGACCGGCCCGTTCGCGACGCCGTGGCGCACGCTGATCCTCTCGGACGACGCGCCCGGCCTGTACATGAGCCATATCGAGCTCAATCTGAACGAACCGAACAAGCTTGGCGATGTCAGCTGGGTGAAGCCCGGCAAGTTTGTCGGCGTCTGGTGGAACATGATCACCGGCAAATGGAGCTGGGCGACCGGCCCCAATCACGGCGCCACCACCGCGCATGTGAAGACCTATATCGACTTCGCCAGTGCGAACAAAATCCCCGGCGTCCTCGTCGAGGGCTGGAATGTCGGCTGGGACGGCGACTGGTTCGGTGACGGCACCGCGATGCAGTTCGACACGCCGACCCCCGATTTCGACGCCGGCTATCTCGCCAAATACGCCAAGTCGAAGGGCGTCTACCTGATCGGGCATAACGAGACCGGCGGCTCGGCCAGCCATTATGACGGCCAGCTCGACCGCGCCTTCGCCTTTGCGCGTGATCACGGCATTCCCGCGATCAAGACCGGCTATGTCACCGACGCGGGCCAGATCGAACGCGTCGATCCCGACGGGTCGCAGCACCGCGAATGGCATGAAGGCCAGTGGATGGTGAACCACTATACCCGCGTCGTCACCACGGCTGCCAAGTACAAGGTGTCGATCGACAGCCACGAGCCCGTCAAGGATACCGGCCTGCGCCGCACCTATCCCAACTGGATCGCGCGCGAGGGCTCGCGCGGGATGGAATATAACAGCTGGGCCGGCAAGAACCCGCCCGAGCACGAGGCGAACCTCGCCTTCACGCGCATGCTCGAGGGGCCGATGGACTTCACCCCCGGCGTGCTCAGCCTCAAGGGCACCGACGACAGCGATCTCCTGTCGACCATCGCCAAGCAGCTCGCGCTCTATGTCGTGCTCTATTCGCCTGTCGTGATGGCGGCGGACACGCCCGAGAATTACGCGAAATACCCCGCCGCGTTCCAGTTCATCAAGGACGTGCCGACCGACTGGTCCGACACCCGCGTGCTCAACGGCGAGGTCGGCGATTTCGTCACCTTCGCGCGCAAGGACCGCAAGTCGAACGACTGGTATGTCGGCAGTGTCACCGACGAGAATGCCCGGACGCTCACCGTCGCGCTCGACTTCCTCGACGCCGGCCGGACCTACACCGCGCAGATCTACCGCGACGGCCCCGGCGCCGACTACAAGACGACCGCACGCCACGCGATCACGATCGAGACCAAGCGCGTCCGCAAGGGCGACACGCTGACGCTCGCGCTCGCCCCGGGCGGCGGTCAGGCGATCCGCTTCAAGGCGCGCTGAGCCGGCAGGACCGGCGCTGCGGTATCGCAGCGCCGGTCCGCTCACCCGTCAGCGCCGCGGTGGCGACAGCGGCCCGCCGATCTCGATCGCCTTCTGATAGCCCGGCACCGCCTTCAGCCGCTCGAAATACGCGCTCACCTCCGGCTGGTCCTTGAGCAGCCCCGCGCTCTCCGCGGTCGCGAGCAGGTACGACATCTGGATATCCGCCAGCGTCAGCTTCGCCCCCATCAGATACGGCCCCTCGCCAACCGCGTCGGCGATGTACGCAAAGGTCTTGGCGACCTCGGGCTCGGAGAATTTGCCGAGGCCCTCGGGCAGCCCGCCCATCATCTTGCCGATCACCGTCATCATGATCGGGAACGCCGCCGAGCTCTCGACATAGTGCAGCCATTCGTCATGGATCGCCGCCTCGGGCGTGCCCTCGGGCGGGCTGAGCCGCGCGCCGCCGTACTTGCGATCGAGATAGGACAGGATCGACGCGCTCTCGGCAAGCGTCAGCTCATCGTCCTGCACGATCGGCGCCTTGCCCAGCGGATGCACCGCCTTCAGCGACGCGGGCGCACGGAAGCTCGCATCGCGCTCGTACCGGACCAGCTCATAGGGCAGCTGCAGTTCCTCCAGCAGCCACAAGATGCGGAAAGACCGGGAGAAATTCAGGTGATGGACGGTCAGCATGGCGGGTCCTCGGATCGTGGTGATTATCGGATCGGCATGCGGAACGGGTCAGGCGGTTGGAAGGTTTCGCTGCCATGACCGGAATGCTCCGGAGACGGAGTCGATCATGCCGAACACCAGCCCCGAGTTAACCTGCGACGTCGCGATCATCGGCGCGGGCACCGCCGGTCTCGCGGCCGAGCGCAACGCACGGCGCAACGGCGCGCGCACGCTGCTGATCGACGAGACCTTCTCGGGCACCACCTGCGCCAGCGTCGGCTGCATGCCCTCCAAGCTGCTGATCGCCGCTGCCCACGCCGCGCATGCGGTACGCCAGGCATCGGTCTTCGGCATCACCGCCGAGCCACGGATCGACGGGGCGGCGGTCATGGCGCGCGTCCAGCGCGAACGCGACGCGTTCGTCGCGGGCGTCTGCGACTCGCTCGACAAGCTCCCCGACGGCGTGAAGGTCCAGGCCCGCGCGCACTTCATCGACGCGACCACGCTCCGGCTCGACGACGGCCGCACCGTGACCGCCAAGGCAATCGTGATCGCGACCGGCTCCTACCCGAACATCCCCGACAATTTCGACGCGGTCCGCGACCGCGTGCTGACCAACGAGACGATCTTCGAACTGCCGACCTTGCCCGGCTCGGTCGGCGTGATCGGCGCGGGCCCGATCGGGCTCGAACTCGCCCAGGCGCTCGTCCGGCTCGGCGTTGAGACGGCGGTGTTCGACCAGTCCCCCGGCCTCGCCGCGCTGAAGGACGAGAAGGTCTCGGCGGCACTGCACGGTATCCTCGACAAGGAACTGCCGATCCATCTCGAAATGGAACTGAAGGCGGAATCCGACAGCGGCGGCGTTCGTCTGTCCTGGTCGGGCGAGCAATCGGGATCCCGCCACTTCGACTATCTGCTCGTCGCGACCGGCCGCCCGCCGCGGCTCAAGGGCCTCGGGCTAGAGACCACCGGGATCGCGCTCGACGATCACGGCACGCCGGTCTTCGACAGGACGACGATGCAATGCGGCGACGCGCCGATCTTCATCGCCGGCGACGCGGATCACGACCGCACCGTGCTCGGCGAAGCGTCTGCCGAGGGGATGATCGCCGGCCGCAACGCCGCGCAGTTCCCCGACGTCACCCCCGGCCCGCGGATGGTCCCGCTCGCGATCATGTTCACCGACCCGACCGTCGCGGTGATCGGCGACATCACCCCCGACGAGCAGGACGGCATCGTCATCGGCGAAGCGTCCTACGAGGATCAGGGTCGCGCCAAGGTCATGGCGCGCAACGCCGGGCTGATCCGCTTCTATGCGGAGGCGGGCACCGGCCGGCTCACCGGCGCGACGATGGCCGCCCCCGGGGTCGAGCACAGCGCGCATTTGATCGCGTGGGCGATCCAGCAGGGCCGCACCGCGACCGACCTGCTCGACATGCCCTTCTATCACCCGACGCTAGAGGAGGGGCTGAAGCCTGCACTCCGCGCGATCTGCAAGGCGGTCAGCGCGCCCGTCCCCGCCGACCGCGACGACGGCTTCACCGCGGGCGCCTGACGCTCACTCGTCGAGGTCCAGATAGGCGACGACGTCGTTCTCGGTCGCGATGTACAGCCCCGCCTGGACCTCCTCGCTCTGCTGCGCGGCAATCGCCAGCGCCTCACCGAGCGGGCCGTAGAACAAGGTCGTCGCCGCCCCGCCCTCGAGCGCATCGTCGAGATGATAGAGACGAACGCCGGCGGCGGAGGAGATGGTACGCATCGCCCGTCCCTGCCGCGCTGCGCCGCGCGGTGCAACCGCTGCGCGTTACAGGCCGGTCAGGACGCGATCCGCTCGAGCGCCTGCGCCTCGATCTTCTCTAGTTCCTGCAGCGTCTGCGCGATCGCCGCCTGCTGCTGCTGGAGGTCGTCGATCCGCTGGCGACAGCGTTCGGCGAGCGCGCGCATCTGTTCGACATGCTGCGGATCCGCATCATACAGGACGAGGAACTCCTCGATGTCGCGCAACGAGAATCCCAGCCGCTTGCCGCGCAGGATCAGCTGCATCCGCGCGACGTCGCGCCGCGTATAGACGCGCGTCGTGCCGATCCGGCACGGCTCGATCAGCCCCTTGTCCTCATAGAAGCGCAGCGTCCGCGCGCTGACCCCCAGCGCCTGCGACACGTCCTGAATCCCGGTAAGATCGTCCTGCCGCTCGTTCACGGTGTCGCTCCCCTCTCCCCCGACGCTGCCCCGGCCGGCATCGCGCGTGCCAGCCTGGCCTCTTCCTCCGCGACAAGTTCCTTTTTGGATAGCTTGCCGATCAACGTCTTGGGCAGAGTGTCGCGGATTTCGACCTCGCGGGGAAGCTCGATCTTGCTGATCTTGTCGCGGAGAAAATCACGCAATTCCACAGGGGTTGCGACCGCACCTTCGACCAGCGTAACGAACGCCTTGGGCGCCTGGCCGCGATAGGCGTCGGCGACCCCGATCACCACCACCTCGGCGACCGCGGGATGCTCGTACAGCGCCTCCTCGATCACGCGCGGATAGACATTGTAGCCGCCGCACAGGATCAGGTCCTTGATCCGGTCGACGATGAACAGATAGCCGTCCGCGTCGAGATGCCCGACATCCCCGGTGCGCAGCGCGCCGTCCGCGAACAGCGCCGCGCTCGCTTCCGGCTTGTGCCAATATCCTTGCGTAACCTGCGGACCACGCGCGCAGATCTCGCCATTCTCACCGACGGGCAGCAGCCGGGTCGGGTCCTCGCGGTCGCGGATCTCGATGATCGTGCCGGGAAAGGGCAGCCCCGCCGATCCCGGCTTGTTCAGTCCCTCGATCGGATTGCAGGTGATGATCGGCGACGCCTCCGACAGGCCATAGCCCTCGACCAGCTTCGACCCCGTCGCCGCCTCGAACGCGGTACGCACCTCGGCGGGCAGCGGCGCGCCGCCCGAAATGCACGCATGGATCGACGACAGGTCGATCGGCTGCGTCTCCGCCGCCTTCGTGATCGCGGCATAGATGGTCGGCACCGCGGGGAAATAGGTCGGCTTGGTCCGCACGATCGTCTTGAGCAGCTGCTGCAGCTCGAACCGCGGCAACAGGATCATCTGCGCGCCCGCGCGGATTGAATAGGTCAGCACCGTCGTCAGCGCGAAGACATGGAACAGCGGCAGCGCCCCCATCACCCGGTCCTGCTCGGGCGTCTCGCCACCGACGAACGTCATCATCGCATCCGCGTTCGACACCAGATTGGCGTGGCTCAGCATCGCCGCCTTGGGCTCGCCCGTCGTCCCCCCGGTATATTGCAGCACCGCGACCTCGTCCGGCGTCACCGCCACCGGCACGGGCGCGCCCTTTGCATGCACCAGCGAGTCGAAGCTGCGATGCCGCGCGTCGTTCGGCGCGCGCGCGATCTCGGCGCGCTTGAAGACGCGGTAGGCGATCGACTTCAGCGTCGGCAGCGCGCCCGCGATCGGGCAGGTGATGACATGCCGCAGCCCCGTCTCGCCCGCGACCTTCAGCACGCGCGCATGGATCTCGGCGATGTCGCAGGTCGCGATGATCTCCGCGCCCGAATCCTTCAGCAGGTGGCACAGCTCGCGCTCGACATAGAGCGGGTTGACGTTGACGACGATCCCGCCCGCCTTCAGCACCGCGAAGAACAGCACCGGATAATAAGGCGTGTTCGGCAGGCAAAGCGCGACGCGCGTCCCCTTCACCACGCCCAGATCCTGCAGCCCCCGCGCCGCATGCGTGACCGCGTCGCCAAGCTCGGCATAGGTCATCGTCGACCCGAGGAAATCCAGCACCGTCCGCGACCCGAATCGGCGGACCGCCGTGTCGAGCATGTCGCCCAGCAAACGCGCTTCGCCTTCTAGCGGTACGCCGATCGCACGGCCGTCGGTGTCCAGCATCTCTCTCTCCTTTTCGGCGTGCGCTCTCGACTGATATTGTAGGCCGCATCACCTTGACGTATAGGAGAGGTATCGCACCTTAAGGGTAGCCCGCAAGTCTTAAGCGGACCGATTGCAATTGGAGAGGATCATCGTGACCAACGTCGTCATCGCCGGGTACGCCCGCTCGCCGTTCCACCTTGCCGGCAAGGGCGACCTCGCCCGCGTCCGCCCCGACGATCTCGCCGCGCAGACGATCCGCGGTCTGCTCGACAAGACCGGCGTCGATCCCGCCGCTATCGAGGACATCATCCTCGGCTGCGCCTTCCCCGAGGGCGAGCAGGGCCTGAACGTCGCGCGGATGATCGGCCTGCTCGCCGACCTGCCGCTGTCGGTCGGCGGCATGACGGTCAACCGCTTCTGCGGCTCGTCGATGAGCGCGATCCACATTGCGGTCGGCCAGATCAACATCGGTGCGGGCGACGCGTTCATCTGCGCCGGGCTCGAATCGATGAGCCGCGTACCGATGGGCGGCTACAACCCGCTCCCCAACCCCGATCTCTTCAAGAAGAACGCCGGCGCCTATATGGGCATGGGCGAGACTGCCGAGAACGTCGCACGCGATTACCAGATCACGCGCGCCGAGCAGGATGCGTTCGCGGTCAAGAGCCAGGACAAGGCCGCCGCCGCGCGCGCCGATGGTCGCCTGTCGGACGAGATCGTGACGATCCAGACCAAGGCCGGTCCGGTCAGCCAGGACGGCACGATCCGCGCCGGCACCACCACCGAAGCGCTCGCCGGCCTCAAGCCTGCGTTCAGCGCGGACGGCTCGGTCACCGCCGGCACCTCCTCGCCGCTGACGGACGGGGCGTCGGCCGTCCTCGTCACCTCGGAAGAGTTCGCGACGAAGCACGGCCTGACCATCCTCGCGCGGATCAAGTCGGTCGCGGTCTCGGGTAACGAGCCGTCGACGATGGGCCTCGGTCCGATCTACGCCTCGCAAAAGGCGATGGAGCGCGCCGGCATCACCGTCGCCGACCTCGACGTGGTCGAGATCAACGAGGCGTTCGCCAGCCAGGCAATCGCCTGCATCCGCGACCTCGGGCTCAAGGACGAGACGATCAACCTCGATGGCGGCGCGATCGCGATCGGCCATCCGCTCGGCGCGACCGGCGCGCGCATCGTCGGCAAGGCTGCAGCCCTGCTCGCGCGCGAAGGTGGCCGCTACGCGCTCGCCACCCAGTGCATCGGCGGCGGTCAGGGCATCGCAACGGTGCTGGAGCGCGCATGATGTCGGACCAGATCAAAAAAGTCTGCGTCATCGGCGCAGGCGTCATGGGCGCAGGGATTGCGGCACAGGTCGCCAATGCCGGCATCCCGGTGCTGCTGCTCGATATCGTGCCCCGTGAGGGTGACGACCGCGATGCGGTCGCAAAGGGCGCGGTCGCGAAGATGCTCAAGACCGACCCCGCGCCCTTCATGTCGAAGCGTGCGGCAAAGCTGGTCGAGACGGGCAATATCGACGATCATCTCGACCGCGTCGCCGAATGCGACTGGATCGTCGAGGCGATCGTCGAGCGGCTCGACATCAAGCAGGCGCTCTATGCCAAGCTCGAGGCGCTGAAGCGTCCGGGCACCGCGGTCTCGTCGAACACCTCGACGATCCCGCTCGGCCATCTCGTCGACGGCCGCTCGGACCAGTTCAAGGCCGACTTCCTCATCACCCATTTCTTCAACCCGCCGCGCTACATGCGGCTGGTCGAGATCGTCCGCGGTGAGCATACCGACGTCGCGGTCGCCGGGAAGGTCGAGGATTTCGTCGATCGCTTCATGGGCAAGCGCATCGTCCGCGCGAAGGACACGCCGGGCTTCATCGCCAACCGCATCGGCACCTACTGGCTGGCGATCGCGATCAACGCGGCGATGGACCAGGGGCTGACCGTCGAGGAGGCCGACCAGATCGGCGGCCGGCCGATGGGCGTGCCCAAGACCGGGATCTTCGGGCTCGTCGACCTCGTCGGCGTCGACCTCATGCCGCTGCTGTCGAAGAGCCTCTCGTCGACGCTGCCCGCGGGCGACCCCTATTTCGACACCGTCCGCGACATGCCGCTCGTCGACAAGATGATCGCGGAGGGCTTTACCGGTCGCAAGGGCAAGGGCGGCTTCTACCGCTTCGACAAGGCGACGCGCACGAAGCTGTCGCTCGACCTCGCGACCGGCGACTATCGCCCCGAGGCGAAGCCCGCCGAGCTGCCCGGCAAGACCGGCAAGGATCTCGCCGCGCTGATCGCCGAACCCGGCAAGATCGGCACCTATGCCTGGACGATCCTCGGCAACACGCTGTCCTACGCCGCCATGCTCGTCGGCGAGGCGGCGGACGATATCGTCGCGATCGATGACGCGATGAAGCTCGGCTATAACTGGAAATACGGGCCGTTCGAGCTGATCGACCGGATGGGCCCGGGCCTGCTCGCCCAGCGTCTCGCGGCCGAGGGCCGCGACGTGCCCGCGATCCTGACGACCGCGGGCGTCCGTCCCTTCTACCGCGTCGAGAACGGCAACCGCCAGTATCTGACCACCGCCGGCGACTATGCCGACGTGCCGCGCGCCGACGGCGTCGAACTGCTCGAGGACATCAAGCTGCGGTCACAGCCCGTCCTGACCAACGCCTCGGCGTCGCTCTGGGACGTCGGCGACGGTGTCGCCGCACTCGAATTCCACACCAAGATGAACGCGCTCGACGATCAGGTCATCGCGCTCATCGAGGAAGCGGTCCCGGTCGTGCGCGAGCGCTTCAAGGCGCTGGTCGTCTATAACGAGGGCAGCAATTTCTCGGCGGGCGCCAATCTCGGCGCGGCGATGTTCGCGGTCGGTGCGGGCCTGTGGGACATGGTCGAGGCCAGCGTTTCGCGCGGCCAGCAGGCGTACAAGGCGCTCAAATACGCCCCCTTCCCCGTCGTCAGCGCGCCCGCCGGGCTCGCGCTCGGCGGCGGCTGCGAGATGCTGCTTCACTCGGACGCGGTCCAGGCGCATGCCGAGACCTATGCCGGCCTCGTCGAATGCGGCGTCGGGCTGGTCCCTGGCTGGGGCGGCAATGGCGAAATGCTCGACCGCTGGACGAAGTCGCGCACGCTCCCCAACGGCCCCATGCCCGCGCTGACCAAGGTGTTCCAGGCGGTCTCCACCGCGCAGGTCGCCAAGTCGGCGGCGGAGGCGAAGGAGATGATGATCCTGCGCAAGGACGACGGCATCACCATGAACCGCGACCGCCTGCTCGCCGACGCCAAGGCGAAGGCGCTCGCGCTGGTCGAGGGCTATGTC
Source organism: Sphingomonas sp. STIS6.2 (assembly GCF_000732685.2). NCBI lineage: Bacteria > Pseudomonadati > Pseudomonadota > Alphaproteobacteria > Sphingomonadales > Sphingomonadaceae > Sphingomonas > Sphingomonas sp. STIS6.2. Next base: position 512,422 of record NZ_JPDP02000159.1, read on the forward strand.
GCCCCCGAGCCGCCGACCTTCCGTCTGGCGGGCGCGAGCGGTCGGACCGGGCTGTCGATGGCGGTGTCGGACTTCCACAAGAAGGGCATGGCGACCGACTATGACGTGGTGGTCGCCGACCGCCTCGCCGAGGTGCTGACCGGCGGCGAGGCCGACCTCGTCGACACCGTCACGGAGACGCAGCTCCTCGACCTCGAACGCGCCGCCTTCATGGCAAGCGTCAAGGACCAGCGCACCCAGGCGCGCGTCGTCCACATGCTCCAGACGGGTAAGCCACTGCGGAACTGAACACCCGTCATCCCCGCGAAGGCGGGGATGACGGTCGCGACCCCGATAAACACCTTTTCACCGCCCCGGTTCAGTAAGAAGACTTGACTTGTCTTTGTACAAAACTAAGGGCGGAACGATTACTGCCGTATACGGCAACAAGGTCGCGCTTACGTCGCTGATCTTGTGAGATATTCACGATCGTACACATACGACGACCCCGGAACCTTAGGAGAGGATAGACGATGTCCCTGATGATGATCGCCGCGCTGCTCGCCGGCGCGCCCGCGACCGCCGACACCGTGGTCGGCCGCTGGCGGACCGAGACGCACAACGCCATCGTCGAGATCGCGCGCTGCGGCCCCTCGATCTGCGGCAAGATCCTGACCTCCGACGCGCTGCGCGCCAACCCGTCGATGAAGGACGCGAACAACAGCAACACCGCACTCCGCAGCCGCCCGATCCAGGGCATGCAGATGCTCAGCGGCTTCAAGTCGGACAAGGACGGCGTCTGGAGCAGCGGCCAGGTCTACAATGCCGAGGACGGCAAGACCTATAGCGGCAAGATCACCCCGGTCGGCGCGAACCAGCTCAAGCTGCGCGGCTGCGTCTTCTTCCCGCTCTGCAAGACCCAGACCTGGACGCGCGTCCGCTGATCCCAGGTCCCTTTCATCTCCCCAAAAGTTAGCGTTCAGGAATTTTGTAAATGTCGTTTCGTACCAAGGCCCCGTTGCTGGCCGTGACCGCGCTCGTCTCCGCTTCCGGTTTCGCCAGCACCGCCTATGCCGACGCCTTCTATCTCCAGGCGCAGTCGGCGCGCGGCGCGGGCCGTGCGTTTTCGGGTGAAGCCGCCGATACCGGCGCCGCGTCGCTCTGGTGGAACCCCGCCGCGATCGCCGGCATCCGCGACGGCAGCGCGACGCTCAGCGCCAGCGCGATCATCCCGCGCGGCGACGTGGTCGACACCGGCTCGCAGATCTGCCGCCCGGGCGGCCAGCCCTGCACCGCGATCAGCGGCCAGTCGAATTCGAGCGACCCGGTCAACAAGGGCGTCGTCCCGTCGGGCGCGGTCGCCTATCCGCTGACCGACCGGATCGCGGTCGGCCTCGTCGTCACCTCGCCGTTCAGCTTCACGACCAACTATGACGCCGACAGCTGGGCCCGCTACAGCGCGGACAAGACCCGCCTGCGCACGATCGACATCCAGCCCTCGATCGGCGTCGAGCTGACCGACTGGCTCCGCGTCGGCGGTGCGCTCAACGTCGAATATACCGACGCGATCCTCAGCAACGCGCTCCCCAACGTCTCCGCCGCGCAGCCCGACGGCCGCCAGGAACTCAGCGGCGACGGCTGGGATCTCGGCTGGACCGCGGGCGTCCAGCTCCACAACGACTTCGCCACCGTCGGCGTCACCTACAAGTCGAGCATCCGCCACAAGCTGAAGGGCGACCTCGTCGTCACCGGCCTGCTCGGCCCGCTCGCCGGCGGCAACACCGAGGTCTCGGGCGCGACCGCCGAGTTCAACACGCCGGGCCAGGTCATCGTCGCGGGCCGCGTCCGCGCCACCGACCAGCTGACGCTCAACGCACAGGTCATCGCGTTCAACTGGAGCAAGTTCGACACGATCGATCTCGGCGCACCGCTCAACACGTCGATCCCGGAAAAATACCGCGACAGCTGGAGCCTCGCGGGCGGTCTCGACTATGACGTCACGCCCAAGCTGACCGTTCGCGGCGGTGTCCAGCGCACCAAGACGCCGACCCAGGACGGCCAGCGCGACGCGCGCGTTCCCGACGCCGATCGCTGGACCTATGCCGCCGGTGCCTCCTACCAGGTGACGCCGCGCATCGCGGTCGACGCCGCTGCGCAATATGTCGACTTCGAGAACACGACGATCGACCGCGCCACCTTGGTCGCGGGCAGCATCATCCGCACCAACGGCGCGCTCCGCGACGCCAGCGCGATCGTCACCTCGCTCGGCGCCCGCGTCTCGTTCTGACGCTAACCGCCCCTCCCCATATCGGGGAGGGGCACCCTTATCCCTTCATCCGGATCGTCAGCCCGGACACCGCGAGATCGACCGTCTCGACCGCAGCCGCGACCCGCTGGTTCAGCATCCCGGCCAGATCGCGGAACCGCCGCGCCATCGCATTGTCGGGCACGATCCCCATCCCGACCTCGTTGGTGACCAGCACCAGCCGCCCCTCGACGCGACCGATCGCATCCAGCAGCGCGGCGATCGCCGTCTCCGCATCCGCCTCCGCCAGCATCAGGTTCGACGCCCACAAGGTCAGGCAGTCGACCAGTATCACCCCGTCCGGCGCGTCCGCCTCGGCGATCGCCGCCGCCAGCGCGAGCGGCGCCTCGACCGTCCGCCACCGTTCGTCCCGCTCCGAGCGATGCCGCGCGATCCGCTCGGTCATCTCCCCGTCGAAAGCCTGCGCGGTCGCGATATAGACCAGCGTGTGGCCACCTGCCGCCTCTGCCCCCGCCTCTGCCCCCGCCTCTGCTAAAGCCTGCGCATGGCGGCTCTTGCCCGAGCGCGCACCGCCGGTCACCAACACCGTCTTTCCAAACCCCTGCACGACCGTCTCCTCCATCGCCCCTTGCGCTATCGCCGGCGAATGGCGAAGGCCAGCAGCAACGCCGCGGCATCGCCGGCGCAGGGGACGCATGTGCACGCGCTGATGGAACATGGCGGCCGGATCGACAGCGCGCAGGCGCTGTACCCGCACGCGCCGCGTCCCTGGCTCGACCTTTCGACCGGGATCAACCCCTGCGCGTGGGAACCGCCCGGCGATCTCGCGATCGACCTGCGCAACCTCCCCTCGCCCGCCGCGCTCGCCACGCTCGAGGCCGTCGCCGCGCGCCACTTCGGCGCCGACCCCGCGCGCGTCGTCGCGCTGCCCGGCACCGAGATCGGCCTCCGCCTGCTCGGCGGACTCGGCCTCCCCGCCCGCGCCCGCCATGTCGGCCCCAGCTACGCGACGCACGAAGCGGTCTTCCCCGCGCGGATCTCGATCGACAGCCTCGCCGACGAAGCGGCCCGCGGCGGCACCATCCTGCTCGCCAACCCGAACAACCCCGACGGCCAGCTGGTCAGTCCGGACGCGCTTCGGCCAGTGATCGATCGTCTTCTCGAGAATGCAGGCTGGCTGGTCGTAGACGAGGCGTTCGCCGACACGCTGCCTGACGCCGGCCTGGCCTCGCAGCTTTCCGCAGAAGATCCCGTTATCTTGTTCCAATCCTTCGGTAAATTCTTCGGTCTCGCGGGCGTGAGGCTTGGCTTCATGATCGCACCGCCCGGCATCGTCGCGCGGGTCCGCGACCGTCTGGGCAGCTGGCCGATCTCCGCCACCGCGCTCGCGATCGGCACCGCCGCCTATGCCGACCGAGCCTGGATCGAGACCACGCGCACACAGCTCGTCACCCGTGCAGCCGCGCTCGACGCGGTGCTTCTCCGCCACGGGCTCGCCGCGACGGGCGCCTGCCCGCTCTTCCGGCTCATCGTATCAAACGACGCCAAACCCTTGTTCGAGCGCCTGAATATGGCGGGCATCCTGACCCGCCCCTTCGCCTATGACCCCCGCTGGCTCCGTCTCGGTGTCCCCGCCGACGCGGCCGCGCTGGCGCGTCTCGACACGGCGCTCGCGCATGGCTGATCCCGTCGCGCTCATCGCCCTCGCGCTCGACGCCGCGTTCGGCTGGCCGGAACGGCTCTACCGCCGGATCGGTCATCCCGTCGGCGCGATCGCCGCGATCATCGGCAGCCTCGAAAAGGCGCTCAACCGTCCCTCATGGCCCGACGCGACGCGCCGCATCGCCGGGGTCGCGACGCTCGCGATCACGCTCGCGGTGACGGGCGGGATCGCCTGGGGCGCGACCTGGCTGTTCGCGACCTATCTCGGCGGCTATGCCTGGCTCGGCATCGGCCTCCTCGCCGCCCCCGGTCTCGCGCAGCGCAGCCTCAACGATCACGTCGCCCCGATCGCCGCCGCGCTCGGCAAGGGCGACGTGCAAGGTGCGCGGATCGCGGTCGGCCGGATCGTCGGTCGCGACACCGACCGGCTCGACTCCGCCGGCATCGCCCGCGCCGGAATCGAAAGCCTTGCCGAGAGCTTCTGCGACGGCATCGTCGCGCCGCTCTTCTGGCTGCTGATCGGCGGGCTTCCCGGGCTCTGGATTTACAAGGCGATCAACACTGCCGACAGCCTGATCGGCCACCGCGAGCCACGCTGGTGCGCGTTCGGCTGGGCCTCGGCACGGATCGACGATCTCGCCAACTGGATCCCCGCGCGGATCAGCGGCGCCTTGCTGTGCCTCGCCGGTCCCGGCGGCTGGCGCGTGATGCGGCGCGACGCGCGCAAACACGCCTCGCCCAATGCCGGCTGGCCCGAAGCGGCGATGGCGGGCGTGCTCGACCTCCGCCTCGCCGGTCCGGTCAGCTATGACGGCGTCACCCAGCTCAAGCCCTGGATCGGCAGCGGTCACCCCGCCGCCACCGCCGCCGACATCGCCCGCGCGCTCCAGGTCTATCGCCGCGCCTGCCTGCTACTCTGGATCGTCACGGGGGCGCTGCTGTGGGTGCGGTGATGCTCCAGGGCACCGGCTCGGACGTCGGCAAGTCGGTGCTCGTCGCCGGCCTCTGCCGCGCGCTCGCCAATCGCGGGCTCGCCGTCCGCCCCTTCAAGCCGCAGAACATGTCGAACAACGCCGCCGTCACCGCCGATGGCGGCGAGATCGGCCGCGCCCAGGCGACCCAGGCGATCGCTGCGCGCACCGCTGCGACCACCGACATGAACCCCGTCCTGCTCAAACCGCAGGGCGACCGCAGCTCGCAGCTCGTCGTCCACGGCAAGGTCCGCGGCATCCTGCGCGCCAGCCGCTGGCGCGAGGGGCGCGCGGGGCTGATGGACGACGTGCTCGCCAGCTATCACCGGCTCCGCGCGCAGGCGGACATCGTCGTCGTCGAGGGCGCGGGCAGCCCCGCCGAGATCAACCTGCGCGCCGCCGACATCGCAAATATGGGCTTCGCGCGCGCCGCCGGCGTCCCCGTCATCCTGATCGGCGATATCGACCGGGGCGGCGTCATCGCCTCGCTCGTCGGCACGCGTGCGGTGATCGATCCCGCCGACGCCGCGATGATCCACGGCTTCCTCGTCAACAAGTTTCGCGGCGACCCCGCGCTGTTCGACGACGGCTATCGCGCGATCGAGGCGCGGTCGGGCTGGCGCGGCTATGGCGTCATCCCCTGGCTTCCCGAGGCCGCCCGCCTGCCGAGCGAGGATGCGGTCATACTCGAACGCCGCCCCGGTCACGACCGGCAGGACGGCCAGGTCGTCATCGCCTGTCCGATCACCCCGCGCATCGCCAATTTCGACGATCTCGATCCGCTGCGGCTCGACCCCGGCGTCACGTTGGTCATGGTCCCGCCCGGCGAACCGATCCCCGACGCCGACATGATCATCCTCGCGGGCTCCAAGGCGACGATCCCCGACCTCGCCTTTCTCCGCGCGCAGGGCTGGGACATCGACATCCACGCGCATCGCCGTCGCGGCCGCCCGGTGCTCGGGCTTTGCGGCGGCTATCAGATGCTCGGTCGCAGCATCGCCGATCCGGACGGGCTGGAGGGGCCCGCCGGTATCGCCCCCGGGCTCGGCCTGCTCGACGTCGCGACGATCCTGTCCCCCGCCAAGACGCTCGAGCGCGTCGCCGGCACCGCGATCGGCGCACGGTTCGACGGCTATGAGATCCATATCGGCGAAACCACCGGCCCCGACACCGCGCGCGCGCTCACGACCCGCGACGATGGCCGCCGCGACGGCGCGGTCAGCCCCGACGGGCTCGTCTCCGGCAGCTATGTCCACGGCCTGCTCGGCCTCGCGGATCAGCGCCGCGCGTGGCTCAGCCGGCTCGGGGTCGGTGCGGTAGGGCCCGACCATGCGGCGTCGATCGACGCCGCGCTCGATGCGATTGCCGAAACGCTCGAACGCCATCTCGATATCGATGCGCTGATCGCGCTGTCGAAGCTCGCGGGCTCAGACGCGGCCGGCAATGGCGAGCGCGACTAGCATCCCGGTCTCGACGAATTCGATCCCCGCACCGTGGCAATCGCCTGAAACGCCGCCGACCCGCCGGATCAGCCACCAGCCGAATACCGCGATCAGTGCAGGGGCCCCTGCAACGGCATGCACAGGCACCCCTAAACACCCTGTTACGCACCCCCAAAAGACCAGATCGTGCACCCTGATCTTCCCTGCCACCATCCCTCCCAGCCCGCCCTCCCGGAGCAGCGGCACCCACCGCGCCCAGCATAACGGCCCGATCCGCGCGAGCATCGGGACGAGAATCACGACCGCCCATCCCTGACTCGAAACGGCATGCAATAAGACAAGTTTTGCAAGGAGTTGCAGCGCGATCATCACAACACCGAAGCTGCCGATATGCGGATCCGCCATCACCGCGATCAGCCGGTCGCGGTCGCCATGCGCGGCACCCAGCCCGTCCGCCAGATCCGCCAGCCCATCCAAGTGCAAAGCCCCTGTAATCGCTACCCAAATAGTCAGCGCGGCGAGCGCACCGGTCCACGGATCGACCTGCGCGCCGACCCACCCCGCCGCCGCGACGACCACCCCGATGCACGCCCCGACGACCGGGTACCACCGGATCGCGGCGGCAAAATCCTCAGCGTTCGCAGCGACTTGCGGCATCGGCACGCGCGTCAAAAAGCCGAAGGCGACGACCAGCCGCTTCACGAAACCGGATCAGTCTGCAGCGCCACGATCTGCGCCGTCCGGTCCGGCCAGATCCGCAAACTAATCAGCGCCGCATAAGGCAAATCGAATGCCCAGAGCTCGCGCTGGCCGAACTCGCACAGCGTTTTCAGCGCCGCACGGATCGCCCCGCCATGTGTTACGATCAATGAGGTTTCGGGTGTAAGATCTTCTATCGCATCGGTAACTCTTGCGACCAGATTGCTCCACCGTTCCCCACCCGGCGGCGGTGCACCATCCGGATCGTCCCAGAACCGCTGCAACGCCGCAGCGTCGATCTCCGCCGCAGCCAGCCCGTCCCAATCCCCGAAATCCAGCTCCCGCCACCGCGCATCGGTCGTTGGAGCCAGCCCCCGCTCCCGCCCGATCGCATCCGCAACAGCCTGCGATCGCATGAGATCAGAACAGACGATCTTCTTGAAATTCAGCGGTTTTACCCGAGCCATACAGGCCGCCATTCCCTCCGCCGTGACCGGACTATCGGTCCGCCCCAGCATCCGCCCGGTTAGTTCAGGCGCGCCATGCCGCAGCAGGTGGAGCAGGAACGGCGCACTCACGCCACCGACACCCCCGCCTCGGCAAACGTCGCCATCCCGTCATGCGCCGCCAACGCCGACCGGATCACTCCCACCGCAACCGCCGCCCCGCTTCCCTCCCCCAACCGCATCCCAAGTCTCAGTAAAGGCTCGAGTTTCAGCGCGGCGAGCAACCGCTCATGCCCTGGTTCGGCCGAACAATGCCCCGCAATGCAGTGCTCTGTGATGCCAGGATACGCCGCCGCAATCGGTGCGATCGCCGCCGACGAAATGAATCCGTCGAGCACCACCGGCACCCCCGCCAGCCGCGCCGCCACCACCGCGCCGGCGATCGCGACGATTTCACGCCCCCCCACCCGCCGCAACGTCTCGAACGGCGTACGCGGGAAATCATCATGCCGCCCAATCCCCGCCTCGACCACCGCGATTTTCCGCGCGATTCCCGCCACATCAACCCCCGTCCCCGGGCCAACCCAGTCCGCGGCGGTTCCGCCGTAACTGCGCAGACACAGTGCTGCGGCCGACGTGGAATTCCCGATCCCCATCTCACCCACGACAAGCATGTCGAGCCCCGGCACGACGACGTCGGCACCGATGTTGAGTGCGGCGAGACACGCGGCTTCGTCCATCGCCGGTGCCGTCGTGAAATCCGCCGTGGGGGTTTCCAGATCGATGTCGGCGATGATCAGCTCGAGCCCGACGGCATCCGCCAGCGCATTGATCGCCGCGCCCCCACGACGGAAATTCTCGACCATCTGTGCGGTCACGGAGACCGGGAAAGCGCTCACCCCGTGCACCGCAACGCCGTGATTTCCGGCGAAAATCGCCGCCCGCGCACGCTCGAACCGCGGCCGCTCGCGCCCCTGCCAGCCCGCCATGAAGACCGCGAGGTCTTCAAGTCGGCCAAGCGATCCCGGTGGCTTGGTCAACTGTGTTTGCCGCAGCGATGCGGCCCCTCGCGCGGCTTCGTCTGCCGCAGGAAGAGCCCCCAGCGCCGCGTCGAACGCCGCGACCGTCGGGAACTGCCTCACTGCGCGACATAGCCGGCGGGGGGCGTCCGGGTGATGAAATGCCCCTTGATCCCGGCGGGCCACTGCCGAAACGGCACCTGCCCCTCCGCACTCTCCGCATGCAGCACGGCATAATCGAGGATCGCTCGCGCAGCCTCCTCATCCGGCGTGAAGCGCCCCAGCACATAGCCGATCTTCGCGGGCCCACGAACATGGATGGTGCAGAAGTCCTGGCAGGCGAACAGGCACGGCATCGCCTGCACCGCAATCCCGGCATAGCGCGGATCACTCGCCTGGACCGCCTGCAATGCTGCGACGAGTCTTGCACCGCCCCGCATGCCCTCGGCATCGTCCTTCGCATCGGTGGAAGCGCGGCAGGTGCTGCAGGCGACGACGGCCGCCCCGTCTTCGGCGGGAACCAGTAGATTTGGCATTGAAACCCCATGACATACGCGCCCGCGGCACAAGCCGCAGGCTGGTTATGTCGTCGCGCGGGTTTACCCCCGTCCGCTCGGCGCACCCTGGCCGGACGAAAGACGACCGCGACGGGCAGGTCTCCTGGCTCACGGGTCACAGCCCTTCGCGCCGCCTTCTCGGGACCGGGATCCCAATGGCATGATGGCACGATGGCTCGCCGCTTACAGTTGCAGGGGCAGCCGGGGTTCTCCCGTTCCCTTTTCATCCCCGTCGCCGGGGAACCTGTCGCGGTCAGAGGGATAGGCCGGGCGAGCGGCCCGGGTCAATCGCCCTGCGCGCTGTCACGCGTCAGCGGTACCACGACCGGTACGCCCTCGATCGATCCGAACCACGCCCGAACACCATAGGTCTCACGCAGCCGCGCCGGCGTCAGCACTGCCGACGGCGCGCCGTCGGCGACGAGCCGGCCCGCGTCTAGCACGAGGATGCGATCGCAATAGCGTGCGGCGAGCCCCAGATCATGCAGGACGGCGATCACCAGGACACCCCGCGCGGCCTGCGCCCGCAGGATCTCCATGACTGCGATCTGATGCGCGGGATCGAGCGACGCGAGTGGCTCGTCGACGATCAGCGCCGGCGCCTCCACCGCCAGCGCCCTTGCCAGCAGGACGCGGGCCCGCTCGCCCCCCGAAATCTCGGTCGCGACACGCGCCGCAAGCATGGTCACGTCCGCCGCTGCCATCGCACGGGCAATCGCATCACGATCCTGCTGAGAAATGCGCGACAGCGGTGCGAGATGGGGCAAGCGGCCCAGCGCGACGAGACGTTCGACGCTCAGCGGCCAATGAAGACTTTGACCCTGCGGCAGATACGCGACCGTCCGCGCGATCTCACGTCGCGAGCGCTCCGCCAGCGGAACCCCGTCGAGCAGGATATCTCCAGTAGCGGGAACCAGCCCGAGAAGCGCCTGGACCAGCGTCGATTTGCCCGCCCCATTGGGGCCGACGATCCCGATGAGCGCGCCGCCCTCTGCCGAGAAACTGACATCGTCGACCACGACCCGCCCTGCACGGCGGACGCTGAGGCGGTCCGCGGAGAGGGCTACCATAGCCGCCGCTCGCGGATGAGGTGGACGAGGAACACCGGCACACCGAGAAACGCGGTGACGACCCCGAGCTTGAGTTCGTTCGACGTCGGGATCACCCGGACCAGTACGTCGGCGAAAGTGAGCAACGCGGCCCCGCCCAGTGCGGAGGGGAGCAGGATCGCCGATGGCGAACGATCGGTCATCGGCCGGACGAGATGCGGGACGATCAGGCCGATGAACCCGATCGCGCCCGATACCGCAACCGCCCCGCCGACCCCGATCGCCACCCCGACCAGCATCCGCATGCGCGTCCGACGCAGATCGACGCCTAGCGCGCGTGCGCCATCCTCGCCGAGCGTCAGCGCGTCGAGCGCATGGCCGTCCCAGGCGACCAGCACCATGCCGAGCGCGATACAGGGCAGCGCCAGCGCGACATGGCTGAACGACCGGTCTTCGAGCGACCCGAGCAACCAGGTCATGATCTCCATCGCTGCAAACGGGTTGGGGGACAGGTTCAGCGCCAGACTGACCCCCGCGACGGCCAGCGTTCCAACCGCAATCCCCGCGAGGATCAGTGACAAGGCGCTTTGCGACCCGGCCGCCAGCACGAACAGCAACCCCAGCGCCGCGAACGCCCCGGCGATCGCCACGATCGGCAGCATCGCCGGATGAAGCTCCGCCAGCCCGAAATACAGCGCGATCACCGCGCCCAGCGATGCGCCGTTCGACGCGCCCAGCACCGATGGCTCGGCCAGCGGATTGCGCAGGAATCCCTGCAGCGCAGCACCCGACAGCCCCAGCATCGCGCCGACCGCGAGCCCTAGGATCGCGCGCGGCAGCCGAAGTTCGAACAGGATCGCGCGTTCGATCGGATCGCCCTGCCCGCTGAGCGCCCGCACGACATGCGCCAGCGGGATCGCCGCGCTACCCACCGCGACCGACGCGGCGCCGGCCAGCAGCGCAAGCAGCGCGAGGCCACCGACCAATCGCGCACGCGTCACGCGTTCCATAGTGCCAGATCCCACCGCATCGATTTCCGCCTAGCGCATAAGCGCCCGCTGCGGCAGGGCTTTGCGTATGCGCCGCCGCCGTCTCCTGACCATCCTGATCATCGCTGCCGCTGGCGCATCTGCTGCGGCGGCAGCGCCTCGACCGCCGGCGCGTATCGTTTCGCTCAACCTGTGCGCTGACCAGTATCTTCTGGCGCTGGCCGACCCCGCGCAGATCGTCGCACTGACCCGGTTCGCGCGTGATCCGAACATGTCCGCGGCCGCCAACGCCGCGCGTACCATCCCAGTCAGCCGTGGCAGCGCCGAAGACGTCCTGATGCTCCGCCCCGATCTCGTGATCTCCTCGCCGTTCCGACGCCAGACGGTCGCCGCAGTTCTCGCCGGCCGGAACGTCGCGACGCTCGATCTGCCCCCCGCTGACAGCTATACCGCGATCGTGACGCAAGTCCGGCAGGTCGCCGCAGCCATCGGGCACCCCGATCGCGGCGAAACGCTGATCCGCCGGATGGACACCGCGCTCGCACGATTGCCGCGCGCCCCGGGAGGTGGTCGTACGGCGGCCTATTATCAGCGTCGGGGTTTCCTGACCGGTACCGGCACGCTCGTCGACGAACTGATGCAGCGTCTCGGGCTGGCCAATCTCGCGACCCGGCTCGGCAAGCCGGCACTTTCGCAACTGTCGCTCGAACAAATGGCGCTGGCACGCCCGGACTATCTCGTCGTTGAGAGCGCCACCGACCGCGTGACCGATCAGGGCACCGAAATGCTGCATCATCCGATTCTCGACGGGATTCCCCGTCTGCGCATCCCCGAGGCGTGGACCGTCTGCGGAGGTCCCGCCTATGTGCTCGCCGCGCAAAGCCTCGCGGCGCAGTTGCGCACGCAGCGTCCAGCTAGTCCTCGCCGCGACCGTTAGAACTCAACGCCGGCCTGGGCCTTGACCCCGCCCCGGAACGGATGCTTGACCTGCCCCATCTCGGTGACGAGATCCGCCGCGGCAATCAACGCCTCGGGCGCGTTGCGTCCCGTCGCCACGACATGCGTCATCGCCGGTCGCGCCGCGAACCCCGCAAGCACCTCGTCGAGTGGCAGATAGTCATAGCGCAGGACGATGTTGATCTCGTCGGCGATGACCATCGCATAGCTCGGGTCGAGGATCATTCGGCGGACCTCGTCCCACCCTTCGCGCGCCACCGCGATATCGCGGGCCCGATCCTGCGTATCCCAGGTAAAGCCCTCGCCCATCGGCTTGAATTCGACCAGATCGGGAAAGGCGTCAAAGATGACCTTCTCGCCGGTCGTCATCGCACCCTTGACGAACTGTACGATCCCGACCTTTCGCCCATGCCCCATCATCCGCACCGCCATGCCAAGCGCCGCGGTGGTCTTGCCCTTGCCCGGTCCGGTGTGGACCATCAGCAGGCCCTTCTCGATCGTCTTGGCCGCGACGATCTTGTCCTGGACGACCTTCTTCTTGGCCATCCGCGCCGTGTGCTCCGCCTCGCTCCGCATCAGAATGCTGCCTTCACGCCGACATAGGCGCCGCGCCCCTGGCCAACATAGCTGAACACCTCCTCGTACCGCTCGTCGAACAGGTTTTCGACCCGACCGAAAACCGACAGCCCGGGCGTCAACTTGTACGCCGCGTTCAGGTTGACGAGGACATATTCCTGGAGCGAGACGCGGACCGGGACATAGCTCGGATCGGTATAGGCGTCGTCCTGCTGCCGGCCATTATACCGAACGGTGAGCGTTGCCGAGGCGCGCTGGTCGCGGCTGAACGCAGTCATGTTGACGCTGCCGATATGGTTGGGTCGCCGGATCTCCACGCCCCCGTCCTCGCGCGCCTTCAGATAGGTATAGGCGAGGTCGAAGCGCAGCTGCGGAATTGGCTGGGCTGTAGCAAACACCTCGACGCCATGCTGCGTCGATCGCGTGATGCGGTTGCCGGGCGTCGCGACGAAGTCGGGGGCAGGATAGGTGGTAAAGATCTCGTTCGTCAGCCGACTGTCGAAATAGGTCGCGCCGATCGTCGCACGATCCCCCCCGAAAGCCTGTTCGACCCCGGCTTCCCACCCCTTTGACTTTTCGGGCTTGAGGTTCGGATTGCCGATATAACGACCGTCGGAATAGCCGAAGAGATCGAAGTAGCCGGGGTTCTTCACGCTGGTACCGTAGGCACCGCGCACCCGCGTTCCGGTCGCAAAACGATAGCTCGCCTGCGCGCGGTAGGTGGTGGTGTCGTCGAACCGGTTATTCTCGTCGCGCCGCACCGATCCGCCGATCGCTAGCGCGTCGTCGATCACGACGTCATACTGTCCGACGATCCCGACATTGTCGGTGTGCCGCCGCCCTGTGAAGACGAACTCCGAAGGGACCGGACTAAGCGTCTGAAATTCCTCACGCTCGACATCGACTGCGGCGGTCAGCCGATGCCGGATGCGATCGGTGCCGAACCGGAAGGCGCTTTCGAACGATCCCTTGTACCGGCGTCCCTTGTTGCCGAAGCTCAAGGCATCGTCGACCAGCGCCCGGCGTGTCGTATCGGCAAACTGGCCGCTGAGCGCATTCGTCCACCGGCCATCCGCCAGCGCGAGTTCGGCGCGAACCAGCCCGTAATATGCCTCGACCGTGCTGCGCGCGCCTGGCGTATCGACGATCGTGCCGAACTGCGGGCCGCTCAATGCCGTGTCGTTGCTGTCGGCATCGGTATAGCTGTAGCGCCCGACGCCCGTGACCTTCAGCGTGTCGGTCGGCGACCAGCTGAGCTTGCCCGTCGCGCCGACGCTCTTCGCGCCGATGTCGCGCGATCCGCCCCGTGCGGTCGGCGTGCCGTCGGTGAGGTAGGTCGAGCTCGATAGCGCGTAATCGAGATTGCGCGCTACGCCCGCGACCCGGGCGCCTCCCGAAAACGTGCCGAACGATCCCCCTTCGGCCCGTAGTGATACGCCCGGGGCCTCCGCGCCGCTCAGCGTGAGATACTGGATGACGCCGCCGATCGCGTCGGACCCGTACAGCGCCGATTGCTGGCCGCGCAGCACCTCGACCCGTGCCGCCTCGTCGGCAATCAGCGTGCCGAAGTCATATTCGCCCTGATAGGGATCGGACACTTCGATCCCGTCGATCAGCACGAGCACGTGATTGCCCTCCGATCCGCGGATCCGGACCTGCGTCGTCCCCCCGACCGCGCCGGTCCGGCTGACCGCCAGTCCGGGAACGTCGCGCAGCACGTCGGACACGATCCGGGTCTGCCGCTGGTCGAGCGTGGCGGCGTCGAGCACCGTCACCGACGCCCCGAGCTGATCGGCGGGAACCGCGTCCCCCGATCGCGATGCGGTGATCACCAGCTCGGCGCCGCCCCCTGCCGCCTCGCCCGTCGCCGCAGTAACCGGATCAGGCTCGGCCGCGGCCGGCGATGCAAAGGCCGTGGCGGTGGCGAGCGCCACAAGCGAAACGAAAATTCTGGTCATGAAACGATACCCCCGGCGTCACGAGCGACCGGCCGGGGCCTGCCGTCCGATGCTACGGACAGCCGGCGCAACGCTTGGGGTGTACGCCGAACCGCACCCGCCACGCGCACCGATGCGGCCCCCGCCGCATGGTTCGTCGCTCAGACGGAGTACCGTGCCGCGGTCATCCCCTGGACCATGGCAAGAGCGACCGAGCGCCGGCAGGTCTCCTGGCTCACGGGTCGACGCCCGGTACGCGACCTTCCCGGGCCCTGCGCTTGCGCTCAGGCCTAGTGGTCGTCCCCCCGTGATGAAGGGACATGCGCACCGCACTCACCGCTTACAGTTGCAGGGACAGCCGCGGCATGAGGAGGACCGTCTCCCGCACCGCATTCCCTTTGAAGCCCCGAGGGGCACCGACGCGATCTGCGACCCCGGCCTTCACCGGTTTCGCAGGGCGACGGTAGCGCAGAAATTTCCTGCCGCCAATGGGCCTAGAGTCGCGCGAGGATCGCCCGCGCCTGACGTAAGTGCGGCGCATCGATCATCCGCCCATCAAGCTGCAGCGCGCCCGCCTCGGGAGCCGCCGCAAACGCAGCGACGACGGCGTGCGCATGTGCAACGGTCGCCGCATCCGGCGTGAACGCGGCGTTGATCGTGGCGACCTGCGACGGATGAATCGCCATCATGCCGGTAAAGCCGTCACGGCTGCCGCGCGCGGCATAGGCTGCCAGCCCGTCAATGTCCGCGATTGCGGGATAGACCGTCTCGATCGCCGCGACGTCCGCCGCATGGGCGCCGAACAGCAGCAGCGATCGTACGAGCTTATAGGGTTCGGTATAGGATCCGTCGTCCTCCCGACTGGCCGCCGCGCCGATCGCCGCGGGCAGGTCTTCGGCGCCCCAGGTCAGGCCGCATAACCGGTCGTTGACCCGCGCATATTCGCCCAGTGTGAAGATCGCGGCGGGCACTTCGGTCGCGATCGGCAGGATCGGCGGACAGTCATCGCCATAAGCCTCGACCAGTGCGAGGACGGTCGCGGGTCCGGTCGCCTTGGGCAGCATGATCGCATCGGCGCCCCTCGCGGCAGCGAGATCGTCGTCCAGCCACCCGGAGTCGACGGGATTGATCCGGACTATCCGCACGACGTCGGTGTGGTCCTGCAACGCGGCCCGGACCGCCTCGCGGGCAACGGCCTTGCGGGAGAGCGCGACCGAGTCCTCCAGATCGAGGATGATGGCATCGGCCCCGCTCGCTGCGGCCTTCGCAAAACGCTCGGGCCGGTCTGCGGGCACGAACAGCAGCGAGCGCAACCTCATGCCGGCGTCCGCAACAGCAGTGCCGAGCGGAGGCACCGACAGACGATCTCGTCACGCTGGTTGATCAGCTGGTGCATGAATGTGACGATCCCGGCGTTCGAGCGTGACCGGCTGGGCTTGAGTTCGACGACCTCGGTCTCGGCGCGCATCGTGTCGCCGATGAAGACGGGTTTCGGATGCACGAGCTTATCGTAACCGAGATTGGCGACGAGCGTTCCGAGCGTCGTGTCGCCGACCGACAATCCCACCATCAGCGCGAACGTGAAGGTGCCGTTGACGAGGATCTGCCCGAATTCGCTCGCCTTCGCCGCCTCCGCATCGAGGTGCAGCGGCTGCGGGTTGTGCGTCATCGTCGAAAACAGGAGGTTGTCCGTCTCCGTGACGGTGCGGCGGATCTCATGGACGATCCGGTCGCCGATCGCCCATTGGTCGAAATAGCGGCCGGCCATCAATCATCCTTCTCGATACGTGCGAGCACCATGCCATCGCTCACCTGCCCGCCTTCGATCGCGGTCAGTTCGGCAACCGTCCCGTCGAACGGCGCGACGAGCGAATGCTCCATCTTCATCGCCTCCAGCGTCACGAGCTTCTGCCCCTTTGCGACACGGTCCCCGGCCGCCACGTCGACCGCGATGATCCGTCCCGGCATCGGTGACAAGATAGCGCCGTCCGCTGCCGCCCCCATCGCCGCGCCAGACGCACGCCAAGGCCGCAACTGCCAGGTCTGCCCGGCATCGGAAACGAGGGTGGCATCGACCGGTTCATGGACGCCGCGACCGTCGAGATCGATCGTCACGGTGTCGTCGTCGAGCAGGAACCGCGCCGTCTTCAAAGGTCCCGCGTTGAGGCGAAAGCCCGCCATCGGTTCGACGCGCACGAGCGCGCGCGCGGCCTCGATCAGCGCTTCCTCGCTAGGCTGCGCCGGGGGCATCAGCGCCGCACCTTCGCGGGCGATCAGCCCGGTATCGAGCGTTCCCGCGACAAATTCCGGATGGTCGAGCGCCTGGACGAGAAAGCCCGCATTCGACCGGACCGGCCAGACGACCGCCTTGTCCAGCGCCTCCGCCAACGTCTCGCGCGCGGCTTCACGCGTGTCGCCCCAGGCAATCACCTTGGCGATCATCGGGTCATAATAGGGCGATATGTCTGCCCCCTGTTCGACGCCCGTATCGACCCGCGCCGCATCACCCAGATCGAACGCCTCGAGCCGCCCGATCGACGGCAGGAAACCCTTGGCGGGATCCTCCGCATAAAGCCGCGCCTCGATCGCCCAGCCGCGGATCGCAAGATCATGCTGCTGCAGCGGCAACGCCTCGCCGCTGGCAATCCGCAGCTGCCACTCGACAAGGTCCTGTCCGGTGATTTCCTCGGTGACGGGATGCTCGACCTGCAACCGGGTGTTCATTTCCATGAACCAGATCCGATCGGCGCGCAGGCCTTCGCTCGCATCGGCGATGAACTCGATCGTACCCGCGCCGACATAGTTCACGGCCTGTGCCGCGCGCACCGCCGCCGCGCAGATCGCCGCGCGCGTCGCATCATCCATGCCGGGCGCCGGGGCCTCCTCGATCACCTTCTGATGCCGGCGCTGCAACGAACAGTCGCGTTCGAACAGATGGACGACGTTGCCCTGACGATCGCCGAACACCTGCACCTCGATATGCCGCGGCGAGAGGATATATTTCTCGATCAGCACGTCGGTATTGCCGAAGGATGCGGAAGCTTCGCGCTGGCACGAAGCGAGCGCGTCGGCAAAGTCGGCGGACGCGTCGACGCGGCGCATACCCTTGCCGCCGCCGCCGGCGACGGCCTTGATCAGGACCGGGTAGCCGATGGCATCCGCCTCACGCTGGAGCCTATCAGGCGACTGGTCTTCCCCCAGATAGCCTGGCGTCACCGGGACCCCGGCCGCCATCATTCGCTGCTTCGCGGCATCCTTCAGCCCCATCGCGCGGATGCTGTCGGGATCGGGGCCAACCCACAGGATCCCTGCATCAAGCACGGCCTGCGCGAAGTCCGCATTCTCGGACAGGAACCCGTACCCCGGATGAATAGCCTCAGCGCCGGTGGCGAGCGCGGCGGCGATGATCTGCTCTCCGACCAGATAGCTCTCGCGCGCCGGGCTCGCACCGATATGCACCGCCTCGTCCGCGTGCCGGACATGCAGCGCGCCCGCATCGGCATCGGAATAGACCGCGATCGTGCGGATTCCCAACGCCCGAGCTGTGCGGATGATGCGGCAGGCGATCTCGCCACGATTGGCGATGAGCAGTGATTCGATCATTGCGCGGGGCATCCGGTGGTCCGCTTAGACCAAGTGATGTTGAGGATCTTCCACCGGCCCGCGTCGCGCACCATGTCGAAATGGTCGGTCCCGCAATACGCGACCCGGCCGTCGATGGTGAAGACATAGGGCGACCATACCATCGCGATATCGCCATCGATATCCACGGCGGGATCCGTCAGGCGTTCCGCATATCGCTCCGGTCCGGGCTTCAGACGGGCGGCGAAGTCGGACCAGCCGGTCCGGCGGATGATGCGCGTGCCGTCGGCCATTTCTTCCACTGCCGTAGCACCCCCCTCGGGGCGTACCTGTGCGAGCAGTGCCTGGCCATCGCGGGTGGCCAACGCAGCGAACATCGCGTCGATCGGCACCATGACGCCAGCCTCCTCGGTCACCACGACTGGCGGCAAGCCGGTGCCCTTGACGATCGGCTGGACCGGTGTGACCTGACCCGCGGCCAGCAGAAACGATAGCAGGATCATCGGCTTACATCCTGAACACACCGAACGCGGGGCGTTCGGCGATGGGAGCGTTGAGCGTCGCGGCGAGCGCGAGGCCGAGCACGTCGCGGGTCTGCGCGGGATCGATGATCCCGTCGTCCCACAGCCGCGCGGTCGCGTACCAGGGATTCCCCTCGTCCTCATATTTCTGACGAACCGGCGCCTTGAACGCTTCGGCCTCCTCCGCCGTCCAGTCGTCCGCGTCGCGGTGAACGGTGGCGAGGACCGAGGCCGCCTGTTCGCCGCCCATCACGCTGATCCGGCTGTTCGGCCAGCTGAACAGAAAGCGTGGCGAATAGGCGCGTCCGCACATGCCGTAATTGCCGGCGCCGAAACTGCCGCCGATCAGCACCGTTATCTTCGGCACGGTCGCGGTCGCGACTGCCGTCACGAGCTTTGCACCATGTTTGGCAATGCCTTCCGCCTCATACTTCCCGCCGACCATGAAGCCCGAGATGTTCTGGAGGAACAGCAGCGGTACCTTGCGCTGGCAGGCGAGCTCGATGAAATGCGCCCCCTTCTGTGCGCTTTCGCTGAACAGGACGCCGTTATTGGCGAGGATTGCGACGGGGAGCCCGTGGATATGCGCGAACCCGCACACCAGCGAGGTACCATAGAGCGCCTTAAATGCATGGAATTCGCTGCCATCGACCAGTCGTGCGATCACTTCGTGAACGTCATAGGGTGCGCGCACATCCGACGGCACGACACCGTAAAGTCCCTCGGCCGCGTATTTCGGCGGGCGGGCCGGTTGCTGGTTCACCGTGACAGGGACCTGTGGCGGCAAGGTCGAGACGATGTCGCGAACGATCGTCAGCGCGTGGTCGTCCGATTCGGCGACATGATCGACGACGCCCGACCGCCGTCCATGCGTGTCCGCGCCGCCGAGGTCCTCCGCGGAAATCACCTCGCCCGTCGCCGCCTTGACCAGCGGCGGCCCAGCGAGGAAGATCGTGCCCTGCCCGCGGACGATGATCGTCTCGTCGGACATTGCCGGGACATAGGCGCCGCCCGCAGTGCAGCTCCCCATCACACACGCGATCTGCGGTATCCCCAGCGCCGACATCTGCGCCTGGTTGTAGAAAATCCGGCCGAAATGCTCGCGATCGGGAAACACCTCCGCCTGATGGGGCAGGTTCGCTCCGCCACTATCGACGAGATAGATGCACGGCAGACGATTTTCCTGTGCGATTTCCTGCGCTCGCAGATGTTTCTTGACAGTCAGCGGGAAATAGGTCCCTCCCTTCACCGTCGCATCATTGCACAAAATCATGCACTGCCGCCCGGCCACGCGGCCGATCCCCGCAATCACTCCCGCGCCGGGGACCGCGTCGTCATACAGGCCATTGGCAACAAGTTGGCCGATCTCGAGAAACGGCGAACCCGGATCGAGCAAGCGCTCGACCCGGTCGCGCGGCAGCAGCTTGCCACGCGCAACGTGCCGGTCGCGCGACCGGACGTCCCCGCCGAGCGCGACGCGCGCAACGTCGTCGCGCAGGCGCTGGGCGAGTGCGCGGTTGTGCGCCGCATTCGCCTGGAACGTCTCGGCGTCGACCGAAAGCTTCGTATCGAGGACGGGACCGCTCACCGTTCACCCCGCCGCGACCTGATCCGCACGCTCATTGCATCACCTTGGGCGCGGCACCGATAAGTTCGCGTCCGATCAGCATCCGGCGGATCTCGTTTGTTCCCGCGCCGATGTCGAGCAGCTTGGCGTCGCGCATGAAACGCTCGACCGGCCAGTCCTTGGTATAGCCCGCGCCACCCAGAGCCTGGATCGATTCCAGCGAGACCTTCACCGCGCTCTCGCTCGCCAGCAGGATCGCGCCCGCTGCGTCGAACCGCGTCGTCTTGCCCGCATCGCAGGACCGCGCGACGGCATAGACATAGGCACGTGCGGAACTCAGCGCGACATACATGTCGGCGACCTTCGCCTGGATCAGCTGGAACTGGCCGATCGCGGTCCCGAACTGCCTGCGTTCGCGGACATAGGGGATGACCACGTCGAGACAGGCCTGCATGATGCCGAGCTGAATGCCCGCGAGCACCGCGCGCTCATAGTCGAGGCCCGACATCAGCACGCCGACGCCGCCATTCTCCGGTCCCATCACCGCGTCGAACGGCACGTGGCAATCGGTGAAGACGAGCTCGGCAGTCGGGGAGCCCCGCATGCCCATCTTGTCGATCTTCTGCCCGATCGCGAAACCCGGCATGTCCTTCTCGATCAGGAAGGCGGTGATCCCCTTCGATCCCTCGCCCGTCTTCGCATAGACGACGAGCGTATCCGCATAGGCCGCGTTGGTGATCCAGAACTTGGTGCCGTTCAGGACATAGCCGCTCTCGGTCCTCACCGCCTTCAGCTTCATCGACACGACGTCGGATCCCGCCCCGGCCTCGGACATTGCCAAGCTTCCGACATGCTCGCCCGACACCAGCTTTGGCAGATATTTCGCCTTTTGCTCGGCATTGCCCCAGCGACGGATCTGATTGACGCACAGATTGGAATGCGCGCCATAGCTCAAGCCGATCGACGCCGATGCGCGCGACACTTCTTCGACCGCGACAACATGCTCGAGATAGCCGAGCCCGAGCCCGCCATACTCTTCCTCGACGGTGATGCCGTGAAGCCCCAACTCGCCCATTGCCGGCCAGAGCTCGCGGGGAAACCAGTCGTCCGCATCGATCTTCGCAGCCAGCGGAGCGATCTTCTCCTTCGCAAAACGCTGCGTCGTGTCGCGGATCATGTCCGCGGCTTCGCCCAGCGCGAAGTCGAAATCTGGCGTCACGAAACTCTCCTTACCGTATTAATCCCGTGGCTTGCCGGGCTGTTCTCTTTACCGTTCTCGCCCGATGCTCAGCGAGGGTCAGGGACCGCAGCCGTCGCGCCGAGCGTCGTGATCACGCCGTCTACGACCGTGATCGGCCAGACCGCAAGCGCTTGACCCACGCAGGGGCCGCCGACGCAGCGGCCATCGTCGATTCTGAACAGTGCGGAATGCCATCCACAGACGATCAGGTCGCCATTCGGGCTCAGATAGTTGTCGAGGGCGCGCGCCAGTGGCAGTCCGGCGTGCGGGCAGCGATCGACATAGCCGACGACGCCGTCACCGCGCCGGACCGCAAAGCCGTGGAACCGCCCCGCGCGCATCTGCACGACATAGCCTCTCGACTGGCCGGGTGCGATCGCCTCGATCGACCCGAGCGCGATCCCGGCCGGCGTGGCGAGCAGCCGCACCGACGACGGCGCATCGCTCACGGCACTGTCGTCGCCCGGCTGGCCCTGCATGTCCGTCATGACGTCGTCACGCGTCGACCGTGATCACCCCACGCCGGATCTGGTCGAGTTCAATCGACTCGTACAGCGCCTGGAAGTTGCCGTTGCCGAACCCCTCATTGCCCTTGCGCTGGATGACCTCGAAAAAGATCGGCCCGAACAGCGGTTCGGTGAAGATCTGGAGCAGCAGCCCCTCCTCACCGACATTGCCGTCGAGCAGGATCCGGTTGCGCCGCAGCCGCTGGAGATCCTCGCCATGGTTCGGCACGCGCTTGTCGACCAGTTCGTAATAGGTCTCGATCGTGTCCTGCAGCCGGACGCCGCGAGCCCGCAGTTTCTCGACGGTCGTGTAGATATCGTCGGTGGTCAGCGCGAGATGCTGGATGCCTTCGCCATTATAGTCGCGGATGAACTCCTCGATCTGGCTGTGGTCGTCCTGGCTCTCGTTCAGCGGGATCCGGATCGCGCGATCGGGCGCGATCATCGCCTGGCTGAACAGGCCCGTCGCCTTGCCCTTGATGTCGAAATATTTCTGCTCTTCGAACCCGAAAATCTGACCGTAAAAGGTCGACCAGGTCCGCATCTGCCCGCGCTTTACGTTATGGGTAAGATGGTCGAGCAGATCGAGACCGACCGAATTCTCGGCCTCGGCCTCTGCCGCGCCCGGGATCTGATCCCACGCATCGTACAAGCTGCCCGCGCCGCCATGACGGTCGACGAGATAGAGCAACGATCCGCCGATCCCCTCCAGCGCGTAGCTCTCGTCGCCCAGCGCCCCAAGCGACGCATCGGCCGCCTTCGCACCGCGTGCCAGCGCAGCGTCGAAGGCCGCCTTGGCATCCGAGACACGGAACGCCATGCCATTGGCCGAAGGACCATGGTCGGCGCGGAACGTCGCGGCCTGCCCCGTCGGCTCAGCGTTGAGCAAGAGGTTGATGCGACCCTGTTTGTAGCGGGTCACTGCCTTGGTCGGATGCCGGGACGCGGGCACGAAACCCAATTGCTCGAACTGTTTGCCCATCGCCGCCGGATCGGGCGATGTGAACTCGCAGAACTCGAACCCATCCAACCCCATCGGGTTGACGTCCATATGCTCCATGATGCGACAGCCTCTCACAGCTTTATAGTATCGTTGGATACCAACTGCGCGTTTGCGCAGATCGTGTCAACTGATACTATCCCATGCCATGACCGCTTCATCCGACCGCCCACTTCTGCTCGACGACTTCATCCCGTTCAGGCTGTCGTTCACGTCGAACCTCGTCAGCGACACGATCGCACGCAGCTATGAATCGCTGTTCGGTCTCTCGATCCCCGAATGGCGGCTGGTCGCCGTCATAGCCGAAACCGGCGGCATTACGCAGGCGGAAATCGGTCATCGTACGCGCATGGACAAAGTTACCGTAAGCCGCGCGGCCATCGCGCTCGTCGAGCGCGGCCTTCTCGAACGGCGCGCCAATGCCAGCGACCGTCGCTCGCACCTGTTGATGCTCAGCGATGCCGGGCGCACGCTTTACGCTGCGGTCGCACCCAAGGCACGCGATCTGGAGGCGCGGATCTTTGCACAATTCGATCCGACTGAGGTCGCCGCGTTCACAGCGATGCTCCGCCGGATCGACGCGGTGACCAGCGCGCTCGATCAGCCGGCCCAGGGCGGTGACGGTGTCCACAACGTCCGCAAATAGTCGAGCAGCGCGACAACCGACGACGGCACTGCGCCGCGCGGGTGCAGCGCGAAGATCCCGACATCCGCGCTCCCCTCGATTGCCGGCAGGACGCGAACGAGCCGCCCCGCCGCCAGATCGCTGCTGACGTCCCACAGCGACCGCAGCGCGATCCCCACGCCCGAAAGCGCGAGTTCTCTCACGACCTCGCTCGAATTCGTGCGGACGTGGCTCGCGGCATCGATCGTGAAATCGCCGTCAGGCCCCGTCAGCCGCCACGGCATTTGGCCGCGCGCCGCGAGCAGGCGATGATCACCCAGCGCCGCCGCGCTGCCAGGAATGCCCGCCGTCTCGAGATAGGCGGGTGCGGCACACAGGACCCGGCGGCTGTCGCCCAGCCGGTGCGCGTCATAACCTCGCTCGACCGTCGGCGCGATCCGGATCGCGAGGTCGATCCCTTCGCCGAGCAGGTCCGAAAAGCCGTCGGACAGGTTCAGCTCGAGCGCAATGTCGTGATGTGCATCGAGAAAGGGCTTGAGCCTCGGCGCGATATGCAAGCGCCCGAACGACGTCGGTGCGCTGACGCGGAGCGGACCGCTCGGCCCGGCGGCCCGGTCGCCGACCCGCCCGTCGGCCTCCCGGATTGCGGCAAGGATCGCGACCATGTCCGCGTGATACCGCTCGCCTCGCGCCGTAGGCTCGAGCCGCCGTGTCGTACGATTGAGCAGCCGCACTCCGAGCCGCGTCTCTAGCCGGACGATCCGTTTCGATACCATCGCTGGAGAGATGCCGCGCAAGCGGGCAGCCCCGCTCAGGCTTCCTGCCGCGACGACGTCGACGAACAAGGCAGCATCCGGATCCATTCATTCCCCCAGTGATCGACAGCTTCAACACTTGATCGTCTACCGAACAGCCTGGCGGTCGTATAGGATGATCGTCAGATAGGGAGAGAGCGATGAGCGCGACGTCAGACGGCATGATCGACAAGGCGGGGCTGCGTGTCGCGGCACCGCTGGCACGGTTTCTCGAGGACCAGGCGCTGCCCGGCACCGGGGTCGCCCCGTCCGCCTTCTGGTCCGGAATGGCCGACATCTACGCCCGCTTCGCACCCGAAAATCGCGATCTGCTTGCTCGCCGCGATGCGCTGCAGGCGAAGATCGACGCCTGGTACGACGCACTTGACGGCCGCCCCGTCGATCCGGATGCCCAGGCGCGCTTCCTCCGTGAGATCGGTTATCTCGTTGAGGAGCCTGCGCCGTTTGTGGCGACCTCGACCCGCGTCGATGACGAGGTGGCACGGCTGGCAGGCCCGCAACTCGTTGTGCCCATTCTCAATGCCCGGTTCGTTCTCAACGCCGCAAACGCACGCTGGGGCAGCCTGTACGACGCGCTCTACGGCACCGACGTGATCCCCGGAACGCCGTCCGGTCGGGGTTATGACCCGGACCGCGGTGCACAGGTGATCGCCTGGGCCAAGGCGTTCCTCGATACCAGCGTGCCGCTTGCGACGGGTTCGTGGACCGACTGGGACGGCAGCCCGCCCGTGCTGGCACAACCGGATCAGCTCCGCGGCCATGCCGGCAGCACGATCCTGTTGCGCCACAATGGCCTGCACGTCGAACTCGTCATCGATCGCGATCATCCGATCGGCGCGTCCGATCCCGCCGGACTCGCCGATGTCCGGCTCGAATCCGCGCTCACGACGATCGTCGACCTCGAGGATTCGGTCGCAGCGGTCGATGCCGACGACAAGGTCGCGGCCTATGCCAATTGGCTGGGCCTGATGAAGGGTGATCTGGAGGCGCAGTTCGACAAGGGAGGTCAGACGCTGACCCGGTCGCTGGAGGACGACCGGCGCTACACCGCGCAGGACGGATCGGAGATCGTCCTGCCGGGACGAAGCCTGTTGTTCGTCCGCAATGTCGGCCATCTGATGACCACGCCCGCGATCCATCTGCCCGATGGGACGGAGGCGCCCGAGGGCATTCTCGACGGGATCGTGACCGCGATGATCGCGCTGCATGATCTGAACGGCACCGGTCGCTTCCGGAACAGCCGCCAGGGTTCGATCTACATCGTCAAGCCGAAGATGCACGGCCCCGACGAAGCGGGCTTCACCAATCGGCTGTTCGACGCGGTCGAGGATCTGCTCGGCCTCGACCGCCACACGATCAAGGTCGGCGTGATGGACGAGGAACGCCGCACTTCGGCCAATCTGGCCGCCTGTATCGCCGCGGTGAAGGACCGCATCGTGTTCATCAACACGGGGTTCCTCGATCGCACGGGTGACGAGATGCACACCGCGATGCGCGCCGGACCGATGATCCGCAAGAGCGAGATGAAGGCCAGCGCCTGGATCGCCGCCTATGAGGATCGCAATGTCCAGATCGGCCTCGCCTGCGGCCTCAGCGGTCGCGCGCAGATCGGCAAAGGCATGTGGGCCGCACCCGATCGCATGGCGGACATGCTCGACCAGAAGATCGCGCACCCGATGACCGGCGCCAACACCGCCTGGGTCCCCTCACCCACCGCGGCGACGCTCCACGCGACGCATTACCACCGCGTCGACGTCTTGGCGCGGCAGGCGGCACGACAGAGCGAGCCCGTCACGCCGCTCGAGAAGCTGCTGACGATCCCGCTGGCACACGGCCATAACTGGTCCCCCGACGAGATCCGCGACGAGCTCGAGAACAATGCACAGGGCATTCTCGGCTATGTCGTGCGCTGGATCGACCAGGGCGTCGGCTGCTCGAAAGTGCCGGACATTCATGACATCGGCCTGATGGAAGATCGCGCGACCCTGCGGATCAGCTCGCAACATATGGCGAACTGGATGCTCCACGGCATCGCAACGCCCGCCGAGGTCGATGCCGCCTTTGTGAAGATGGCGGCCAAGGTCGATGCGCAGAATGCTTCCGATCAGCACTATCGGCCGATGGCAGGGCACGAAGCAACCAGCCTTGCCTATCGCGCCGCGCGCGCGCTCGTCTTCGAAGGGCTTGATCAGCCGAACGGCTATACAGAACCCCTGCTCCACCGCTTCCGGCAGGAAGCAAAAGCAGCGCAAACTGGTAACAGTTGACACCATATTGGCCGGGGGCCATCGTCCTTGGCGAAACCCCCGGCCCCCGCGGCACGTCGAACAGGGGTGCGCGAGGAGAGTGTTACGATGGCCAATGACCCGGCCGCCACCGGCTATATTTCGGGTTTCGGCAACCATGTCGCGACCGAGGCCGTCGCAGGCGCGCTGCCCATCGGCCGCAATGCGCCACAACGGCCCCCCTTCGGGCTGTACACCGAGCAGCTGTCGGGCACGGCCTTCACCGCACCGCGTCACGAGAACCGGCGGAGCTGGCTGTACCGCATGCGCCCGACCGCCGAACATCCGCCCTATGTCCGATATGACGGCGCTGCACGTTTCGCGGCGGACGCGCAGGACGGTCCGCTGGCGCCCAACCGGTTGCGCTGGGACCCGAGCGCGCCACCCTCCCCGGGCACCGACCTGATCGACGGCATGACGACGATGCTCGCCACCCGCGATCCTGCGGATCTGGAGGGCGTCGCGGTCCACCTCTATGCCGCCAACCGCGACATGACCGCGCGGGTCTTTGTCGATGCCGATGGCGAATTGCTCTTCATCCCCCAGGCGGGGCGGCTCGAACTTCTGACCGAGCTCGGGCGGATCATGGTCGCGCCCGGCCAGATCGCGCTCATCCCGCGCGGTGTTCGTTTCCGGGCTTTGCTACCCGATGGGCAAGCAACGGGCTATGTCGCGGAAAACCATGGCGCCCTGTTCCGTCTTCCCGATCTTGGTCCGATTGGCGCGAACGGGCTGGCCAATCCGCGCGATTTCGAAACGCCGGTCGCCTGGTTCGAGGATCGCGACACGCGGTTCGAGGTTATCCAGAAATTCATGGGAGCGCTGTGGTGCACGACGCTCGAGCACAGTCCGCTCGACGTCGTGGCGTGGCACGGCAATCTGGCGCCGTGGCGTTACGATCTCGCGCGGTTCAACACGATCAACACGGTGAGCTTCGACCATCCCGATCCGTCGATCTTCACCGTTCTGACCTCGCCCTCCGACGTACCCGGGCGCGCGAACGCCGATTTCGTCGTCTTCCCGCCGCGCTGGATGGTCGCCGAGGACACGTTCCGCCCGCCCTGGTTCCACCGCAACGTCATGTCCGAGGCGATGGGGCTGATCCACGGCGCCTATGACGCCAAGGCGGCCGGCTTCACGCCCGGCGGTCTGAGCCTGCACAATCTGATGGCAGGCCACGGTCCCGATCTCGATAGCTGGACCGCCGCTACGAACGCCGATCTCAAGCCGCACAAGATCGACGGGACCATGGCCTTCATGGTGGAGAGTTGCTGGCCCTACCGACCGACGCCGCATGCGCTGGAACATGCCCAGCTCGATTATGACGCTGTCTGGGCCGATTTCCCCAAGGCGGTGCTGCCGGCATGATCCTGCACGGCTATTGGCGGTCGACAACCTCCTACCGCGTGCGGATCGCGCTGAACCTGAAGCAGTGCTCCTATGAGCAGCGCACGCACGATCTCAGGACCGGCGCGCAGCGTGACGCGCGCTATCTCGCGCTTAACCCGCAAGGGCTGGTGCCCGCGCTCGACATTGGCGACGGCACGATCCTGACGCAGTCGCCTGCCATCCTCGAATGGCTCGACGCGACCTATCCGGCGGCGCCGCTATTGCCCGCCGATCCGATCGAGGCCGCGATCGTGCGCGGCATTGCGGCGACGATCGGGTGCGACATTCATCCGGTCAACAATCTGCGGATCCTTGATGCACTCAGGACAGATTTCGCCGCGACGCCCGATCAGGTATCAGCCTGGATCGCGCGGTGGATGACCGCGGGATTCGATGCGATCGAGCCACAGATCGCTCGCCACGGCGACCGCTATGCCTTTGGCGCCACGCCGACGCTGGCCGACTGCTATCTCGTGCCGCAGGTCTATGCGGCCGAACGCTTCGCCGTCGATCTCTCACGCTACCCCTGTCTGGCCACCGCCGCCGCGAACGCCGCGACCCTGCCGGCCTTCGCCGCTGCACATCCCGACATGCAGTCTGACCGTGACCCGCTATAGTATTGATATAGATTAGCACAAACGCGGTGCGAGTAGCGGACATAAAAGCCGAATTGATGCGTTTCTCACCGAATCGACGCGACCTAGATCGTGATCGCTGGTGAAGGGGTCGGAATGCGAATCGCGATTATTGCGCATCTCAAATATGCCATCCGCGAGCCTTTTGCCGGTGGCCTCGAGATGCATACGCACCTGTTGGCTACCGCGTTACGCCGACGTGGACATGCGGTCACAGTATTCGCATCGATGAAATCCGATCCGGCAATGGGGCTCGAGGCAATCTGCGACGAAACCTCGCTTCTCGAAACCGGCACCGCCGAAGCGCAGGACGTGACGTTCTTCCGCGAACACCATGCCTATCTGCGGCTGATGAGCATGCTAAGAAATCGACGGTTCGACGTCATCCACAACAACTCGCTCCACTATCTTCCCGTCTCGATGGCGGAAACGCTCGATACGCCGATGGTCACGACGCTGCACACACCCCCGTTCTGCTGGCTGGAAAGCGGCATCCGCCTCTGCAAGTCACCATCGATGCGCTTCGTTGCCGTATCTGATACGATCCGTAGTCTGTGGAGCCACGTGACGCCGATCGACCGGACGATCCCGAACGGCATCGACCTTGCGAGCTTCCCCTTCCAACCTGCCGCAAGTCCCGACCGCTATCTCGTCTGGTATGGGCGGATCGTCGCCGAAAAGGGCCTTCATCTGGCGATCGACGCGGCGAGGGTGGCAGGCTATCCGCTCCGCATCGCCGGACCGATCTCCGATCCGGATTACTATGCAGCCGAGATCCTGCCGCGGCTCGGCGCCGACGTCACGCATGTCGGGCATCTCGAGCATGCGGCACTCGGCGCGCTCGTCGGCGGCGCGAGTGCGTTCCTCTGCACGCCTCGCTGGGAAGAACCGTTCGGGCTGGTGGTCGCCGAAGCCCTCGCGTCCGGGACGCCCGTCGCCGCCTTTGCGCGCGGCGCGATTCCGGCGCTCCTCGACGAGTCCTGTGGCACGCTCGCACGCGCGGACGATGTCGCATCGCTCGCGGATGCCGCGCGGCGGGCGGTGCTGCTCGACCGCCGCGCCTGCCGCCTGCGCGCGGAGGCGATCTGCGACGCCGACGTCATGATCGACCGCTATGAGGATTTA
Source organism: Sphingomonas sp. STIS6.2 (assembly GCF_000732685.2). Taxonomy (NCBI): domain Bacteria; kingdom Pseudomonadati; phylum Pseudomonadota; class Alphaproteobacteria; order Sphingomonadales; family Sphingomonadaceae; genus Sphingomonas; species Sphingomonas sp. STIS6.2. Next base: position 542,261 of record NZ_JPDP02000159.1, read on the forward strand.
TACGAAGAGATGATCCAGCCGACACGCCACGCCGCACGGGGCCGCGCGTCTGACTATCCGATCACGTTGACGGGGGCGGCATGACGGACGCCCGCTTTTGCGTGTGCGTGCCCGCGCGTGACGAGGCAGACCGCCTGCCAATTCTGCTCGACGCCCTTGCGCGGCAGGACTTCGATGGACCGATCCGCGTCTCGATCTTGATCAATAACACCGTCGATGACAGCGTCGCCGCGGTGGCCCGGGCACAGGCCGCCTGGGGCGAGCGACTGCATCTCGCCGTAGCGTGCCACGATCTTCCGCCCGAGCGTGCGCACGCCGGCACCGCACGACGCCTGGCGATGGAGGCTGGCTTGGCACGCATCGATCCGGATCGCGGCGTTCTCATCTCCACCGATGCCGATACCCGGCCGCCGTCAGACTGGATCTCGGCGATGCTTCGCGCGATCGACGCGGGGCTTGATATCGTCGGCGGCCGGATCGTCGTCGACGATGCCGAACCGCTCGCCGCGGACATGGATGCGATGCAGGTCAAGCTCGACCGCTACTGGGCCTGTGTTCGCGCGATCGAGGACGACATCGATCCGTGCCGCTGGGATCCGGCGCCCCGTCACGGCGACCATACCGGCGCAAGCCTGGCGATTCTTGCCCCGCTCTACCGTGCGGCGGGCGGTGTCCCCGCTATCCCCGCCGGGGAAGACCGCGCACTGGTCGAGGCGGCGGTCGCGGCAGGCGGTCGGCTCGGTCATCCGATGAGTGTGTGGACCCGTGTGTCAGCGCGCACCATCGGTCGCGCGACCGGGGGCATGGCGGACCATATGCAGGCGCTGTCCGTCCGCGTGGCGCGCGGCGAGCCCACTTTTCTGCCGTCGTTCGATCAGTGGCGCGCACGCGCGGCGTGGCGACGGATGCGACGCGACCAGCCGGGCGGTGAGGCCGGGGTCGCGCGCGATGAACCCCTGCTCCCGCCAATGCGCTGCGACATGCCGCTGGGGCTCGACCGATGAGTGGCCCGACTGCACGGCCGGCCCCCGCTACGCCGTCCCTCGACCTCGTCGAGACGCTCGCGTCCTGCGGCGAGCGTTATGATGCCGCCCCGATGTTTCCCGCGGACAGCATGGCAGCTCTGGTCCGCCACGGCCTGCACCGGCGGTTCGCCCCGCGGGAGCTTGGTGGGCAAGCCAATGGTGCACCGGATGAGCTGTTCGATGCGCTGCGGACGGTCGGACGCGGTGACCTTAGCGTCGGGCGGCTGTTCGAGGGCCATGTCAACGCGCTCGCGCTGTTCGACTGGTATGCATCGGCGGATCAGCTCGCTTGGCTCGATACCGAACTCGACCGCGGCGCCTGGTTCGGCGTCTGGGCGACCGAGCCTCCGCCCGGCGTCGCGGTAACCGACGGTCCTGACGGCCCTGTGCTCGATGGGGCCAAGCACTTCGCAAGCGGCGCCGGCGGTATCGATTACGCGATCGTCACCGCGCGTCCGGCGGCGGGCCAGCGTCCGATCGTCGTCATCCCGGCCGATGATCCCGTGCGTACCGACGCGTCCCGCTGGCGCGTGCGCGGCATGCGCGCGAGCATGAGTGGTCGCTACGAATGTTCGGGCTATCCCGCCGGCGTCATGCAGACGCTAGGCGCACCGGGCGACTATGACCGCGAACCCCGGTTCACCGCGGGCGCATGGCGGTTCCTGGCGGTTCAGCTTGGCGGCATGGAGGGGCTACTGACCGAGACCCGGCGCGCCTTGTCCGACACTGCACGCGGCGATCCCGTCCAGCGTGCGCGCTTTGCCGAGGCGGTCGTTGCCGCGCGCACCGCCTATCTGTGGATCCGCGAGGCTGCGGGACGTGCCGCGCGTGAGGAGGCCGACGCCACCATCTTCGTCCAGATGACTCGCGGGGTCGTCGAACGTGCCGCGCTCGACGTCATGGAAGCCACCGCGCGTCTTCTCGGTACGCGCAGCGCGTTTGATGGTGAGCGCGCGGACAAGATCAGCCGCGACCTTAGCCTCTATCTGCGTCAGGCAAGCCCTGATTATGCGCGCGATCAGGCGGCGCTCGCCTGGCTCGACCGCGACGTCTGGGGCGCCGGCGACCGCTTGTGGTGACCCCCGCGACTGCACTGAGCCGAAGTCCTTGGCACAGCGCGCGGTGGCTGGTGCTCGCGCCGCACGCCGATGATGAAACGCTCGGCACGGGGGCATTGATCGCCGATACGGCGGCGCGCAATCGCCTTGCCGGTGTAATGATCCTAACCGACGGATCGGGTTCGCATCCCTGCCCGACGCCGGCGGACCGTAGCACGCTCATCCGGCGACGACGCGGTGAGGCACGGCATGCCGTCGCGCTGTTGACCGGCGAACGGCGGATCGTCCCGCGGTTTCTCGACTGGCACGATGCAAACCCGCACCGCCCCGGAAGCACCGCGTTCCGTCGATCCGTGCGGCAACTGGCGGCCCTGTTGCGCCGGCACGCGGTCGACGCGATCGCGACAACCGCGGCAGGCGAGCCGCATTGTGACCATGCCGCGTGCTTCACGCTTGCGGTGCATGCTGCGCACGCGGCGCGCAGGCCGGTCGCGATTTTCGAATATGCCGTCTGGGGCGAACGCCCCGAAGGGAAGCGCGTCGTCCGTACCGCGGCGATGCCGACCGCCCGGCGCAGCGCCGCGCTCCGTGCCCACCGCAGCCAGTTGACTGGATTGATGGGCGACGGTTTTCGCCTGCCGCGCGCGCAACAGCGTATGCCGGGCACCGATCTCCTCTATCTGGCGAGCCGACATGCGACCCGACCATAGCCTCGACGCGCGCTATTTCGATGACGTCTTCACCGGCGACGACGATCCCTGGTCACTCGCCTCGAGCCCGTATGAAGCCGCAAAGTTCGATGCGACGATCGCCGCTATCGATGATCGGCGCTATCGTTCGGCCTTGGAGATCGGCTGCGCCCACGGCGTGCTGACCGCGCGGCTTGCGCCTTTGTGCGATACCCTGACCTCGATCGACATCAGCCTGCGCGCCGTCGAGCTTGCCCGGTCGCGCTGCGCCGCACTGCCCAATGTCACGATCGCCCGCTGTGGCTTCCCGGCCGAGACGCCGGACGGCGCGTTCGATCTCGTCGTGCTGTCGGAGGTCGTCTATTACTGGGACGACGCGGATATCGAGCGCGCAGCCGCCGCAATCCGCGCCAGCGCCACGCCCGATTGCCGGATCATACTCGTGCACTGGACAGGCGATTCCGACTATCCACAGACCGGCGACGCAGCCGTCACCAAGCTACGGGATCGGCTCGGCGGCGTCGCGGTCGAGCGCGCCGAAAGAAAAGACGCGTACCGCCTCGACCTGTGGTCCCTGCGATGACGCCGCTCTCAGTCCTGAGCCTCGTCAAGGACCGCGAACCCCATCTGATCCAGCTGGTCGAGGGTCTGAAACGGAGCGCGGTCGCCCCCGCCGAACTGATCATCGTCGACATGAGCAGCGACCCGGTCGCGCAGCCGGAGGCGCCCTTCCCCGTCCACGTCCATCGGCTCCAGACCGGCACTCTTGCGCTTGCCGCCGCGCGCAACCTTGCAGCACGGCACGCAACGTCTGCACATCTGCTGTTCCTCGACGTAGACTGTATCCCGATGGCGCAGTGCCTTGGCAGGATGGGTGCGGTACTCGATGCGGACGATGCGTTGCTCTGCGCGGATATCCGCTATCTCGGACCCGACGACGCGCGTTCGACATGGAACGAAGAGGTCCTGCTCGCAACCGGGCGGCCACATCCGGTGCGCAGCTTTCCCGCAACGGGCACGCGGCGCGAAACCAATCCCGGCCTGTTCTGGTCGCTGGCGTTCGCGATCCGCCGGTCGCGGTTCGATGCGCTTGGTGGCTTCGACGAGGCTTTCGTCGGCTATGGCGCGGAAGACACCGATTTCGGCTTTCGCGCCGAGCATGCACAAACCCCGCTGATCTTCGTCGGCGGGGCCATCGCCTGCCATCAGTATCACGACAGCTATGATCCGCCCGTCCAGCATCTCGACGACATCGTCCGCAACGCGACGATATTCCACGCGCGGTGGGGCTGGTGGCCGATGCAGGGCTGGCTCGACGCGTTTGTCGCGATGGGGCTCGTCGACTATTGCGATGACGGCATCCGCATCCTGCGCCGTCCAAACGCCGCGGACCTGATCGCCGCGCATTCGGGACAATCCTAGACCGCGGTACCGATCGGCATGGTGACCGAAGCCGAGAGCCCGCCGCCCGCGGCATCGTCGAGGACCAGCACGCCGCCATACAGCGCCGCGAGTTCGCGCGCGATCGCCAGGCCGAACCCATGACCATCCTCGCGTTCGTCGAGCCGCACGCCGGCTGAGGTCGCCCGCTGACGGTCCGCCAGCGCGATGCCCGGGCCATCGTCGATGACGCTGAGCCGGATCATGCCCTGATCGACCCTCGCGGCGACACGCACCGTCGTTCGCGCATGCTGCGCGGCATTGTCGATTAGATTGCCCGCCATCTCGTCGAGATCCGCGGCATCGACCGCGACGTGCAGCTCGGGATCGATCGCCGCATCGATCACGACGCCGCGTTCCATCCTCAGCCGCCGGATCGTCGACATCAGATCGGCGATCGCGGGGGCGAGTGCGGTGCTGCTCGCATGACCGCCGGCGATGTTGCGTGCGCGGGCAAGATGATGCCGGATCGTTGCGTCGATCCGGGCAAGCTGCGCCGCCTGGGCGGGATCGTCACGCACCGTTAGCGCAAGCGTCGCGACCGGGGTTTTCAGCGCATGCGCCAGATTGGCCGCCGACGCGCGCGCGGTCGCGAGCGCCGACGCGTTGTCCCGCGCGAGTGCGTTCAGTTCGATCGCGAGCGGACGAAGCTCGTCGGGCTGCGCTTCGGACACACCCGCGGCCCCCCTGCGCATCGCAGCGACGCCGTCGCGCAACGCGCGCAGCGGTCGCAACCCGATCCGCACCTGCACCAGCGTCGCAACGCCCAGCAGGATGCCAAGGATGCCGAGCGTTGCAAGCAACGGCACCACCGCCGACCGGATCGGTCGGGCGACGACGTCGCGCGGTGCGGCTGCGGTCAACACCATCGGCCCCGCGTCCGTCGCGATCGAAATCCGTCGGGCATGGATTCCGTTCCGCCCTTCCAGTGGTTGCGGACGCGCCTCCCCTTCCCCGCGCAGCGAGTCTCGCGGTGCCGGGCCGGGCGTCCGCAGCGTCGGAAATTCGGCGGAACTCACTGTTTGTGCCGGACCGCTGATCTGCCATTGCCAGCCGGGGCCGGCATCGAGCAGGCCGCGAAGCCGCGTCAGTCGCGCCCGGTCGATCCGCCCATCGCCATCGACCGCACCGGCCAGCAGCGACAATTCGGCATCGAGCCGCTGGTCGAGCCCCTGGGTGACGAACCGCTGCAACACGCCGGCGATCGCCGCACCCGCGACCACGAGCGCGACGAGCGTAGCGAGCAGCGAAAGGCCGAGCATCCGCCCATGAATCGATCGCGGGATCAGCCTCATCGGGGTGTCGGCGTCGCGAGCCGGTAACCGCGACCGCGCACGGTATCGATCAGCGACGCACCGATCTTCTTTCTCAGTCGACCCACGATCACCTCGAGGCTGTTCGAGTCGACATCCGCATCGCCCTCATAGACGCGCTCCATCAGCGCCAGCCGCTCGATCACCGCGTCCTTCGACAGCATCAGCGCCGAGAGCACCCGCCATTCGAGCGCAGTCAGCTTGACCGGCAAACCGTCGAGCTCGAACTGGCCGGTCTGCGTCTCGAATGCGAGCGGACCGCATTCGAGCCGTGTGGCGCCATGCCCCGCCGCCCGGCGCACCAGCGCACGCAGCCGCATGACGAGTTCCTCGACGCGGAACGGCTTGGTCATGAAGTCGTCGGCCCCCGCCTTGAACCCCGCCACCTTGTCCGACCATCCGTCGCGCGCGGTGAGGATCAGCACAGGAAGGTCGCGCCCCGCCGCCCGCCAGTCCCGCAGGATCGTGACGCCGTCTCGGCCCGGCAGGCCAAGATCCAGCACGGCGGCGTCATAGGCCTCGGTGTCGCCCAGATGCCCCGCATCGACGCCGTTTGCGGCAAGATCGACCGCGCAATTCTCGCCTCGCAAGGCCTTGGCCAGCGCGGGGCCGAGATCGGGATCGTCCTCGACGAGCAATATACGCATGACGACCTCGCTAGCTGTGCACGCTAAACCCAAACTGAACGGGGAAGTTCAGCGGGGCGTGGGGATGCGGCGCCTAGACGCCGGTCATCGACACGAAGAGGAGACGATGAATGCCCCGTTTGATGGACACACTGAACCGCGGAACGCGGATGAAGCTCGCCGCTGCCGCCCTGCTCGGCGTCGGCGTGGCAGGCGGCGCCGGCGCCGTATCGCTGACGCGGCCCGGCATCGAGATGGCACCCACCACGCCGACCGCGATCGCCCGACTGTCGGGCGCGAGCGGCGTGGTGACGGTAAAGGGCCGTGTGGTCGAGATCTTCGGTGACCGCTTCGTCCTTCAGGACGCGACCGGGCGGACGATGATCGATGCCGGCCGCAACGGCGATGGCGTCACTGCCGGTGCGACGATGACGGTACAGGGGCGCTACGACAATGGGCAGCTGCGCGCCTCCTATCTCGTCGATCCGAATGGGCGGATCGCCGCCGCCGGCCCCGCGGGCGGGCCGCCGCCGCATGGCCCCGGTGGTCCTCGCGGCCCCGGTGGTCCCGGTGGTCCCGGTGGTCCCGGCCGCGATGGTCCGCCGCCCCCGCCACCGGGCGGCGCGAACTCGGCCCCTCCCGGTGCAATGGCGCCGTCCACCATCCCCGGCTGCGCCCCATCAGCGATCGGTGTCACGCCGCCACCGGCACCCGTCGGCACACCCACCGCCCAAACGTCACCCCGCGCACCGGCTACCGCGGCGAACCGTTAGGATGGTTGCGATCCGCCACGACGTTGGCGGATCGAGCCCTCAGGCCGATCACTAATGACCGGCACCCACCGCACCGCTTCCGCCGTCAGGCCGAGGCGGTACGATGGGTGTCCTTCGAAGGCCGCAGAGCACGCGCCATGCCGAGGATCAGGGCAACGGGTCGGAGCATGAACATCGGCGCGACCGACAGCGTGCCGACCATAATGACCGCCGCGATCGAGCCGCCACCCAGAAACCGCACGACGCGTTCGCCACTGACCGGCGCCCCGCACCGCAAGAACGCCAGCGTCAGCGGGGCGGCGGCGGCGATCCGCAACATCCGGATGGTTCCGGGTGCCGTGATGCCGAGATCCCGGCGATAGCGAAACGCGGAGGCCGCGAGCAGCATCCAGCCCGCCAGTGTGACGATGATCGTTTCAAGCATGAACCACTCCACGGGCAGGACGTCGTACCGGAGCCGCCGGACGAAGATGCGCGACACGCCATGCTGCCATCCCCAGCACGGTGGCGATCGCGAGCATGGTCAGGTCGAACCCGGCAAATACCGGGTCGTCGCCACGCAATGAGGCCGGCAGACCGCGCGCGGTCGTGACGGCATTGATGACCGGAATTGCGGCAAAGGCGATGGCACCGATCGCGAACGCTTCGATCCAGGCGCGCCGCGGCGATCGGGCCAGCTGCATGACTGCGACCGCGCCCCAGGTCCAGAACATCGCGGCGACTTCGCCATCGGCGCGCCCGGCCGCATCGGCAGGAATCACCCGGTTCGCCAGGAGATACGCTGCCATCCCGACCGGCAGCCCGGCAATCACCGCGATGTTCAATCGCTCGACGAGCGTCAGCCCCGGGAACGGCGCCGCGCCCGGCCGCCGCCGCTTGGTCGTCCAGAGCAACAGGCCCGTACCGACCATTGCGGCGCCGGTCAGGCCGAGCAGGCAATAGGCCCAGCGCAGCCCGGTACCCGCATAGCTCGCAACGTGCAGACCGAGCATCACCCCCGCGGTCGTCAGCGCGGGCCCGGTGCCGCCCGATCGCTCGAGCATTTGCCCAGTGCTTCCCGAATAGGTCACCGATGGCAGCCGCGCATTGATCGACACGCCGGCATGTCGATAGACGGTCACCGTCGCCGCGCGGTCGTTGGGATGGCGCACCACGAACCGGGTCGCAGGCGCGCCGAGCACCGCTTCGGCCTTCTCGATCATCGGCCCGATCGGCAGCAGCGGCGCGGCAATGCCGGTCGCGGCGCGCTCGGTCGGAATGCCGAATGCGACCGCCCCGTAATCGAGCGGCGTCTTGTAGTTCACCATCGCCGGCCAGGGCATGTACATCGCCACGAGCGTGATCAGCCCGGTATAGGTGATCATCGCATGATAGGGCAGCGCGAGCACGGCCGAGACATTATGCGCATCGAGCCAGCTCCGCTGTCCCTTGTTCCAGCGCATCGTGAAGAAATCGGCAAAGATGCGCTTGTGCGTGATCACCCCCGACACGATCGCCGAGAGCATCACCATCGCACACAGCCCGGCCAGCCAGCGCCCCCAGGGATAGGGCAGCTGAAGCTGGAAGTGGAACCGATAGAAATGCTCGCCGCCGCGCGTTTCGCGCGCACGGACCGGCTCCCCGCTGCGAGGATCGAGCGTGAGTTCGGCGGGACGTGGAGGCGCCGTCGACGTCGGACTCCGCTGCTCGAACACGCGCGTCACCGCCGAGCGGGCATCGGGAAGGTAGAGGAACCACTGGACGTCGTCCCCCGCGCCGATCCGCTGCAGATAGGTCATCGCGCCTTGCGCCGCCTGCGCAGGCGACACCGTGCTCGCGCGGATTTCCGGTTGCATCCACTGGGTGATTTCGGGCCGGAAATAGCTTGCCGTCCCCGTCAGGAACATCGCGAACAACAGCCATCCCGCGAGCAGTCCCAGCCACCCATGGATCCACGCCATGCTCTGCCGCAGCGGCAAGGCAGCCGTCATGGGCGGACGCCGAGCAAGGCCAGTGCCAGACCGATCGCCGCGCTGCCGCCCCAGATGCCGAGTACGACGCGCATCACGCGTGGCTCGTGAAAGCTCCAGAGCACGGCGATTGCGTAGACCAGGAACGAGAGGATCATTCCCCAGCTGGTCGCCTCGGCGCGGTCCACCGGCAGCACGCGTGCGATCAGCGTGGCGACCGCCGAGGCAAGAACATAGCCACCGACCAGCGCGGTCCCGATCCGGGCAATCATCGGCACGACCGCCGGACGCAACCGACGCCGCGGCGACGTTGCCGTCCGCCTTAGATCCGGCGTGCGCTGCGGGGTGGCCTGCATGGTCATGCCCTACAGAAGTTTGCGAGTGGTTATCAATAGCAAAGTTGTTGCACGATATCCGGTCAGGGCCTTGAGCAGCGGGTCACAGGAAATCCGCCGCGGCGATGCGATCCATGGATATAAACGCGCGGTCTATCGCTGAACGGGGCAAGGGTGTGCGCATGCAGGACGCCGCCCGATGAAAGGTCCGCGCATGGAAGCTGCCAACGTCTTCAAGAAGCTTGAGATCGAACTCAAGCCCGATCCTTCGCGAACGGTGATCCGCCCGTTCAGCTTCAGCTATCCCGAGGCATTTGCGGCCGATCGTCCATCGCGCGCGCAAAAGGTGGCGCAGCGGGTGATGGCACTCGACCCCGCGCTGCGCAAACGCATGGTCGAACTGCTCGCAAAACCGATGGAGGAGCGGCATCGCAATGCCGATGAAGTCTTCCGCCGCCGCTTTGCCGAGGTTCAAGACGACCTTGATATCGGCGACATCGACGCCGACGAGGCGCTGCTGCTCGGCGCCTATTTCAGCCAGGAGTATGCATTCGAGTCGGCGGCCCTGTTCAACCCGAGCATCGCGCGGATCGACGACGAACCCGCATCGGCCACGGGCGGCGTCAAGTTCGTGCTGTCGTTGCGCGGCATCGGCGAAGGACATATCTCCTCGGTCACGTTCCGTACCGGCGAATGGGGCCCCGACGATCGCCTCGTGATCGATCCGGCGAGCCCGCATGGTGTGCCGCCACGAATCGACCGCAACCAGGATGGCTGGGTCCGGCTTTTGTGCGACGACAGCCAGGACGCGTCGGAAACGGTCATCTTTCCCGTGCTGCCCAGCCAGCGCCAGGGTGTCGAGGATCTGCGCCTCGTCAATTTCACCGATCATGACGGCGTTCGCAGCATCATCGGGACCTATACCGCGTTCGACGGACGCAAGGTTCAGCAGGAAATGCTCCGCGGCGTCGACATGCGGACCTTCGAAATGCGCCCCCTCGCCGGCGCCATGACCGGCTACAAGGGCATGGCGCTGTTCCCGCGCCGGATCGACGGCCAGTTCGTGATGCTCGGGCGGCAGGACAGCGAGACGATCTGGCTGCTCCGCTCGGACGATCTTTACACGTGGGACCGTGGGACGCCGATCATGGCACCGAAATATCCATGGGAATTCGTGCAGCTTGGCAATTGCGGATCCCCGATCGAGATCGACGAGGGCTGGCTGGTCTTCACCCACGGCGTCGGCATGGTCCGAGGCTATTGCATCGGCGCGTGCCTGCTCGACAAGGCGGACCCCAGCCGCGTGCTGGCGCGCACGCCCTCCCCACTCCTGTTCCCGAGCGCGGAGCAGCGTGGCGGCTATGTGCCGAACGTCACGTATAGCTGCGGCGGGCTGTTGCAGGGGCGCCGCATCCTGCTGCCCTATGCGATCGGCGACGAATATACCGCGTTCGCCACCGCACAGGTCGATGATATCCTGTCGGTCATGGCACCCGCCTGACGCACAGGCAGGTTCGGGCGCGGCCGCCGAGCGCCGCGCCCGATCTCGTCAGAAGGTGATATTGAAGCGCGCGTAATAATAGCCGCCGTTGATGCCGTAGGGACTGAACGTCAGCGGCCCGTCGAGGACATTGGCGTCGTTGACCAGCGAGTTGGTCGACCCCGGCACCAGCCCGACAGTCGGCGGCCGCTTGTTGAACAGGTTGTTGGCACCGACCGACAGCTTGAGTGCGGCGGTCAGGTCATAGTTAAGTTCGACGTCGCCGATGAATGCCGACCCGACCGTCTGCTTGTAATATTCGCCGCCATCCGGGGTCAGATACGCCGTCGTCTTGCCGTAGACGGTCCCGCGCAGCGTCGCACCGAACTTGTCCAGCGCATAGACGATCGAACCGATCACCTTGGTCTTGGGTGACGCCGTCTCGAGATAGCTGATCGCCTCATCGTCGAAGAGCGGGATGCCGCCGAGCGTCGCAGGCGCCGCATTCAGTCTGAGCGCCTTGGTCTCGTTATAGTTGCCCGACAGCATCCAGTTCACTTTGCCATAGTCGGCAAGATCGGTGACGTAGCTCGCCACCAGATCGATGCCGCGCGTCCGCGTGTCCGCGCCGTTGGTGAAGATGTTGATCCCGGTCTGATTGACGGTCGGGTCGAGGATGTTGCCGTTCGCCCGAATGGCCGCGGTCACGATCGGGAAGTTCGTCGCACCACCGCTGCCGTACAGAGAGCCGGTCCCGAGGATGCGGTCGCGGATCTTGACCTGATAGGCGTCGATCGTGATCGTCAGGCGTGGTGCCGGGCGCAGCACGGTCCCAAGGCTGAAATTGGTCGATTTCTCCGGTTTCAGATTGGCAAACCCCAGAAGCTTGGCCGCGGCGGAATTGGCCGGCAGCTGCACGAACGCGGACGTCGGCGAGACATTGGTCGCGGAATAATAGGATTCCGCGAGCGTCGGCGCCCGGAACCCGGTCGAGACCGTACCGCGAAGCGCGAACGCGTCCGAAAAGTCGTAGCGGCTCGTCCCCTTGTAGATGAACTTGCTGCCGAAATCGGAATAATGTTCATAGCGTCCGGCAACATCGACCTTCAGCCCGTCGATCGGCATCATCGCGACATCGACATAGGCCGCCTGGCTGTTGCGGCCGTTCACGCCCGCATCGGATGGCCGGAACCCGGGATAGGATTGCCCGCCCTCCTTATAGATCGATGCGGCATCGCCCGAGCCGATCTCGTACACGTTCTTCCGGTACTCCGCGCCGAATGCGAGGTTTAGCGGGGCCGCCATGCCCACCGCGATCTCGCGGGTGACATCGGCGTTCGCGGTGAACTCGGTCGCCTTGAAGAAGCCGTTATAGAAGCTCGTCGGCGTAAATCCGGTATCCGCGTAGAGCGAGGCGTTGGCGGAATCGACGGTATAGATGAGGTTCTTGTCCTGCCCGAAACTGGTCGACACGTCGTAATTGAAGCCGCTCAGCAGCCCGCGAACCCCGCCGGTAAACGCCATGTCGTCCTCGCGGATCTTCTCGCGCGGCGAAAAGCCGTTGACCGGGCTGTCGCCGTCAGGATCGAAATAGGTCGTGACCCCGCCGACCGTCCGCGAGACCCGCGTCGGGACACGCAGATTTTCGTACGCGCTGGCGATCCGCTTCGAATAGGTGCCGAAACTATACACCTCCGCCGCGCCGAAGTCGTAGGCGCTGTTAAATTGCAGGTTGGTGAGGCGGGATTGCGCATCACCGTTGATCCGATTGACGTACGGGAAGCCCGAAATATTCGGGTAGAGCTGCTGTTGCAGGGGACTGAGCGCCGGCGACGTTGTGCCGGTTAGCAACTTGCCATCACCGTCCGTCACCCGCCGGTCGAGCCCACCGACCTGCGTGAAGTCGTGATAGCGGTGGAATGCGGTCACGTTGAGGAAGCCGTCCTCGCCGATCTTCGTCGCGAGATGTAGCGTCCCGGCATAGGTCCGTCCGCCCGTCTGGTAATTCTCGCCCGCGGTCGCATAGCCATCGCCGCCCGTATCGCCGTCCTTGAGGATGATGTTGATCACCCCGGCGATCGCATCCGAGCCATATTGGGCCGCCGCGCCGTCTTCCAGAACCTCGATCCGCTTGATCGACGAGGGGGAGATCAGGTCCAGATCCGCGGTCGCCGCACCCTGATAGGGCCCGCCGAGCACTGCGAGGTTGGCGGTCCCATGCCGGCGCTTGCCGTTGACGAGCACCAGTGTGTGGTTGGGGCTCAGCCCGCGCAGCCGGGCGGACAGCGTCAGGTTCGCGGTGTCGCCGCCAAATGCCTGCGCGGTGAAGGACGGGACCAACTGCGTCAGGATCTGGTTCAGATTGGGCTGGCCGACATGGCTCATCATGTCGGCATCAAGCACCTTGATCGGCGCCGCGCTTTCGGCAGCAGTAATGCCGGTCGCACGCGTCCCCGTCACGATGATGTCGTCGGGCGTATCACTTGTCGGCGCGCTGGCCGATCCTACCGTGGCGGGGTTTGTCGTCTGGGCAAGCTCTTGGGCACTGGCCGAAACATGCCCCCCAGCAGCAAGGGCAACGATCAAGGCGTGACGCGAGATATGATGAGCAATCTTCATTAGGCTACCCCCGAATGGTGAGCGCCTTTTCGGATCCTTCCCCCAAGTCCATCGACGATTTACGTCGTTTGCTCACGCAATACTGGCCGTGCCGAAATCAATCCTTTGTCATGGGCCCGGGATGTTGCCGGGATCCGTTGCGCATGCTCGGGTCTCCAAATTTTGAATGCAACCGATTCAGGGTAACGAGATCGTATCCGCACGCGTTTTCGGACCGAAAATTCGGACTTGTTACATTTCTGCAACGATCCGGTCATACCGCTCCTAGGGTCAATTCCGCGATTCCGCCGCGTCACTTGCCGCCGGGACGCGTTGAGGCCTCGACCTTCACCATTTTTCGAGACCCGGAGACGCCCGATGCCCAAGACCCTGATCGCCGACCTGTTCGTCGAGACGCTCGAACTTGCCGGCGTCGAGCGCATCTATGGCGTGGTCGGCGACAGCCTGAACGGTCTCACCGAAGCGCTCAGGCGGCGCGGAACGATCGAATGGGTGCACGTCCGCAACGAGGAAGCGGCGGCCTTCGCGGCCGGCGCCGAAGCGCAACTCACCGGCAAGCTCGCGGTCTGCGCTGGCTCCTGCGGGCCGGGCAACCTGCATCTGATCAACGGGCTGTACGACTGCAACCGGACCCGCGTGCCCGTGCTGGCGATTGCCGCGCAGATACCGAGCGCGGAAATCGGCTCCAATTATTTCCAGGAAACCCGTCCCGAGGCGCTGTTCCGCGAATGCAGCGTCTATTGCGAGACGATCTCCGATGCCGATCAGATGCCGCGCACGCTCGACACAGCGATCCGTGCCGCGGTCGGCCATCGTGGCGTCGCAGTCGTCGCGATGCCGGGTGATGTCGCATTGCGCACGACCACGGGCCTTATCGCCCGATCCCGCACCGCGTTGCTGCCCGAAGCGGCCACGATCATCCCCGATCAGGACGCGCTCGCCCGCCTTGCCGCGCTGCTGAACGACGCCGGCAAGGTGACGATCCTCGCGGGTCGCGGCTGTCGGGGGGCGCATGCGCAACTCGTCGCGCTTGCCGGCGTGCTCCAGGCACCGGTTGTCCATGCACTCGGCGGCAAGGAATTCGTCGAATATGACAATCCTTACGATGTCGGCATGACCGGGCTGATCGGTTTCTCGTCCGGCTATGATGCGATGATGGCGTGCGACACGCTGCTGATGCTCGGGACCGACTTCCCCTATCGCCAATTCTATCCGGAAAAGGCGAAGGTGGCGCAGATCGACCTGCGGCCCGAAAATCTCGGGCGCCGCACCGCGATCGATCTCGGACTGGTCGGCGACGTCGGCGCGACGATCGACCATCTGCTGCCGCTGCTGACACGCGAGCGCGACGGCGCCTTCCTGCGCGACGCACGCGAGGATTACGCCAAGTCGCGCAAAGGCCTGGACGAGCTCGCGACCGGCACCCCGGGCAGCGGCGTGATCCACCCGCAGCATGTCGCGCGCGTCGTCAGCTACCTGGCAAGCGACGACGCCGTCTTTGCATGTGATGTCGGCACCCCGACCGTCTGGGCAGCGCGCTACCTCGAGATGAACGGCCGCCGCCGACTGATCGGGTCGTTCAACCATGGCTCGATGGCAAACGCCCTGCCCCAGGCGATCGGCGCGCAGGCCGCCTATCCCGGCCGTCAGATCGTCAGCCTGTCGGGCGACGGTGGCCTCGCGATGCTGATGGGTGAATTGCTGACCGTTCGGCAGCTCGGCCTGCCCGTGAAGATCATCGTCTTCAACAACGGCACGCTCGGCTTTGTCGAAATGGAGATGAAGGCGGCGGGGATGATCGAGACCGGCGTCGCGCTCGACAATCCCGATTTCGCCGCGATGGCGCGCGCGATCGGTCTGCACGGCGTTCGCGTCACCGACCCTGGCGAGGTCAAGGCCGGCGTACGCGAGGTGCTCGCGCATCCGGGGCCCGCGCTGCTCGATGCCGTCACGGCGCGCACCTAACTGTCGATGCCGCCCAAGATCACGCTCGAACAGATGAAGGGCTTCACGCTCTATATGGCGAAAGCGGTGATGAGTGGTCGGGGGGATTCGATCGTCGAACTCGGCAAGACCAATGCCGGATTGTTCAAGACGCTGTTCTGAAACAGATCCGGGGTGCGGCGGCTGCCGCACCCCGGGACTGCTCGATACTTGCGTTCAGCCGTGCAACGAGCGGCGGAACGTCTCGGGCAGGAAGACCAGACCGACCAATGCGGTAACCGCACAGGCCAGGATCGGGTACCAGAGCCCGTAATAGATGTCCCCGGTCGCCGCGACCATCGCAAAGGCCGCAGTCGGCAGGAAGCCGCCGAACCAGCCATTGCCGATATGATAGGGCAGCGACATCGACGTGTAGCGGATCCGCGTCGGGAACAGTTCGACCAGCAGCGCGGCGATCGGGCCATAGACCATCGTCACGTACAGCACGAGCAGGACGAGGATCGCGACGACCATCGGCTTGTTGATCTGCGCCGGGTCCGCCTTTTCGGGATAGCCGACCGCGGTCAGTGCGGTCTTCACCTCGGCGCCGAACGCCTTGATCGCTGCAGTACGATCGGCCC
This sequence comes from Sphingomonas sp. STIS6.2, assembly GCF_000732685.2. Taxonomy (NCBI): domain Bacteria; kingdom Pseudomonadati; phylum Pseudomonadota; class Alphaproteobacteria; order Sphingomonadales; family Sphingomonadaceae; genus Sphingomonas; species Sphingomonas sp. STIS6.2. Next base: position 558,132 of record NZ_JPDP02000159.1, read on the forward strand.
CTGTCACGATCGCCGGATTGACGACCGGAATGGTCGCGCCGCCGATATGGATTTGTGCGACCGTGCCCGCCGGTGCGACGACGTTGGTGTAGGAAATGCCGGCCTTGGCCAAATACGACTTGGCGATGTCGCACGAGCTGCTGTCGAACTTGTTCTTGCCGACCGGATCGAACTGCACCGAGCATTCATCGGGGTTGGCGACGACGCTGACCGGCGACGACAGCTGCGCGGCATAGAGCGCCGGGTTGGCTGCCTTCGACAGCGCGTGGAACAGCGGCATATAGGTCAGTGCGGCGAGGGCACAGCCGGTCAGGATGATCCATTTCCTCCCGACCTTGTCCGAAAGCCAGCCGAAGAAGATGAACGCGGGTGTCGCGATCAGCAGCGCGATTGCGATCAGGATGTTCGTCGTCGGCCCGTCGACACGGAGATTCTTTTCGAGGAAGAACAGCGCGTAGAACTGGCTGGTGTAGAAAACGACGCCCTGCCCCACGACCGCACCGAACAGCGCGATCAGCACGATCTTGAGGTTGCCCCATTTGGCGAACGCCTCGGTCAGCGGTGCCTTGGAGGTCTTGCCCTCCTCCTTCATCTTCTGGAACACGGGGCTCTCTTCGAGCTGCATCCGGATCCAGAGCGACACCGCGAGCAGCGCGATCGAGACGATGAACGGGATACGCCAGCCCCAGGCCGCGAACGCCTCCTCGCCGACGAGCGTGCGCACACCGATGACGATCAGCAGGGCGGCGAACAGACCGAGCGACGCCGTGGTCTGGATGAAGCTGGTGAACAGCCCGCGCTTCTTGTCGGGCGCATGCTCGGCGACATAGGTCGCAGCACCGCCATATTCGCCGCCGAGCGCGAGGCCCTGCAGCAGCCGCAGCACGACCAGCGCGATCGGCGCGGCGACGCCGACCGAGGCATAGCTCGGAAGCAGACCAACGAGGAACGTCGACAATCCCATGATCGCCATCGTGACGAGGAAGGTGTTCTTGCGCCCGACGACATCGCCGATCCGCCCGAACACCAGCGCACCGAACGGCCGCACCGCGAACCCGGCCGCGAACGCCGCGAGCGCGAAGATAAAACCGGTCGTCTCGTTGACGCCCGAGAAGAACTGCGCAGTGATGATCGTCGCGAGCAGCCCGTACAGATAAAAGTCATACCATTCGAACACCGCGCCGAGCGACGACGCGATGATGATCAGTGGCTGGCTCTGCTTCACGTGACCAAGGGGCGATGCGTCCCCTGTTGTCGTTGCCATGGCGGTATCCTCTCAAGTGGAGCGGTGGTGATTTTGGAACGTCGGGCGATCAGAACCCGTATTTGATGGCGAATTCCATGCGGTCGAGCGCACCGGTGTCACCCGAGACCAGTTCGCGGACGGCGTGGCGATATTCGACGCCGATGTCGAAGCCCTTGCCGGGCGACCAGAACAGGTTGGCAGCACCGCCATAGGACTTGGCATTGGCCAGCCCCGTGACGATCACGCCGGCCGGATAATCGGCCGATTGGTAGCTGCCCATCAGCGTCGAGTGGATCGCATCGGTCCAGCCGATACGCAGTGCCGCGAAGCCCGCGAAATTGTCGATCCGCTCGAGCTGCGTCGCGGTGCCGCCGTAGATCGCATCGGGGACATATCCCAATCCCAGATACCGGCCGATGCCCTGGCCGTAGGTCGCCATGAAGCGCAGGTCGTGACGCTTGCCGATCGGGATCTTGCCGGACCCGGAAACACCCCAGCCAAAGGCGGTATCGCCGCGGCCCAGCGTATCGGTGCGCAATTCGCGCGCGATGCCGGCCAGTGCGAAATCGCCCAGTGTCGACTTCCAGTTCAGCCGTGCCACCACGTCAGGCAGGCGGTCGTCATCCGTGTCGACCAGCGCCGCATTGGCGGGCAGCGCCGTTTCCGTTTCGGGATTCTCGACCGCGACCTGCAACGTCAGCCCGGTTCGCAAGGGGATGGAGTAGCGGATCAGCGCCTGACGGTTGAACACCGTGCCGTCCAGCGGGCCGACGAAATCGGTCGTTTCGGGCAGCACCGCGATGTTCTGGAAGGTGGACCATTCCTGCCCGACCAGCAGATTGCCATATTCGATGAAGCCACGGCGGAAAGTGGGCGTGTAGGGGTTGGTCGCGCGCTGGGCACCGACCGGCGCCGTCGCGAGCGCGAAATCGAACTCCACCAGCGTCTTTATGTCGGTACCGTTCATCGGAGTTGCCGTGCTGAACTGCAGGCGGGTCTGGCGCGCCGAGAGCAACAGGTCCTGGCTGGAGAACCCGCCGCCGACCGGGATCTGCTGCGGCAGGAAGAACTCCTTGCCCAGCCCCCCGACCGCGACCTCGCCACCGCTGTAGCGGCTGGCGATGGCGTTGAGGCGAACGAAACCGCCCAGCTTGACCGTCGTGTTCCCCATGCGAAAACCGTCGGTCGGTGCCGAATTTGTCGCGACAGGCTTGGCCTGGGCCACATTGGTCGCGCCGGGCGATCCGCCGGGCGACGCGGCCGGCGCCGTCACCTGCGACGCAGCGACGGCGGTCTGTGGGGACAGCGTCGGGGCCGCGGCGGCGGTTGCACGCGCTGCGGTCAACTCACCGCGAAGGTCCTGGACCGCGGCTTCGAGCGCCTTGAGCCGTGCTTCGAGTTCCGCCTCTCGCGCGGTCTGGCCAAAGGCGGCGCCTGGAGTCAACCCGACAAGGGCGGTGCCAAGCAGCAACGTCGTGAATACCGATCGTTTCATCCCAACCTCCTGGTTGCTCCACTGGTCTGACGCGTAGATGCAAGCAGCGGGACGATGGCGGATCGCCCGGGCGGGATCATCCCTGACTTTGGTTGGGGGTGCCGCGTGCCGCGCGACCGTCTAGAACGGCGGCAAAAGGAGAGTGTGATGACCGAGGCCAGCTATCCCGTTCCCGCAGCATGGGCCAAGGACGCACGGATCGATGCCGCCGCCTATGACCGGATGTATGCCGAGGCCGCGACTGATCCCGATGCCTTCTGGGCGAAAGAGGCGCAGCGGCTCGACTGGATCATTTCCCCGACCAAGATCAAGGACACGTCGTTCGACGAGGCCGATTTCCGCATCCGCTGGTTCGAGGACGGCCAGCTCAACGTCGCCACCAATTGCGTCGATCGCCACGCCGATGCACGCCCCGATGCGACCGCGATCCTGTGGGAAGGCGACGACCCCGCCGACTCGCGCACGATCAGCTACGCCGAGCTGCGCGACGAAGTGTCCCGGCTCGCCAATGCGATGAAGGCACGCGGCGTCGCGAAGGGGGACCGCGTCACGATCTATCTGCCGATGATCCCCGAAGCCGCGTTCGCGATGCTCGCCTGTGCGCGGATCGGCGCGATCCATTCGGTTGTGTTCGGCGGCTTCTCCCCCGACAGCCTGTGCAACCGGATCCACGATTGCGACAGCCGCGTCGTCATCACCGCGGACGAAGGGCTGCGCGGCGGCAAGACGATTCCGCTGAAGGCCAATGTCGATGCCGCGCTCGATCAGGGCGATCTCGGCGTCGAGACCGTCATCGTCGTCCGCCGCACCGGCGGCGACATCGCGATGACAGAGGGTCGCGATTGCTGGTATCACGAGTGCGTTGCGAACCAGTCGACCGACTACGCGCCCGAGCCAATGAACGCCGAGGATCCGCTGTTCATCCTCTACACCAGCGGATCGACCGGCCAGCCCAAGGGCGTGCTCCACACCACCGGCGGCTATCTCGTCTGGGCGTCGATGACGCATGAATATGTGTTCGATTACCGCGCGGGCGACGTGTTCTGGTGCGCGGCCGATGTCGGCTGGGTCACGGGGCACACCTATTCGCTGTACGGCGCGCTCGCCAACGGCGCGACGACGGTGATGTTCGAGGGCGTTCCCAATTACCCCGACCACAGCCGCTTCTGGCAAATCGTCGACAAATATCAGGTCAGCACGCTCTACACCGCACCGACCGCGCTGCGCGCGCTGATGCGCGAGGGCGACGACTGGGTCACGCGGACCAGCCGCAAGTCGCTTCGGCTGCTCGGGTCGGTCGGCGAGCCGATCAACCCGGAGGCCTGGAACTGGTATCACAATGTCGTCGGTGAAGGCCGCTGCCCGATCGTCGACACCTGGTGGCAGACCGAGACCGGCGGACACATGATCAGCCCGCTCCCCGGTGCGACCGCGCTCAAGCCCGGCAGCGCGACCAAGCCATTGTTCGGCGTGGTGCCCGAACTGGTCGATGCCGACGGCAAGGTGCTGGACGGCGCGGTCGAGGGCAATCTCGTGATCGCCGACAGCTGGCCAGGGCAGATGCGGACCGTGTGGAACGATCATGCGCGCTTCTTCCAGACCTATTTCTCGACCTATCCGGGCAAGTATTTCACCGGTGACGGCTGCCGCCGCGACGCGGATGGCTATTACTGGATCACCGGCCGCGTCGACGACGTGATCAACGTCAGCGGCCACCGCATGGGCACCGCCGAAGTCGAGAGCGCGCTGGTCGCACATTCGAAGGTTGCCGAAGCCGCGGTCGTCGGCATGCCGCACGACGTGAAGGGCCAGGGCATCTATGCCTATGTCATGCTCAACGCGAATGCCGAACCCAGCGAAGAGTTGCGCAAGGAACTCGTCCAATGGGTCCGCCGCGAGATCGGCCCGATCGCGACGCCCGATGTCCTCCAGTTCGCCCGCGGCCTGCCGAAAACGCGCTCGGGCAAGATCATGCGCCGGATCCTGCGCAAGATCGCCGAGAACCAGCTCGACGGTCTGGGCGATACCTCGACGCTCGCCGATCCGACGGTCGTCGACGCGCTGATCACGGGTCGCGAAAAGGCCACCGCCGCCTTCGCATGACCGCGCGCACGATCCTGATCGCCGACGACCACCCGCTGTTTCGCCAGGCGTTGAAGCTGGCGGTCGGTCGCGCGGCCCCCGATGCGGTGATCCTCGAGGCGGGGCAGCTCGGCGAGGCGATCGAGGCGGCGCGCGGCGCCGCCCGCCTCGATCTCATCCTGCTCGACCTGCGGATGCCGGGGTCGGAGGGCTTTGCGGGTGTCGCGCTGCTGCATGCCGAGCGTCCCGACACGCCGATCGTCGTCATCTCGTCCGCCGACGAGGCGGAGGCCGCGCCGCGCGCGCGCGCCTATGGCGCGGTCGGCTTCGTGTCGAAGACCGCCGATCTCGCCACGCTCGAAAATGCGGTCGCGCGCGCGCTGGCGGGCGACCGCGATGCCCCCGTCGCCGCCCTGCCGGCCGATGACATCTCCAATCGCGTCGCCAGCCTGACCCCGACCGAATTGAAAGTATTGCTCGGCGTTCTCGCGGGGCGACTCAACAAGCAGATCGCGTTCGACCTCGGCGTTTCGGAGGCGACCGTAAAGGGCCACATGACCGCGATCCTGCGCAAGCTCGGCGTCCAGAACCGCACCCAGGCGGTGCTTGCCGCGCGCGCGCTCGACATTCGCTTCGCCGACTAGCCGACCGCCTCCCACTTGCGAGACGAGCCGCACGGCAATCGACGTCTTGCGACACCACCTTGCGCGGTCTAGGCGACCATCAATGGCTTCGACGTCCTACCTGTCCGCGTCGAACCGATCGCGCCAGCCGCTCTGGCGGCGCGCGCGTTCATTCCTGCTGGCGATCGCCGCGCATGTCGTCGTCATTCTCCTGCTGCTGCGGCTCGCGCCAACGCCGACCAAGCCCGAGCCGACGCCACCGCCCAGCAGCTTCCGCCTGTTACCCGACCGCGAGACGAAACCCGAGACCCCGCAACGCCCGGTGATCGAAAAGGCGAAGAAGGTCGCCGGCGGCGCCTCGCCCAGATCGCCCCGCCCGCCATCGACCGCGCCGGCGTCGGACCCGCGCCCCGTCACCCCTGCCCCGGCCTTCCCCAAGATGCTGGCGGGCGGCATGGAGTTGTTCGATTCGGCGGACATATCCAAGATCCCGTCGCACCCGGGCGATCGCCAGGCGGGCGGCTCCGACACCGATGGCGCGGGCGCTGGCAAGGACAGCGGCTCTGCCTACGGCCCGGGCGAAGGTCCAAGTGGCGAGCGGCTCTACAATGCCGAATGGTATACCGAACCGAGCCATGCCGAACTTGCGGGCTATGTTCCCAATGGCGCACCCCCGGGCAGCTGGGCACTGATCGCCTGCCGGACCGCGGAGAATTACAGGGTCGAGAATTGCCGGTCGCTCGGCGAATCCCCGGTCGGCTCGGGGCTGGCCCGCGCAATGCGGCAGGCCGCATGGCAGTTCCGCGTGCTGCCGCCCCGGGTCGGCGGCAAGAAGATGATCGGCGCCTGGGTCCGCATCAAGATCGACTTCACGAGCGCCCCGGCCAAATAATCACGCGGAGTTAGCGCCTCATACCGCCGCCGCGGCCGCGGATGCGCGTTCGAGGAATGCCCATAGCTCGCCTGGCACCACCGGCTTGTTCAGCACGGTGATCCCCGCACAGCGCGGATCGTCCGCCGCGCTGCGGTCCGCGGTCACCAGCGCGATCGCGGGCGCCGGCGCCATCGCCGACAAGCGTTCGGCAACGTCCAGTCCGTCCTGCGCCACCTCGAGATGGAAATCGATCAGTGCGACGTCGGGCTCCTCGTCCGCCGCCAGCGTCATCGCCTCCTCGATCGTCGCCGCCAGCAGCGGGACGCAGCGCCGCGACCGGAGCGCCGCGTCGAGCGCGGCGAGAATGGCGGCATCATTGTCGAGGCACAGGACGCGCAGCCCCGGCGGCAGGTCGCGCAGGACCGGGGCCGTCCTGGCACGATCGGGCAGCGTCGCATGCGCCGCCAGCGGAACGCGAACGGCGAAGGTCGACCCCGCACCCGGCTGCGACCGCAATTCGATCCGCAGGTCGAGCAGTTGCGCGATCCGCTGGACGATCGCCAGCCCCAGCCCGACACCGCCGCCCGCGCTGCCCTTGCTCTCCACCCGCTCGAACTCGGCAAAGATCCGTTCACGGTCACCCGCCGCGATGCCCGGCCCGCTGTCCCGCACCTCGACCAGGACGTCACCGCCGCGCCGCCGCGCGCCGATCCAGATCCGCCCCGACGGGGTATAACGCACCGCATTCGACAGGAAGTTCTGCAGGATCGAGCGCAGCAGCGATCGGTCGGTGGCGACGATGTGCGTCCCCGGGTGCGAGGCGAGGATCAACGCGCGTTCGCCGGCAAGCGGCCGGAACTCGGCGGCCAGTTCCTCGATCAGGTCCCCGAGCACGAACTGCTCGATCTTCGGCACGACCCCGCCCGCGTCAAGCCGCGACACGTCGAGCAAGGCCCGCAGCAGCGTATCCGCCGACCCGATCGCGCCATCGATCGCGCGGACTAGGTCGGCCTGGTGCGGCGCCTTGCCCTCGTCGAGTGCCGCGCAGAACAACCGGGCGGCATGAAGCGGCTGGAGCAGGTCATGGCTTGCCGCGGCAAGGAACCGGGTCTTGTCGCGCGTCGCGGTCTCGGCATGCCGCCGCGCCTCGTCGAGCATCGTGTTCGTTTGGGCCAGATCATGCGTCCGCGCCTCGACCCGGGCCTCGAGTTCCGCCTGCGCGGTCTTCTCCGCTGTGATGTCGGTGAAGCTCTGGACATAGCCGCCGCCCGGCATTGCCTGACCCACTGTCTTGATCCACCGCCCGGACGGTCGAAGCCGCTCGAAACTGTGCGGAAGCCCGCGTTCGAGATGCGCGAGCCTGCGCGATACATGCGCTTCGACGCCGCCCGGGCCGCATTCGCCGCGCTCGGCATTGTAGCGGATCAAGTCGGCAATCGGCCGTCCGGCGATCACATAGTCCTCGGGATAGTCGAACATCTCGACATAGCGCGGATTCCACGCGACCAGCCGCAGGTTGGCGTCGATCACGCTGACGCCCGGGTCGATCGTCTCAAGCGTTGCCGACAGCAGCGACCGTGAGAAGCGCAGGCTGCGCCCCCGCTGGTCGAGCAGCCGGACGACGTCGCCGACCTCCATCGCCGAACCCGCCAGGCTCGACGTCACGATCAGCCGCGCCGAGGGAGCGCCGATCACGCCCGCGATCAGCCGTTCCGCCTGACGGGCCGCGCGTCCGTCGATCGGCGCGCCCGGATCTCGTGACAGCGGGTCCAGCCCCTCCGCGGCTTCGGCATCGCCGACGAAGCGCGCGACCAGGATCTTCAGCTCGCCAAAGGTCGTGACGTGATCCAGCACACTGTGCCGCCCCCCGAACACCCGCCGCCGCGCCGCGTACAGGTGCAGCCCCGCCATCAGCACGATATTCACGCCCAGGCTCCACACCGTGCCGTTGACCAGCGGGGACCCGAGCGCGACCCGCATCAGCGCATCGGGGTCGAGCAGTCCGCCGCTCGCTTTCGCAAGACTGGCGCCAAAACCACCCAATACCGATGGCATCAACAGGCAATAGGCCCAGACGACGACGCCGCCGATCAACCCACCCCGTGCCGCCCGGGTATCGGCAAAGCCCCAGCCGACGGTGGCGATAAGCGCGGGCGCGAACTGCGCGACGCCGGCAAACGCGATCAGCCCGATCGATGCGAGCGACAGCTCGTCGCCGATGCTCGTGCCGTACCACAAAGCCGCGGCGACGATCCCGGCGATGATCACGCGCCGGACACGCAGCAGCCGCCGCCCCAGATCGCCCTCCCCGCCATCGGTCTGCCGCCGCAGCAGTAATGGGGCCAGCAGGTCGTTGGTCGCCATAGTCGACAGCGCGATCGTCTCGGCGACGACCATCGCGGTCGCGGCGGAGAACCCGCCGATGAACGCGAGCAGCGCCATCGGATCGTTGTCGCGCGCCAGCGGGACCGCCAGCACATAGAGGTCGGGTCGCGTATCGGCGGGCAGCACCGCCAGCCCCGCCAGCTCGAGCGGCAGGACCATCACCGAGATCACCGCGAGATAGGCGATGAACGGCCAGCGCGCGCGCCGCACCGCCGCCGGGCCGCTCGCTTCGAGGATCCCGACATAGAATTGACGCGGCAGGCAGAGGATCGCGCAGGCGGATAACAGCGTACGTACGAAGAAATCGGGGGTCAGCGCGCCGGGTGCGAAACCCTCGACGAACCCGGTCAGCGGCGGCGTGATCCGCGCGGCCGGCATCGTCGCAAGCAGCGTCAGCGCGAATCCGCCCAGCGCCACGAAGCAGAGCAGCTTGATCATCGACTCCGCCGCGATCGCCGCGACCACGCCGGTATTGCCCCCCGCCACTTCATAGCGTCGCGCGCCGAAGCTGATCGCGAACGTCGCCAGCAGCAGCGCGACGAGCGGCCCGACCAGCACCGATCCGCCGATCCCGACCAGCGCGCCGAAGCTGAGCGTCACCGATCGCAGCTGCAGCGCGATATAGGGGATCGACGCGACCAGCGCGGTCCCCGCGACGATCGCCGCGGTACTCCGGCTGCGACCATAACGCGCCGAGATGAAGTCGGCGATCGAGCTCGACCCTTCATCGCGCGCCAGCCGGACGAGCTTGGTCAAGAATCCCGGCGCGAGCAGGAACACCAGCGCCGGACCGAGGTAGATCGACAGATAATCCCAGCCGCGCGTCGCCGCGGTGCCGACGCCGCCGAAGAACGTCCAGCTGCTGCAATAGACGGCCAGCGACAAGGGATAGGCGATCCGTGCCATGCGCGGCGAAAGCCCGCGCCGATCGACGACCCAGGCGATCCCGAACAACGCGGTGCCATAGGCAAGCATCGCGGCGATGACGACGGCGCTGTTGATCGGCTGGCTCCCTAGTTGCCGGATGCCGATACCGTGCAGTCCGGACCGTCCCAGGGCAAGGCCTGCACGGTCAGCGCTTCGATACCACAGCTCATGGCGAAACCCCGCGGCCCGCGTTACAGGGCCCCATGCTCCGCATCACCGAACTCAAGCTGCCGCTCAACCATGCCGACGAAGCGATCCCCGCCGCGGTCTGCAAGCGGCTGCGCATCACCCCCCGCGAACTGATCCGCTATACCGTCGCGCGGCGCGCGCATGACGCGCGCGACAAGATGGACATCCAGCTCGTCTATTCGATCGACGTCACCGCGAAGAACGAGGCGACGATCCTCGCGCGGTTCCGCAAGGACCGTCACGTCAACACGACCCCCGATACCGGCTATCGCCACGTCGCCAAGGCACCCGAGACGCCGGGCGCGCGTCGCCCGGTCGTCGTGGGAACAGGGCCGTGCGGCCTGTTCGCCGGCCTCATCCTCGCGCAGATGGGCTTCCGCCCGATCATCCTCGACCGCGGCAAGCTGGTCCGCGAACGCACCAAGGACACCTGGGGCCTGTGGCGTCGCAACGTCCTGAACCCTGAATCCAACGTCCAGTTCGGCGAAGGCGGCGCCGGCACCTTCTCCGACGGCAAGCTGTGGAGCCAGATCAAGGATCCGCGCCATCTCGGTCGCAAGGTCATCACCGAGTTCGTCAAGGCGGGCGCTCCCCCCGAGATCCTGACCGAGGCGCATCCGCATATCGGCACGTTCCGGCTGGTGACGATGGTCGAGGCGATGCGCGCGACGATCGAGTCGCTCGGCGGCGAATATCGCTTCGAACACCGCGTCGACGATCTCGACATCGCTGTCGATGCGGACGGCACGCGCCGCATCCGCGGGCTGCACCTGCATACCGGCGACTATCTCGAGGCGGATCATGTCGTGCTCGCGGTGGGGCACAGTGCGCGCGACACCTTCCACATGCTGCACGATCGCGGCGTATTCCTGGAGGCGAAGCCCTTCTCGATCGGCGTGCGCATCGAACATCCGCAATCCTGGATCGACGAGGCGCGGTTCGGCCCCTGTGCCGGCCACCCCGATCTCGGCGCAGCGGCGTACAGCCTGTCGCATCACTGCACGAACGGGCGCACCGTCTACAGCTTCTGCATGTGCCCGGGCGGTACCGTCGTCGCGGCGACGTCCGAGGAAGGCCGCGTCGCCACCAACGGCATGAGCCAATATTCGCGCAACGAGCGCAACGCGAATTCGGGACTCGTCGTCGGCATCGACCCTGCGCGTGACTATCCCGGCAATCCACTGGCGGGCATCGAATTGCAGCGCCACTGGGAGTCGCGCGCCTATGTCGCGGGCGGATCCGATTATAAGGCCCCCGCGCAGCGTCTCGGCGATTTCCTCGCCGGCCGCCCGTCGAGCGCACTCGGCACGGTCATCCCGTCCTACCGCCCCGGCGTCCACCTCACCGACCTCGCCGAATGCCTTCCCGAATTCGCGGTCACCGCGATGCGCGAGGCGCTGCCGGTATTTGGTCGCGACATTCCCGGCTATGATCACCCCGACGCGGTCCTGACCGGCGTCGAGACGCGTACCTCGTCCCCCGTCCGGATCACGCGCGGCGACGATTTTCAGAGCCTGAACACGATCGGCCTGTTCCCCGCCGGCGAGGGCGCGGGCTATGCCGGCGGCATCCTCTCTGCGGGCGTCGACGGCATCAAGGTCGCCGAGGCGGTCGGGCTGAGCCTCGTTGGTGCCACGCCGGGGGCTTAACCACTATCTAACATCCGGGTGGTACGCGCAGGCTTCCTGTCACGACGCGCGATTTACCCCATGCTCAAGAGAACAGTGCTCGGTTTCGCCGCGATCGCCGCCAGTACCTCGTGCGTTCCCCCGTCGACGCGCGTGGCTGCACCGACGGCCAGCGTCCCGGTCCGCGACGCAGCAGAAGCGCGCAGCCTGCTCGCCGGGCTCGCGCTCGAGGCGCCCGCCGAACCGCTCGACCGCGCCTTTGCAGCCTCTGCCGCCTCCGCCGACGACACCCCGCGCGCCATTGCAGCAGCACCCGCCTTTCCCGGCGCCGCGCAGAGTGACGACGACCGCCAGCGCGCAATCGCCTGCCTGACCGCCGCGGTCTATTACGAGGCACGCTCCGAACCGACCGATGGCCAGCGCGCCGTCGCACAGGTCGTGCTCAACCGCGTTCGCGATCGCGCCTTTCCGCACAGCGTCTGCGGCGTCGTCTATCAGGGGTCGACACGGCGCACCGGCTGCCAGTTCAGCTTCACCTGCGACGGTTCGATGAACCACCCCCGCGATGGTGCCGCCTGGGCAAGGGCCGCATCGGTCGCGCGCGCCGCGTTCGACGGCAGCGTCTTCGCGCCGGTCGGCGCCTCGACCTCCTACCACGCCGCTTCGATCCTGCCCTGGTGGGCGCCAAGCCTCAGCCGGGTCGGCGCAGTCGGTGCGCATATCTTCTATCGCTGGCGCGGCGCGATGGAGCGCGCGCTGAGCTTCCGCCAGACCTATGCGGGCGTCGAACCGACCCGCGTTGCGGCGCCCGATACGATCCTCGCCGCGTCCCCGTACACCTCTACCGAACCCGGTACGGCGGGATCCGGCGTCACCGTCCATCGCGGCCGGACCATGCCGGGGGTGGAGACTGCGATGTCGGCACCATCTGAGTCCTCCGCCGCAACACCACGCGTGCATCTGGCGTCGGGTGTCCGCATTCATATCGGTTCGGCACATGCCGGCCCGGTCCTTGGCGGGGGCGCCCCGCTGCCGGTCGTTTCGATTTCCGAGGAAAGCGATCCGACCTGATCGCCCTTTGGGGGGTGCCACATCGCGACGGGCGCGGTATCGCCGGCCCCATGCTGCTCCACCTGCCCTGCCCAATGACCCGTTTCGGACCCCGATGCTGACCGCCAGCGAATTGCGCGATCGGCTCGTGACCGTGCTGACCCGCGACCATCTCGGCGACCGGCGTCGCTGGCGCATGGCGGTCGGCGAGGTCCGGGTCTATTCGACCGACACGCACGCGCATTGCAACTGGTCGGTCACGCCCTCGGGCAGCGCTGAGGACATCGACCGGATCGAGACGCTCGTCGACCGGTTTCGCGAGGAATTCCCGATCATCCGCTGATTGGCGCGCCGCGCGACCGACAAGCTCGGCTATCCCGGCAAGGACAGCGTCTTCGTTGCACCGCACCATGCAGAAGCTGTATTTCGTTCGGTTCATACGGGACAGCGGCCATGCAGACATTACGGCGATCGTTCGGATTACAGGTTCTGATCGGGATGATCGCCGGGCTCGCGCTCGGCTTCGTCGCGCGCGGGACCGGCGCGGGATCTGGCCTCGCGGAAACGCTGCGCATCGTCGGCGAGATCTTCGTTCAGTTGCTGAAAACTCTTGTCGTCCCGCTCGTCTTCACCGCGATCATCGCGTCGATCGCCGCGCTGCGCGATCTCGACAATGCGCGGCGGCTGGTCATCAGCACGCTCGCCTGGTTCGCAATCACCGCGCTGATCGCGGTGTCGATCGGCATCGTCCTTGCGCTGGTGATCCAGCCCGGCGTGACCGCGGGGGTCAGTGCCGCCAGCGCGGTCGCGCCGACGACCGCCGGGTCGTGGCTCGACTTCCTGCGCGGGCTCGTCCCTGCCAATATTCTCGGGCTCGAGGCGTCGACCAAGCTGACCGACGAGACTGCGCGGACCGCGCTGTCGTTTAACGTCCTGCAAATCATCGTCATCGCGATCACGATCGGAATCGCCGCGGTCCGGATCGGTGATGCGGGCGCGCCGTTCCTCGCCTTCAACGCATCGGCGCTCGCGCTTTTCCGCCGCATCCTGCGCTGGGTGATACGGTTGACGCCGATCGGTACGGGCGCGCTGCTCGGCAACGCGATCGTGCGCTATGGCTGGCAGTCGCTCTCGGCGCTCGGCGCGTTCAGCATCGCGGTCTATGCCGGACTCGCGATTGTCCTTTTCGTGGTCTATCCATTGCTCCTGCTTGCCAACGGGCTCAGCCCGCGGCGGTTCTTCGCCGCTGCCTGGCCCGCAATCCAGCTCGGCTTCGTGTCGCGCTCGTCGATCGCCGCGCTGCCGGTGACCGAGGATGTCGTCGAACGCGGCCTCGGCGTCCCCCGCACCTATGCAGCCTTCGCCGTACCGCTCGCCGCCACGACCAAGATGGACGGGTGCGCCGCGATCTACCCCGCGGTCTCGGCGATCTTCGTCGCGCAATATTACGGTATCCCGCTGCATGCCGCCGACTATGTGCTGATCGTGCTCGTGTCCGTGCTCGGGTCGTCCGCCACCGCAGGGCTAACTGGCGCGGTCGTCATGCTGACGCTCACGCTGTCGACGCTCGGCCTCCCGCTCGAGGGCGCAGGCCTGCTGCTCGCGATTGACCCGATCCTCGACATGGGCCGCACCGCGGTCAACGTTGCCGGGCAGGCGCTTGTCCCGACGATCGTCGCCAAGCGGCAGGGTCTGCTCGATCCGGCACTACACGACGCCGGCACCGCGCAGGCCGCCACGGCATAACAGCGCGCTGTCACAAACGTGACAACGAGACTCAGCCGGACGCAGAAGTTTGACAGCGCGACGCTGTAGCCATCGGTTCGACCCGGGCGATTCGTTGTCATGTTGTGTACCGATCCGTCATCAAATGCGGAACGAGGATGCAGCATGACCTTCCAGACCGACCTTACCCAGATCGACCAGCTGATCGCCGCGCGGAACGGCACCTGGGACGGAATTTCCGCCGAATCGGTCGCCCGGATGCGCGCACAGAACCGCTTCCGCTCGGGTCTCGATATCGCCCGCTACACCGCGGGGATCATGCGTCGCGACATGGCCGCCTATGACGCCGACCCGGCGAACTACACCCAGTCGCTCGGCTGCTGGCACGGATTCATCGCGCAGCAGAAGATGATCAGCATCAAGAAGCATTTCGGCACCACCGACCGCCGTTACCTCTATCTCTCAGGCTGGATGGTTGCCGCGCTCCGGAGCGAATTCGGGCCCCTTCCCGACCAGTCGATGCACGAGAAGACGAGCGTCCCCGCGCTGATCGAAGAGCTCTACACCTTCCTGCGTCAGGCCGATGCGCGCGAGCTCGGCATGCTGTTCCGCGACGTCGATACTGCGCGCGAAGCGGGCAACGCGATCGAGGAAAAGCGCCTGCTCAACGCGATCGAGAACCACCAGACTCACGTCGTCCCCGTCATCGCCGATATCGACGCAGGCTTCGGCAATGCCGAGGCGACATACCTGCTCGCGCGCAAGATGATCGAGGCGGGGGCCTGCGCACTCCAGATCGAGAACCAGGTCAGCGACGAGAAGCAGTGCGGCCATCAGGACGGCAAGGTCACCGTCCCGCACGAGGACTTTCTCGCCAAGGTCCGTGCCTGCCGTTACGCCTTCCTCGAGCTCGGCGTTGAGGACGGCATCATCGTCACGCGCACCGACTCGCTCGGCGCTGGCCTCACCAAGCAGATCGCGGTCAGCAAGACGCCCGGCGATCTCGGTGACCAGTACAACTCGTATCTGGATTGCGAGGAGATCGACCCCGCGACCGCGCAGAATGGCGACGTCATCCTCAACCGCGACGGCAAGCTGCTCCGCCCGAAGCGCCTGCCCTCGAACCTGTTCCAGTTCCGCGCCGGCAGCGGCGAGGATCGCTGTGTGATGGACTGCATTGCGAGCCTGCAGAAGGGCGCCGACCTGCTCTGGATCGAGACCGAGAAGCCGCACATCGAACAGATTGCCGGCATGGTCGACCGCATCCGCAAGGTCGTGCCCAATGCAAAGCTCGTCTACAACAACTCGCCCAGCTTCAACTGGACGCTGAACTTCCGCCAGCAGGTGTTTGATGCGTGGAGCGAAGCCGGCCGCGACGTGTCGGCCTATGACCGGACGCGCCTGATGAGTGTCGAGTATGACGGCACGCCGCTCGGCGACGAGGCTGACGAACGCATCCGCACCTTCCAGGCGGATTCGGCAAAGCGCGCCGGCATCTTCCATCACCTGATCACGCTGCCGACCTATCACACCGCGGCGCTCTCAACCGACAATCTCGCCAAGGAGTATTTCGGCGATGCAGGGATGCTCGGCTATGTAAAGGGCGTCCAGCGCAAGGAAATCCGCGAGGGCATCGCCTGCGTGAAGCACCAGAACATGTCGGGCTCCGACCTGGGCGACGACCACAAGGAGTATTTCGCGGGTGAGGCGGCGCTGAAGGCCGGCGGCGTCCACAACACGATGAACCAGTTCGCGGCCTGACGCCCAAGCCGGAGCGCAAGCTCCGGCGCGGACCAGCGTCAGGCCCGGCCGGCGGGGCCAAAAGCCCCGTCCGACGCCGCGGCTTCGCCGCGGCGCTGGTCTGTTCCAACGCCCAGTAAAGACGCGCATGCCTACCCAAAGACACCTCCCCGGCGAAGGCCGGGGCCCAGTTGGGGGACGGTTATGGCAGGCGTCGCCTTTCGTTACTCCCACCTCTCCAACTGGACCCCGGCCTCCGCCGGGGAGGCGCTATTAAGGGCGCCGCGGGAGCACGCGGCATCGGCCAACCCAAAGCTCACCCCTTCGCAGCCACACCCCCACAAAAACCAGCCCCCAAGACAACCCATAGCAACACCGCCACGCTGTCCCCCGGCCCCGCGCCGTGGCATGAGCCGCCCATGCAAGACCGCGCCCTGCTCCGCGTCACCGCGCTCGAAAAGTCGGTCCCCGGCGGCCGCCAGCTCTTCCGCGGGCTCGACCTCACCGCGCGCGCCGGCCAGCTGATCGCGATCGTCGGCGAAAGTGGCGTCGGCAAATCGACGCTGCTCAACATCCTCGCCGGGCTCGATGCGCCCGATGCAGGGCATGTCGCGATCGAGGACACGATCCTCGACACGCTCGACGAGGCCGCGCTGACGCGGTTGCGCGCGACGCGGATCGGGTTCGTGTTCCAGGCCTTTCACGTCCTGCCCTATCTGACCCTTCGCCAGAACGTCGCGCTTCCGCTCGCGCTCGTGTCGACCGACCGTCGCGTGATCGCCGACCAGGCGCAGGCGATGCTCGCCCGGGTCGGGCTCGGCACCCGCGGCGACGGCTATGCGCGCGACCTGTCGGGCGGCGAGCTGCAGCGCGTCGCGATCGCGCGCGCGCTCATCCATCGTCCCGCGCTGATCCTCGCCGACGAGCCGACGGGCAATCTCGACCCCGACACCGCTGCGAAGATCCTGACGCTGTTTTCCGACGCGGTTCGCGAACAGGGCGTCGCCGCGATCATCGTCACCCATTCGGCGGCGGCCGCCGCGATCGCCGACGATGTTCTGACGCTGACCGCAAACGGGCTGGAACGCGCGCGATGAGCATCCTGTCGGCGCGGCTCGCGCTGGGCTGGATGATCGGTGGCGAGTGGCGCGCGCATCCCGCGCGGCTCGCCCTCACCGCGATCGCGATCGCCATCGGTGTCGCACTCGGCTTCGCGGTCCACCTCGTCAACGGATCGGCGCTGTCGTCGTTCGAAGGCGCATTGCGCACCGTCAAGGGCAGCGCGGATCTTCAGGTCAACGCGACCAGCCCGCTCGGCTTCGACGAGGCGCTCTATCCCAGAGTCGCGACCGCGGCCGGAGTCGCGGACGCGAGCCCGGTCGTTATCCTGCGCGCGACGATCGGGAAACGGCCCGTCACCCTGCTCGGCCTCGACGTGATCCGCGCGGCACAGGTCACGCCGTCACTTGTGGGCGTCGCCCCCGCCGGCATCGACCGCCGTGGCGACGCGGCGTTCGACGACGCCGCGCTCTATCTGTCCGCCGCGGCGATGCGCACCGTGAATGCCCGTCCCGGCGCGATGCTCATCGTCACCGCGAACGGGCGCACCGCGACGATGCGCGTCGCAGGCCGGTTGCCGGGAGTAGCCGAGGGCGAGGCGATCGGCGTGATCGACATCGCCGCGGCGCAGTGGCGCTTCGACCGGCTCGGCCGCCTCGACCGGATCGACGTGAAACAGCAGGACGGCGCCGCCCCTCCACGCCTTGCCACTATCCTTCCGCGCGACGCGGCGATCGGCAGCGACGCCAGTGATGCGACCCGCAGCGACGCGCTGTCCCGCGCGTACCGCGTCAATCTCGACATGCTCGCGCTGGTCGCATTGCTGACCGGCGGGTTCCTCGTCTTTTCCGCGCAGTCGCTGTCGGTGGCCCGCCGGTTGCGGGCCTTTGCGCTCGTCCGCACGCTCGGCCTGCCGCGCAACGGGATCGTCGCGACCGTCGCGCTGGAGGGGCTGGCGATCGGCGTGATCGGCGCCGCGCTCGGTCTGCTGCTCGGCTATGCGCTGGCCTATGCCGCGCTCGCCCGGTTCGGCGCGGACCTCGGCGCAGGCTATTTCGCCGATGGCCGCGTGCGGCTGGCCTTCGCGCCCGCTGCCGCGATCGGCTTCTTCGCGCTCGGCCTGCTGGCAGCGGTCGCGGGCAGCGTCCTGCCGGCGCGGATCGCGGCGCGTGCCGCCCCCGCCGCGGCGCTGCGCAACGCCGGCGACGTCATCGACCCCCGGACCCCCATGCCCGTCCGCCCCGCGGCCATCCTGATCCTGCTCGGTGGTGGCGCGGCGCTGCTCCCGGCGATCGGCGGCCTGCCCCTGTTCGGGTTTGCGAGCATGGCGCTGATACTCGCAGGCGGCATCGCCGGCATGCCCTGGCTCGCGCGCACGCTGCTCGCGCCGCTCAGCCGCGGTGCCGGGCGGTCCGTCCCCGTCGACCTCGCCATCCGCCACCTCCACGGTGCCCCCGCCCAGGCCGCCACCGCGCTGTGCGGGATCGTCGCGAGCACCGCGCTGATGATCGCGATGGCGGTGATGGTCACCAGCTTTCGCGGCGCGGTCGACGAATGGCTGGGTCAGGTCCTCTCGGACGATCTCTATCTCCGGGTCGAGGGTGGCACCGGGCTCGATCCCGCGGCGCAGGCCCGGTTGCGCGCCGTGGCCGGCATCGCAGCGATCGCCTATAGCCGGCAGATCCCGCTGACGCTCGCGCCGGACCGGCCACCCGTCTCGCTGATCGCACGCCCGGTTGAGACCGATGGCCCCGACCCGAGCCTCGTGCTGCTCGCAAGCGGACGCGCCCGCCCCGCCGGCACCGCGCCGATCTGGATCTCGGAGCCCGCCGCGCGGCTCTATGGCTGGTCGGTCGACGACAGCGTCACGCTGCCGATCGCCGGCCGGTACGTCGTCGCAGGGATCTGGCGCGACTATGCCCGCCAGCAGGGCGCGATCATCGTCCGCGACACCGACTATACGCGCGCCACCGGCGACCGCACGCGGACCGAGGCGGCGATCACGCTTGCCCGCGGCGCGGATCCGCGCACCGTCGAGCGCGCGCTGACCGCGGCGGCGCCCCCGGCGCTGACCAGCCTCGTCTCGATCGCGCGCCCGGCCACCCTGCGCCGCTATGCCCTCGAACTCTTCGATCGCAGTTTCGCCGTCACCTATCTGCTCGAGGGGGTCGCGATCCTTGTCGGGCTGGCCGGCGTCGCCGCGACCATGTCCGCGCAGACGATCGCCCGCACGCGTGAATTCGGCATGCTCCGGCATATCGGCGTCGCAAAGCGGCAGATCGTCGCGATGCTGGCGACCGAGGGGGCATTGCTCGGTCTCGTCGGGGGTATCGCCGGGATCACGCTCGGCGGAGTGATGGCACAGGTGCTCGTCCATGTGATCAATCCGCAGTCGTTCAACTGGACCATGGCGACGCGCATACCCTGGGGCAGCGTCGGCGGGGTAGCGCTTGCGCTGATCGTTGCGGCGGCGGGTACCGCGGTGCTCGCCGGCCGGCGCGCGATCGCCGCCGATGCGGTCCGCATGGTCAGGGAGGACTGGTGATGCGCCCCGTGTTTACGTTTGCAGCGCTGGCGCTGACCGCCGCGACGCCGGCCGCGACCGGCTATCCCGTCGTCCGTCCGGGCGCCTCCTTCACCTTCCCGCGCGAACATGGTGCGCACCCGGCATTCCGCACCGAATGGTGGTATGTCACCGGTCTGCTGAAGACGCAGGAGGGTCGCAACCTCGGCTTCCAGATCACCTTCTTCCGGACCACCCCGGGCACCGACGCGGCGAACCCCAGCCGCTTTGCCCCCAAGCAGATCCTGTTCGCGCACGCAGCGCTCTCCGACCCGAAGCTCGGCCATCTGCTGCACGGGGAGCGGGCGGCACGGGCGGGATTCGGCCTGGCCCAGGCGCGCATCGGCGATACCGACGTCACGCTCAAGGACTGGCATATCCGCAGGCGACCCGACGGACGGTTCTCGACCACCGTCACCACCGGCAATTTCGCGCTGACGCTTACGTTGACACCGCGCCAGCCGCCCCTGCTCCAGGGCAAGGCGGGTTACAGCCAGAAGGGCCCGAAGCCCGAACAGGCGAGCTATTACTACTCGATCCCGCATCTCGCGGTGGCGGGGCAGCTGGTGCGGCACGGCACACGGCAACGCGTCACCGGACAGGCGTGGCTCGACCGGGAATGGTCGTCCGACTATCTCGGCGGCGGCGCGGTCGGCTGGGACTGGACCGGGCTCAATCTCGACGACGGGGGAGCGCTGATGGCGTTCCGCATACGTGGCCGCGACGGCAAGCCGCTCTGGGCGGGCGGATCGCTGCGCCGCGCGGATGGCCGCGTCGTCCGGTTCGCGCCCGCCGACGTCCGGTTCGATCCGCTCCGCCAGTGGCGTTCGCCGCGCACCGGGGCGCTCTACCCCGTGACGCAACGCCTCACCGTCCGCCTCCCCGAAGGCGTCCGCCGCTTCCGCCTCGATCCGCTGTTCGCCGATCAGGAGCTCGATGCCCGCCGCAGCGGCATGCCCGTATACTGGGAAGGTGCGGTCCGCACGGCGGGCGGCAGCGGCTATCTCGAGCTCACCGGCTATGCCGATCCGCTGCAGATGTGACACCTGCCGGATACCCAGGCTTTGGCATGGCCAAGCTTTGCGGCTATTCCCCACCACTACCGACGCGATAGGGATTACGCGAACCGGAGGGACTGGATGAGACTGAACCGCACGCATATCGGCCTGGCGCTTGCTGCGATCGTCGCGGGCTGCTCGTCGCCCTCAAGCACGGGCAAGGACGGATCGGTCGAGTTGCTCAACGTCAGCTACGATCCGACCCGCGAACTCTACAAGGCGGTGAACACCGCGTTCGCGGCCAAGTGGAAGCAGGACACCGGCCAGACGGTGCGGTTCAACATGAGCCATGGCGGATCGGGCAAGCAGTCGCGCGCGGTGATCGACGGCCTGGGCGCCGACGTCGTCACGCTGGCGCTCGCCTATGACGTCGATGCGATCGCCGAGCGTGCGAAGCTGCTCCCCGCCAATTGGGAAACGCGGCTGCCCGACAACAGCGCGCCCTATACGTCGACGATCGTGTTCCTGGTCCGCAAGGGCAATCCCAAGCAGATTCGCGACTGGAGCGATCTGGTCAAACCCGGCGTCCAGGTGATCACGCCCAACCCGAAGACCAGCGGCGGCGCACGCTGGAACTTCCTCGCGGCCTGGGCCTATGGGAAAACGGCCGGGGGCGGGTCCGACGCCGCCGCGCAGGCCTATGTCTCGCAGCTCTACGGCCATGTCCCGGTCCTCGATTCGGGCGCACGCGGCGCCACCACCACCTTCGTCGAGCGCGGACTCGGCGACGTGCTGATCGCCTGGGAGAACGAGGCGTTCCTGTCCGAAAAGGAACTCGGCTCCGGCAAGTTCGACATCGTCGTGCCGTCGATCTCGGTGCTCGCCGAACCGTCGGTCGCGGTCGTCGATGCCAATGCCAAGGCGCACGGTACCGAAAAGGTCGCTGAGGCCTATCTCCGGTTCCTCTACACGCCCGAGGGCCAGGACATCGTCGCCAAGAACTATTATCGCCCTCGCGATCCTGCGGTGCTCGCGCGCTATGCGACGCTGTTCCCGAAGATCGAGATGCGCACCATCCGCGATTTCGGTGGGTGGAAGGTCGCGCAGGCCCGTTTCTTTGCAGACGGCGGCGTGTTCGACCGGATCTATTCGGGTCCGAAGCGCTGATCGGGAATGCGATCGTCCGGATCCCCACCAATGGCTGACGACGCGCGCCTCGGCGCCAGGCCCGGCCGCGCTCGCCGCGCGCGACGGTCGGTCATTCCCGGGTTCGGGCTGACGATGGGGCTGACGATCGTCTGGCTATGCCTGATCGTGCTCATCCCGCTGTCGACGATCTTCCTGCGCGCGGCGGGGCTTGGCTGGGACGGGTTCGTCGCAGTCGGTCTCTCGGCGCGCGCGCTGTCGGCCTACAAGCTCAGCTTCGGCACCGCGCTGCTCGCTGCGTCGGTCAATGCGGTATTCGGCCTGCTGATCGCCTGGATCCTCGCGCGCTACGAATTTCCGGGCAAGAAGTTCGTCGACGCCGCGGTCGACCTGCCCTTTGCACTGCCGACCGCGGTCGCGGGCATCGCGCTGGTGTCGCTCTATGCCGAAAACGGCTGGATCGGGTCGCTGTTGGCACCGCTTGGCATCCGCGTCGCCTACACCCCGCTCGGCGTCGTCGTCGCGCTCATCTTCATCGGCCTGCCGTTCATCGTGCGCTCGGTCCAGCCCGTGCTCGCCGACCTCGGCGCCGATGTCGAGGAAGCCGCCGCGACGCTTGGGGCAACACGGTGGCAGACGTTCAGCCGGGTGATCCTGCCCGCCATCGCACCCGCGCTTCTAACCGGCTTCGCGCTCGCCTTTGCACGCGGCGTCGGCGAATATGGCTCGGTCATCTTCATCGCGGGCAACATGCCGTACAAGTCGGAGATCGCCCCGTTGCTGATCGTCACCCAGCTCGAACAGTTCGACTATCCCGGCGCGACCGCGATCGCGTGCGTCATGCTAGTCGCCTCCTTCTCGATGCTGCTGCTGGTCAATCTGCTCCAGGCGTGGCGTGCGAAGCGGAGCGCGAAATGACCCGCGCTGCGTCCAGCGAAAGCCCCGTCGCCCGGCGGATCCTGATCGGCGTCGGTCTCCTCTTCCTCGCACTCTTCCTCGCGCTGCCGCTCGTCGTCGTGTTCGTCCAAGCCTTTGCCAAGGGCTGGCCGATGTTCGTCGACGCGATCGGCCAGCCCGATGCGCGTGCGGCGATCCGGCTCACCCTGCTGGTCGCGGCGATCTCGGTGCCGCTCAATTGCGTGTTCGGCGTTGTCGCGTCCTGGGCGATCACCAAGTTCGACTTTCGCGGCAAGAGTCTGCTCATCTCGCTCATCGACCTGCCCTTCTCGGTGTCGCCCGTCGTCGCCGGCCTCATCTTCGTGCTGATGTTCGGCGCTCAGGGCTGGTTCGGGCCGTGGCTGATCGCGCACAACTGGAAGGTCATCTTCGCCGTGCCCGGCATCGTCCTTGCCACCGTGTTCGTCACCTTCCCGTTCGTCGCGCGCGAGATCATCCCGCTGATGGCCGAGCAGGGCCGCGACGACGAGGAGGCCGCGGTGTCGCTCGGCGCGTCGGGGTGGCAGACCTTCTGGCACGTCACCCTGCCCAATATCCGCTGGGGCCTGCTCTACGGCGTGCTGCTCTGCAACGCGCGCGCGATGGGGGAGTTCGGCGCGGTCTCGGTGGTTTCGGGTCATATCCGCGGCCTGACCAACACCATGCCGCTCCACGTCGAGATCCTGTACAACGAATATGACTTCGTCGGCGCGTTTGCCGTGGCATCGCTGCTCGCGTCGCTCGCGCTCGTCACGCTCGTGCTGAAGAGCCTGCTCGAATGGCGGTTCGGCTATCATCAGGCAAGGAGTGCGCATTGAGTATCGTCATCGACGCCGTATCCAAACGGTTCGGCCAGTTCGCCGCGCTGAACGACGTCAGCGTCGAAGCGCGTCCCGGCGAGTTC
The DNA here is from genome assembly GCF_000732685.2 of Sphingomonas sp. STIS6.2. Taxonomy (NCBI): domain Bacteria; kingdom Pseudomonadati; phylum Pseudomonadota; class Alphaproteobacteria; order Sphingomonadales; family Sphingomonadaceae; genus Sphingomonas; species Sphingomonas sp. STIS6.2. Next base: position 581,702 of record NZ_JPDP02000159.1, read on the forward strand.
CTCGCGCTGCTGGGACCGTCAGGCTCGGGCAAGACGACGCTGCTTCGCATGATCGCGGGGCTCGATTTCCCCGATAGCGGCCGTGTCCTGTTTGACGGCGCCGACATGACCGGGACGCCCGCTGCCGAACGCCAGATCGGCTTCGTGTTCCAGAACTACGCGCTGTTCCGTCACATGACGGTCGCCGACAACATCGCGTTCGGCCTGACCGTGCGTGCACGCCGCGATCGTCCGGCCAAGGCAGACATCCGCGCGCGCGTTGCAGAGCTGCTCGACCTGATCCAGCTGCCCGATCTGGGCCATCGCTATCCAGCACAACTTTCCGGGGGACAGCGCCAGCGTGTCGCGCTGGCGCGGGCGCTCGCGGTCGAGCCCCGCCTGCTGCTGCTCGACGAACCCTTTGGCGCGCTCGATGCCAAGGTCCGCAAGGACCTGCGCCGCTGGCTGCGCGAACTGCACGACCGGCTTGGCCTGACCTCGGTGTTCGTCACGCATGATCAGGAGGAGGCGCTCGAGCTTGCCGACCGCGTCGTCATCATGAACCGCGGTGTCATCGAACAGATCGGGACCCCGCGCGAAGTCTATGACATGCCCGCCACGCCGTTCGTCTCCGAATTCGTCGGCGAGACCAACCGCATCCCGGTGACGGTCGCCGATGGCCGCGTCCTGCATCACGGACAGGCGCTCGACGTTTCTCCGAAGGCGCTCGCCAACGGACCGGCCGAACTGCATTTCCGCCCGCACGAGGCGCTATTGGGGGATGACGCTCCCGGTGCGCTGCCGATCGTCGTCGGCGCCGTGCACAAGCGGGGTGGTACGTGGCGCGTCGAGGCGCGTGTCGACGACGTCGCCGTCGAGATCGACACGAGCGGTCCCTTGCCCGAGCGTGGCGCTCGTGCGGGGCTTCGCTTCGACGATGTTCAGATTTTTCCGGCTTCGTAGCCGTGGAGCCGGGCCGACTGGTTTCGGTCGCCCGGCCTCTTAAACAGTAAAGGTGGTGCGGGTGGCCGGGGTCGAACCGGCACTCCTTTCGGAACAGGATTTTGAGTCCAGCGCGTCTACCAATTCCACCACACCCGCACGGCCACCCTGCAGGCTTCAAGCCCCGGGCAGCGGCGGTTTCGCTAGACCATGCGATCCACGCCCGCAAGCAGGAACCCGCCTCTCCATCGCCGAACGCGCGCATAAAAAAAGGCCCGCCGTTTCCGGCGGGCCTTGAGGTGGGGGGTACGGGATCAGAACCGGACGGTAGCACCAACCGCCAGATTGCGACCAAGCGAGTCGTAGCGCTGCGGGATGGTGTTGGTCCGTGCCAGCGCGACATTGTAGGAATCGGGGACGATCGGCGCGCTCTTGTCGAGCAGGTTGTTCGCGATCAGGCGCAGCGAGAACGCCTTGTCGATGGCGAAGTTGAGCGCGAGATCGAAATAGCTTTTCGGCGAGACGCGGAAATAGCTGGTCCGCTCGCGCTCGGGCGTGCCGCCGATCGCCGGATCACCCGAATTGTCCGCATTCGTCAGCGAACCGACATAGCGCCAGTTGAACGACGCGCTGAACCCCTTGTCGACCGTCGTATAGGTCGCGCGCAGGCCGTGCGACCATTTCGGGATCAGCTGACCGCAGCCATTGCCGTAATAGCCTGCGCAGTTGCGGGTCGGCTGGACCGGCGAGTCCTGCCCGCCGGCAAAGGTCGTCAGCGAGCCGTTGAAGTTCCAGTCGATCTTGCCGACGCTGGCAAGATCGAGCGTGTACTGCGCTTGGAAGTCATAGCCGCGGGCGATCGACTTGTAGAAGTTGGTCGTGCCCTGGCGGATGAAGCCGGTCGTCGGGTTGCTGGCCGCGTTCGAGTAGAGCGTGCCGGTGCCGGGATTGCGGACGATGCCCTGACAGAAGAACGCGTCGCCGTTCGAACGCTGACAGCCATCGGTGTAATAGCTGAAGTCGTTATAGCCGAGCGAGTCGTCGATCTTGATCTTGTAGCGATCGACCGAGAAGACCAGCCCGGGCACGAAGCGCGGCTTCACGATCAGGCCATAGGTCTGGGTATAGGCCGTTTCGGGATCGGCTTCGAAACCGCCCGAGCGAACCGTACATCCGGTCGCTCCCGTCGATGCATCCCCCGGACAGATCAGCGTCGGGCTGCCGTACAGCGCGTCGGACAGGCCGGTCGCGCGGCAGACCTCGCGCGAGGCGACCGGCGTGCCATAGGTCACGCCGCCAGCGGCGTTGGTCGTCACGGTCGGTGCGCAGAAATCGTTGAACGTGCCCGATCCGCCACGGGCGAAATCGACATTGGTCGCTTGCCGGATCTCGGTCACGGTCGGCGCGCGCTGTGCCTTGTTGAACGAGGCACGGAACGTCAGGTCGCTGACCGGGGCGTAGATGCCCTCGATCTTCCACGTGTTGAAGCTGCTCGAATTGCTGCTGTACTTCGAAACGCGATAGCCACCATTGGCCTGCAGCAGTTCCGCGAACGGCTTGTGCTCGATCAGCGGCGCCTGGACCTCGATATTGGCCTCCCAGACGTCCTGCTTGAGATAGGTGTCATTGCCACCAAGCCCGGCGCGGTAGACGCTGTCGGCGGTCGATTTCAGCGTATCCTTGCGATATTCCGTGCCGAGCGCGATTGCGACGCCCTGCTCGGCGAACGGCGAGGTGACGCCGTACTTGCCGAGATCGCCGGTGATGTTCGCCTGCACGTCATACAGCGTACCGATCGTGGTCGACGTGCCGCGGTCGTAGAGATAGTCGATCAGCGCCGGATTGGTGTTGCCCGCGCTGAACGCGTCGAACGGCACGCAGGCGGCGTCGGTGGTCCCTGCGCAGGTCGGTGCCGCGAGCGTCCCGCCGACGTTCAGCGAATTCCGCAGATTGGCCGCGTTGACGAAGCTCGGCGTGTAGTCCTGCTTGTTGCGCGCATAGACGCCGCCGATGTCATAGGTCCATGCATCGCCAGCCTTGCCGCGCAGGCCGCCGGTCAGGCGCAGACCGGTGTTCAGATAGCTGTCCGGCTGGTCATTGCCCTCGCCGAGGCGATAGCGGATGTCGATCGGCGCAAACGCCGCGGTACCCGCTGCCGCACCGCAGATCGTGCTGGCCTGCGAAGCCGACAGGAACGGATTGTTGCAGTTCACCTGGACGTTGCCGCCCGCGATCGCCGGGTAGTTGTTGTACGACTTGTCGCGGAACCAGATGCCCGATGCATAGACTTCGGCGTCCGGCGCGACGTCGAGGCTGACGAAGCCACCCGCATTCACGCGCTCGGACGGGCGCTGATAGGCATAGTTGCTGAAATAGTTCGACGCATTGCCCGCGCCGGTGCCGAACGGCACGAAGGTGCGCGTGCCATTGGGGTTGTTGACATACTGCCCCGTCGCGACGCCCTTGCTGTCGAGCGGCGAAATCAGGCCGCTCGTCGAGCTGCTCGGCGTCAGGCCGCACGAGATCGGCGCGTTGAGGCTCGTCTGCGTGAGGTAGCAGCCGGAGTTCGACCGCTCGGACAGCAGGACCTCGTCGGTATGCTTGTAGTTGACGAAGCCGTTGATCCGCAGCGCACCGTCGAAGAACTTCTTGCCCGCGGTCAGCGTGACGTCGGCACGGCCGCCATCGTTGGTCAGGCCGCGCGGGCTGTTGAAGCCGGCTGCGCGTGCCAGCGACGAGACGACCGTGTCCTTGTTGTTGTGGTTGTAGAAATTATAGTTGCCGTCGAGCTGGATGCCTTCGAAATCCTTTTTCAGGACGAAGTTGACGACGCCGGCCACCGCATCGGACCCGTAGACCGACGACGCACCACCGGTCAGGACGTCGACGCGCTCGAGCAACGACGGCGGGATGATGCCCACGTCCTGCCCGTTCTGCGTGCCGAGGCGCTTGCCGTCGATCAGCACAAGCGTCCGCTCGAACCCGAGGCTGCGCAGCTTGATCCGCTGCCGGCCGTCCGAATCATTATAGGTCTGCTGGCTGTCGGGCGCGACCTGCGGGAGGCGGTTGAGCACGTCCTCGACATTGACCGCAGCCTGGGCGCGGATGTCCTGCGACGTGACCGAGGTGATCGGTGCGGCGGAGGTCATGTTCGGACGCTGGATGCGCGATCCGGTCACGACGATGTCGCCTCCGCCAGCGCGGTCTTCGGCGGGCGGCGCGTCGACGGCGCTGGTCGCGGTCGCCGCATCCGCCTCGACCTTGGCCTCCGCGGGCGTGGTAGCCTCGGCCTGTGCCGGCGTGACCTGTCCAATCGCCGGGGTCGCGGACACCATCAGTGCCCCCGCAAGCGCCACATAAGACGCCGAATTACGCACGTTCATACTAAAAACCCTTGTTTGGGCCAGCGTTGTCGCCTGCCCCCGTCTCCTTCGTAAGGTTTTGGTCATAATCGGGTCTCAGTCAATATCTTAGTAAGACCACTGTGTAACGTTTCGGACCGGATGTTGTAAAATGGCCATACGACTGGTCGACTGCCGTGACTTGCGATACGACTGGGCGCCAGGGTGACAACAGGGGGCTGCTGATGAAGACGAGACGATCGTTGCTGACCGCGTTTGGTGGTATTGGAGCGGCCCTGCCCTTTGTTGCGCCGATCGCCCGCGCGCGCGCCGCAACCGGCGCCCCTGCGCCTGCGCTGATCGTGTCGACCTGGGATTTCGGTGCTGCAGCCAATGCCGCAGCCTTTGCCCGCAGGAGCGCCGGCGGATCGCTGATCGATTCGGTCGAGGCCGGCGCGATGGTCCCCGAAGCCGATCCGGACAATCACAGCGTCGGCTATTCGGGCTATCCCGACCGCGACGGCCATGTCACGCTCGATGCGGTCATCATGGATGATGCGGGCGGCGTCGGCGCAGTCGCAGCGCTCGAGAACACGATGCACGCGATCTCCGTCGCGCGGCGGGTGATGGAGCGGACACCGCACACCATGCTCGTCGGCGAAGGCGCGACGCGGTTCGCGCGTGACCAGGGCTTTAAGCAACAGTCGTTGCTGACGCCCGAGGCGGAAAAGGCGTGGCGCGACTGGCTGAAGACCGCGGATTATCGCCCCGAAGCCAATAGCGAGAACCGCATCACACGGACGCCCGGTGGCGCGCTCGACCATGACACGATCGGCCTGCTGATGCGCGACCCGACGGGGCGGATGGCCGGCGCCTGCACCACATCGGGCATGGCGTTCAAGATGCGCGGCCGGGTCGGCGATTCGCCGCAGGTCGGATCGGGACTCTATGTCGAGGCAGGCGTCGGCGGCGCGACCTCGACCGGGCTGGGCGAGGAGGTCACGCGTGTCGCAGGGTCGGCGCGCGTCGTCGCATCGATGCGCGCGGGCGCGTCACCGCAACAAGCCTGCGAAGAGGTGGTCCGCCATATCGCGCGGCTGCGCGGCGACGCGATACGCGGCGTGCAGGTCGGCTTCCTCGCGCTCGATACGAAGGGCGCGGTCGGAGCCTTCTGCCTGCTGCCGGGCTTTACCTACGCCGTCACCGACGCGCGCGGCGGCACCACGGTGCTGAAGGCGCGCAGCTTGTTCGCGAGCTGACCGCATGATGCGCGACGCCATGACGCTCGAAGTCTGTGTCGAGGATCTCGACGGCATCGATGCCGCGGTGGAGGGCGGCGCCGACCGGATCGAGCTGTGCGCCGCGCTCGCGGTCGGTGGCTTGACGCCGCCTGCGTCGCTGATCCGCGCGGCGGCGCAGGCGCCCCTCCCCGCGCACCTGCTCGTACGCCCGCGTGAGGGCGGCTTCGCCTACACCCCGCGTGAGATCGCGTTGATCGCCGACGATATCGTCACCGCTGCGCACGCCGGTCTCGCGGGCATCGTGATCGGAGCAACCCTGGCCGACCACCGGCTCGATGCGACAACCTTGGCCATGCTGATCGCGCACGCACGGACGCTCGGCAGCGAACGCGGCAGACCGCTGTCGCTGACGCTGCACCGCGCCTTCGACGTGTGTTCCGATCTTGGCACCGCCCTCGACACCGCGATCGAACTCGGCTTCGACCGGGTCCTCACTTCGGGTGGGACGCCCAGGGCAATCGACGGGGTCGAGGCAGTGGCCGACCTGCATCGCCAAGCCGCCGGACGCATCATCATCCTCGCGGGCAGCGGCGTGTCCCCGCAATCACTGCCTGCACTGCTGCGCACCGGCATCACCGAAGTCCACGCGTCGTGCCGTCAGCCGATCGCCGGCGGTGCCGACCCGGTGGACGTGCGATTCGGTTTCGCCGCGCCGAACCGCACCGCGACCAGTACGGACCGCATCCGCCAGCTGTCGCATATGCTTACGCAGAAACACACGCTTGAATAAGACCAATCTATAACTTACGCTTGGCATAATCCAACGACGAAGGCCGCCATACGGTCACCGTGCAAGATCCTGAGAGCGAGCTGTCATGACCAACGCCCCCCCCGCCCCCTTGGCGGCACGCGACCCGGAAGCCACGCTGATGTTCAGCGAAGCGGCGGAATCGGGTGCCGCGGTTGCCCGGCTGCTCGCGGCCAATGCCGAAGCCTTTGCGACGCTCGGCGCGAAGCTGCGGGCCGCACCGCCCGCGGTGGTCGTGACCTGCGCCCGCGGATCGTCCGATCACGCTGCGGTTTACGGCAAATACCTGATCTGGACGAAGACCGGCATCCCGGTCGCGGCCGCCGCCCCCTCGGTCGTGTCGTTGTACGACGCAGAGCTTTCCGCGCAGACGACGCTTTGCATCGCCATCTCGCAAAGCGGCCGCAGCCCCGATCTGCTCGCAACCGTCGCTTCGATGAAAGCGGGCGGCGCGCATGTCGTCGCGCTGGTCAATGACGAGACGTCGCCGCTCGCCGCTGCCGCCGACACGCTGATCGCGCTCAAGGCCGGTCCCGAGCGCTCGGTCGCTGCGACCAAATCCTATATCTGCGCGCTCGCGGCACTGGCGGCACTCACCGCGGAATGGGCCGACGACGATGCGTTGCGCGGCGCGGTGGCGGCACTTCCCGCCGATCTGGAGCGCGCCTGGGCGCTCGACTGGTCTAGCGCGATCGAGCCGTTGCGCACTGCTACCAACCTCTTCGTCATCGCGCGCGGCCCGGGCTTCGGCATCGCCAATGAGGCGGCGCTGAAGATGAAGGAAACCTGCGCGCTTCACGCCGAAAGCTTCAGCTCGGCCGAGGTGCGCCACGGCCCGATGCAGCTCGTCGAGGACGGTTTTCCCCTGCTCGCGCTCGCGACCTCCGACGCGGCCGGCGACGGCGTGCGCGACGCCGCGGCCGAGTTTGCGGGGCGCGGCGCCTGCGTCCTGCTGGCCGATGCCGCACGCGACGCGCAGGCCGGCGACGCGACGCTGCCCGCGCTCACCGCGCATCCGGCGATTGAGCCGGTCCTGATGGTCCAGAGCTTCTACAAGCTCGTCAACGCCCTTTCCGTGGCGCGCGGGTTCGATCCCGACGCGCCCTCGCATCTTGCCAAGGTCACGCGCACGCTATGACGACTTTCCGGTTTTCCAACGGCCATATCGTCACGCCGGCCGCTGTCCTCACCGACGCGACGCTGGTCGTCGAAGACGGCCGGATCGTCAGCCTCGACGCAGCGCCCGCTACGGGCACGGCCGTGGAGACGATCGACCTCGACGGGGGCTGGATCATGCCCGGCTTCGTCGACACGCAGGTCAATGGCGGCGGCGGCGTGCTGTTCAACGATGCCACCACGGTCGAGGGGATCGCCGCCATCGGTGCGGCGCATGCCCGCTACGGCACGACTGCCTTCATGGTCACGCTGATCAGCGACACACCCGACGTGATCGCGCGCGCGCTCGATGCGGTTGACGCCGCGATCGACGCCGGCGTGCCGGGCGTGGTCGGCATTCATGTCGAGGGTCCGGTCATCAGTGCGGTCCGCAAGGGCATTCATGATGCGTCGCGCTTCCAAGATCTCGACGACGATCTGATGGAATTGATGACGCGTCCCCGTCGCGGCCGAGTCATGCTGACGCTCGCGCCCGAACGCGTCACCGCCGATCAGGTCGCCGCGCTCACCGCCGCCGGAGTGCTGGTCAGCATCGGTCACAGCGATGCGAGCTATGCAACCGCCGCCGCGGGCATCGCTGCGGGCATCACCGGCGTCACCCATCTGTTCAACGCGATGTCGCCGCTGATCCACCGCGCGCCCGGCGTGGTCGGCGCAGCGCTCGACGACCAGTCGGTCTATTGCGGGATCATCGTCGACGGCTTTCACGTCGATGACGCCGCGTTGCGGATCGCATTGCGCAGCCGCCCGCATGACCGGTTCATGCTCGTCTCGGACGCGATGCCCTGTGTCGGCGCGGCGGACAAGTCCTTCACGATCCAGGGGCGGCCGATCCATGTCGAAGATGGCCGCTGCGTCGGCGCGGACGGCACGCTGGCGGGGTCGGACCTCGACATGACCGGTGCAGTCCGCAATGCGGTCGCACGGCTCGACCTCGCGCCCGAAGTCGCCGCCGCGATGGCATCGACCTATCCGGCTGCGTTTCTAGGCCTGTCGGACACGCGCGGGGCGCTTGCCCCCGGGCAGCGCGCCGACTGGGTGCGGCTGACGCACGATCTCCACCCCCTGGGCACCTGGTTCGGCGGCGTTCCGTCCGCCTGACCGCGCCCCGCTTTACCCCCCTTACGGCACCAAGGACGATCCCATGGCTCCCATCCTCCTGAGCGCGCCGATGCGAGGTTGGGCGCTGCCCATCGACCAGGTCCCCGACGCGGTCTTCGCCGACCGCATGCTGGGGGACGGCGTCGCGATCGATCCGACCGGCGACGGGCTCTACGCGCCCTGTGACGCGACCGTGCTGACGCTGCTCGACAGCGGCCATGCGATCACGTTGCGCACCGCGGAAGGCGCGGAGATCCTGATCCATATCGGGCTCGATACCGTCGCGCTCGGTGGTCGGGGCTTCTCGCCCTGCGTCGCGGTCGGCGACAGGGTGGTCATGGGTGCGCCGCTGATCCGCTTCGATCTCGACCTGCTCGTCCGCGAGGCACGTGCCGTCGTCACGCCGATCATCGTCGTCAATCCCGACCGGTTCGCCATCACGCAGTGCACGACCGACCGGCAGGTCGCGCTCGGCGACCCGCTGATGACGATCGAACCGATTGCCGACATCCGGCCCGACGCCGCCGCAGGAGGCGCGGACGCGGGCGACATCCTGACGCGGACGATCACCGTGCCGCTCGCACACGGGATCCACGCGCGCCCCGCCGCGCGGCTCGGGGCGCTCGCGAAACGCTATACCGCGGACGTCACGGTCACGCGCGATGCGAACACGTCCAGCATCCTCAGCCCGATCGGGCTGCTCGCGCTCGGGGTGCGGTACAACGACCCGATCACGCTGGGTGCGAGGGGCCCCGACGCCGCCGACGCGCTCGACGCGATTGCCGCGCTGATCCTCAGCGGCATGGACGAGGCCGCTCCGGCACCCGCCCCGGCCCCGGCAGCAGCCAGCCCGGTGCGTGCGGCGATCGACGGCGCACTGCTCGGCGTGACCGCTGCACCGGGCCTCGCGGTCGGCAAGGCGCGCTGGTTCCGTCATGCCGAGATCGCGGTTCCCGAACAGGGCCAGGGCATCGCCGTCGAGAATGAGCGGTTCGCGAGCGCGATCACGACGCTCGCCGCGCGGCTTGCCGAGCAGACCCGCCACAGCGCGGGCGCGCAGAAGGCGATCGTCGAGGCGCATGCGGCGATGCTCGACGATCCCGTGCTCCGCGACGGGACGCAGTCGCAGATCGCCGCGGGCAGGAGCGCGGGCCACGCCTGGCGCGCCACGATCCGTCCGCTTGCCGACGCGATGCGTGCCGGCTCCGATGCACGGCTCGCCGAGCGCGCGGACGACATGCTCGACCTCGAACGCCAGCTGTTGGCGGTCCTCGAAGGCGTTGAGACGACCGTCCCGGTCTTTCCGCCTGAGACGATCCTGCTCGCCGACGACCTGCTGCCATCGGACATTCTCGCGCTCGACCGCGCGACGGTGATCGGCCTGTGCGTCGCGCGCGGTGGGCCGACGTCGCATGTCGCCATCCTCGCCGCGACGATCGGCCTGCCCGCTCTGGTCGCGATCGGCCCCGCGCTTGCCCCGCTGGCGGACGGCACGCCCGTCATCCTCGAGGCGAGCGAAGGGCTCATGCGCGTCGATCCCGATGGGGACACGCTTGTTGCCGCGCAGGTCCGGCTCGCCCAAGCCGAGATGCGCCGCGCCGACATGCTCGCGCGCGCCGGCGAACTCTGCCGCATGGCCGACGGGACGCGGATCGAGGCGTTCGCCAATCTCGGATCGATCGGCGATGCCCGTCTCGCGCGCGACAACGGTGCGGAGGGCTCCGGCCTTCTCCGCACCGAATTCCTGTTCCTCGAACGCGAGTCCGCGCCGAGCGTCGCTGAACAGACCGCCGACTATCAGGCGATCGCCGACGCGCTCGACGGTCGGCCGTTGATCGTCCGGCTGCTCGATATCGGCGGCGACAAGCCCGCGCCCTATCTGCCGATGGATGCCGAGGAAAATCCAGCGCTGGGCCTGCGCGGCATCCGCGTCGGGCTCGCCTATCCGCAGATGCTCGAGGATCAGGTCCGCGCGATCCTGTCAGTCCGTCCCACGGGTCAGTGCCGGATCATGGTGCCGATGATCGCCAGCCTCGACGAGCTGCGCGCAGTCCGTGCCGCGGTCGACCGGATTGCCGCCGAGCTCGATCTGCCAGATCGCGTCCCGGTCGGCGTCATGATCGAGACCCCCGCCGCGGCGGTGACCGCGGACCTGATCGCCAGCGAGGCGGACTTCCTGTCGGTCGGCACCAATGATCTGACCCAATATACGCTGGCGATGGACCGCGGCAATCCGGCGGTCGCGCCGGGTATCGACGGGCTCCACCCCGCCGTCCTCCGCCTCATCGCGCAGACCTGCAAGGGTGGCGCGGTCCATGGGCGCTGGACCGGCGTCTGCGGGGGGCTGGCCTCCGAACCGCTTGCCGTGCCGATCCTGATCGGCCTCGGCGTCACCGAACTCTCCTGCGCGCCAGCGATCATTCCGGAGATCAAGGCGCTGGTCGCCACGCTCGGCATGGAGGCCTGCCGCGCGCACGCGACCGCGTGCCTCGCCTGCACCTCCGCCGCCCAAGTTCGAACGCTTGCCCGGGAGTTTGCCGCATGAAGTCGATACTCGAAGCCCTGCAGCCGCTCGGCCGTGCGCTCATGCTGCCGATCGCGGTGCTGCCGATCGCCGGCCTGTTGCTGCGGCTCGGCCAGCCCGACCTGCTCGACATCGCGTTCCTGAGCGCGGCCGGGGACGCGATCTTCTCGCATCTCGGGCTGTTGTTCGCGATCGGCGTCGCGACCGGCTTCGCACGCGACGGCAATGGGGCGGCCTGTCTCGCGGGTGTCGTGTGCTTCCTCGTCGCGACCGAAGCGGGCAAGGTGTTCCTCGCCGTCCCCGCCGACGTCGTCGCGGGGATAGCGACTCCGACGCTTGAGATTGTCGCCGCAGCCTGGAAGGCCAAGGCGATCGCGCGGCTCGACGTGCCGATCGGGATCCTGTCCGGGCTCGCCGGCGGGCTGCTCTACAACCGGTACTCGGCGATCAAATTGCCGGAATATCTCGCCTTTTTCGGCGGGCGTCGGTTCGTTCCGATCGTCAGTGGGGTCGCAGGGCTCGTCTTTGCGGTGATCTTCGGAGCGGGCTTCGGTATCCTGAACGCGGGCGTCGATCAGCTTAGCCTGGCGGTCAGCGGCAGCGGTGCGATCGGCCTGTTCCTGTTCGGCCTGTTCAACCGGCTGTTGCTCGTCACCGGGCTGCATCATCTGGTCAACAACATCGTCTGGTTCGTCGCGGGCGATTATCACGGTACGACCGGCGATCTGCGGCGCTTCTTCGCGGGCGATCCGGATGCCGGCGCGTTCATGGCGGGGTTCTTCCCGGTCATGATGTTCGGCCTGCCCGCCGCGTGTCTCGCCATGTACCACGCCGCGCTTCCCGAACGGCGCAAGGCGGTCGGCGGCATGTTGTTCAGCCTGGCGCTGACCTCCGCGCTGACCGGCGTGACCGAGCCGATCGAGTTCAGCTTCATGTTCCTCGCACCGCTGCTCTATGCGGTCCATGCGGTGCTGACCGGGCTGTCGATGGCGTTGATGAACGCGCTGGGCGTGAAGCTCGGCTTCGGCTTCTCGGCGGGGCTGCTCGACTATGTCCTCAACTATGGCAAGGCGACGCGGCCGCTGCTGCTGCTCCCCGTCGGTGCGGTTTATTTCGCGCTCTATTACGGGCTGTTCCGCTTCTTCATCCGCAAGTTCGACCTCGCCACCCCAGGCCGGGAAGCAGAGGCCAGCGTTGCGGCTGCCGCACCGGTAGCAGGCGGTCGTGGCGCGGCATTTGCACAGGCGCTTGGCGGCGGCGCGAACCTGACCACGGTCAGCGCCTGCACCACGCGGCTGCGTCTGATCGTCGTCGATCAGTCCGCGGTCGACGACGCGGCTCTCAAGGCGCTCGGTGCACGTGGTATCCTGCGCCCGTCAAACGCCGCGTTGCAGGTCGTGCTTGGCCCGATTGCGGATGTGGTCGCGGTCGAGATCCGCGATGCGCTCGCCTTGGGCGGTCCTGCAATTGTCGCCAGCGCTGCGCCCGCCGCGACTGCCGCACCCGTTCCAGACACCACCGCGGTGCGGCTGTCGGACGCGGCCTTTGCCGCACTTGGGGGCGAGGGCAATATCGTCGCTGCGAGCCGCCACCCCGGTCGGGTGCGGATCGAACTGGCCGACGCTGCGGCGATCGACGAACCGCGGCTTGCACGGCTCGGGCTCCGCGCCACCGCACGCCCCGCTGCCGGTCAGTTGCACCTGCTCGGGACCGATGCGACGCTCGCGACGCTGATCCGCACGCCCGCCTGAGGCCCACTCCGCCCGTCCCTGCGGCATCGGCCGGGGGACGGGCGGCACGGCACCGCCCCTGTTATCGTGCGCGCGGCTCGAGCGTCACGCCGCCGACGAGCCCGGACGCGCCGCCCGGCGCCGCCTCGACCAGCACCGCGATCGTTCGCCCGCCGCCGCCCGGCGGCACCGCCGCCTCCAACGGTCCGACCGATGCGGCGTCCTTGACCGCGGCCCGCGTGCCGTCGACCCATAGCTCCGCACGCCCGGCAATCCCGGCGAAGCGGATCACGCCCCCCTCCTGCGCAACCCGCCGCCACGGCGTGACCGTCGTGCGATAGATGCGCCAGCGGCCCGCACGATCCGGGTCGACCGGCGTCCCGCTGCGCACGAACGCCCAGCTGTTATTGTCGCCATCGACCGGCGCTAACGCAGGATCGGGCCGCGTCGCCATCGCTGGCGAACGCCGCCACTCGCGGATCGCCATCGCAGCTAGCGTCACGGCAACCTGCGCAGGCGCTGCGAGACCCGCGCGATCGATCGTCAGCCGCGCCGGCTTGAGGCCCCGCGCGGTCGCGGTCATCACGATCCGCCCCCGCCCCTCGCCCGCCTGGACGATGACCTGCGCAAGGCCGTTGAACAGCGATCGGGCATTGCCCTTCTCGCTCTCATGGCTGTTCGGATCGCCATTGCCGATCCCGATGATCGCCGCCCCCTCGACCGCGAACCGCGTCGGCAGGTTGGCGGTCGGCACATGGCGTCCTGCCGCATCGAGCGCATCGATCGTCACCGGCTGCGCATCCTCGCCATCACCCGCCATCACCGTCCGCGCCGGCGTCAGCCGCAGCGCGACCGGCGGACCGGCGGTCTCATGCGCCGCGCGCGCCACCGGCGAACCGCCGCGCCGCGCGATCACCTCGATCCGCCCGGGGGCATAGGGCACGACGAATTCATTCCCCATGATCCGGTCGACCGCCGCCTCGCCGACGACCCGGCCGTTCAGCCGGACCTCGACGCGCTCGGCATTGCTCATCACCAGCAGCGTGACCGGCTGTCCGTCCCGCCCCGGCCAGGTCCAGTGCGGGGTGATGCTCACCACCGGCGCGGCATCGACCCAGTGCGCGCGGTGGATGTCGAACGCGGTCTTGGGAAAACCGCACAGGTCGAGGATCCCGAAGAAGCTCGAGATCGTCGGCCATTCATGCGGGGTTGGCTCACCATGATAATCGAACCCCGTCCACACGAAGCCACCCGCGACGAACGGCCGCTCGGCAATCTTCTTCCAGGTGCCGCGATGCGTGTCCCCCCAGCTTGCCGCCTCGACGTCATAGGACGACTGGACATGCCGCGCCGGGTCGCTGGCAAAGGTCCCACGCGTCTCATAGGCGCTCGTATCCTCCGAGCTCGTGATCGGCTTGGTCGGGTTGAGCTGGTGAAAGCGATCATAATCGCCCTGATAATAGTTGAACCCCGTGACATCGATTTCGCTCGAGACGTTGACGGGATCGAAAAAGGCGCCGTTCATCGCCGCGGTCACCGGGCGGCTGTCGTCGAGCGCATGCGTCGCATGGACCATCCGGCGGAGCATTTCGACGCCGGCCTCTGTCCCCTGCATCGGCTCCTCGTTGAACACCGACCACAGAATCACGCTTGGATGGTTGCGATCGCGCCGCACCATCCATTCGAGTTGCGCCATATAGTCGGGCGCGGGGTTGAACTGGCGGTTCTCGTCCATCACGATCAACCCCATCTCATCGCACAGGTCGAGCAACTCGGCCGCCGGGGCATTGTGCGAACAGCGGATCGCGTTGCAGCCCATCGCCTTCAGCCGCTCGAGCCGCCAGCGGACCAGCGCGTCGGGGATCGCGGTCCCGACACCCGCATGATCCTGATGCAGGCACACGCCCTTCAGCTTCACCGGCTGAGCGTTCAGGAAGAAGCCCCTGTCCGCATCGAAGCGGATCGTCCGGAACCCCACGCGTGTCCGCCGCTCGTCAATGACGCTGCCGTCGCGCATCACGCGCGTCAGAACGGTATAAAGCGTCGGGGTCTCGATCGACCACAAGCGGGGCGCCGTCACCGGCATCGTCAGCGTCGCCACCACCGGATCGAGCGGCGCGACGCTCGCCGCCGCGCGCGCCGTTGTGACCGGCTTGCCGTCCGGGTCGAGCAGGATCGTCTCGATCGTCACGCCGACCGCAGCGCGGGCGATGCTGCCGATCGTTACCGCGACCGGCACATGCCAGCCCCCCGTCCCGTCGCGTCGCGGATCGCAGTGCACGCCGTCGGTGACGATCGCGACCGGCGCACGCCGGATCAGCCAGACGTGGCGGTACAGGCCGGCGCCTTCATACCACCAGCCTTCCATCGCGGTCGCGTCGACGCGCACGACGATCATGTTCAGATCGTCGCCGAACCGGGCGAACGGGGTCAGGTCGATCTCGACGCTGTTATAGGCGGACCAGTTGTGCGCGACGACGCTGCCATTGACCCAGATCGTCGCGTTGCTCGCGATCCCGTCGAACCGCAGCGCGATCGTCTTGCCGCGATCGTCCGCCTCCAGCCGCAGCGTCCGCCGGTACCAGCCGATCCCGCGCCGGCGATAGCCCTGCGAGATATTCGCATCGCGCTCGAACGGCTGCGCGGACGCCCAGTCATGCGGCAACCGGACCGGCGTCCAGTCCGAATCGTCGAACGCCATCGCCGCGGCGCCGAGCGCATTGCCCGCCTTCACGCTCAGATAGGTCGCATTATGCCCTTCGGGCGCGGGCGTCGCGACATCGCCTTCATGAAACACCCAGCCGCGTTCGATCCGGGTGCAGGACGGGTCCTGAACATGCATCGCAGGCGGCAGAGTCCGCGACGGCGCGGGCATCGGCAACCCGCCGGCCTCGCCTGCCTGCCGGCCTGGGCCAGCCCCGGCAGCGGCAAAGGCGTCGGTCGGGCGGACGACGACGCCGACACCGGTGCCCGCCGTGCCGATGAGGAGCTGGCGTCGGTTCATAGCAGTCTTTCGGTGTAACGGATCAGATGTCGGCCAGTTCGGCGACGAAGTCATAGGCGTCGCCGCGGTAATAGGAGCGCGTGAATTCAGCCGCGCGTCCGTCGCGCAGGAAGCCGCGGCGTTCGATCAGCAGCCCGGCATGACCGGCATCGACCCCCAGCATCCGCGCATGCTCGCCCCCGAACGGCACCGCCCGCAGCCGCTGCAATGCGCGCACCGGTCGGCTCCCCGCCGCTTCGAGCGCGGCATAGAGCGAGTCCGTCACGCCATCGACCGAGGTCAGGCAATAGCCCGCGATGGTCGAGAATTCGAGCGCCATCGCCTCCTCGTCGGCATAGCGGATGCGGTTGAAGCGGAACACCGGCGCCCCCGGCGACAGGCCGAGCGCCATCGCCTCTTCGGGGTTCACCTGGCCCGCCGATCGCGAGATCCAGGTGCTGCTCGATGTCCGGCCGCGTGCCGCCATGTCCTCGCTGAACGACGACAGTTTCGAGAAGCTCTTTTCGACGCGGCCGGCGACGAACGTGCCTGCACCCCGGCGCCGCGTCAGCAGTCCTTCCTCGACGAGCCCGCCGATCGCCTTGCGCACGGTGATGCGCGAGACGTCATATTCGATCGCCAGATCGCGTTCGGCGGGGATCGCATTGCCCTGGACGAGCAGCTTCTCGCCGATCGCGTTGCGGATCAGATCCTGCAACTGAAGATAGAGCGGCGACGGATTGCCCTTGCGAAAGCGTCCGATATCATCGGAAAACGCCATGTACCCCCCTTTGACTGGCAGCCCGAAGCGCGCCACACCCTGTCCTGGCGCGGGAGGATAGCCAAAGCACAGCCGCGCGGCAACCAGACCGGCGCCAAGGATTATATTGGTATTTCCGTCCAAAACGGGTCGATGCGACCAGATCGGCTGAAACACTGGCAAACTTTGCGGCGACTCGGGACCTGCTTTCGGGACGCCGCCCAATCAACGGCTTGTGTCTGGACCTATATTGGTTACATTCCCCGACCAGCGGCCGTGAGGAGCCGGTTACCGGGAGCAGAAATCATGCGGTCAAACGCACCCCCCCGTTTCGGATGCGCGCTCATCGCGACCGGCATGATGCTCGGCACCACCGGCGTGGCCGATGCGCAGGACCGCCTGCCGCTCGTCCCGCAACCCGCAGCGATGACGCGCGGGACCGGCGCCGTGACGATCGCGGCGGGCAGCACGGTGTCCGCCGATCCCGGCGATGCCGGCACCACCGCCGCCGCCCGTCTGCTCCTCGCCCATGTGAAGACCGAACGCGGCCTGACGCTGGCAACCGGCGCGCGCGGCGTGATCCGCATCGATCGCGACGCGGCGATCAAGGGCGCGGAAGCCTATCGTCTGACGGTCGATGCGTCCGGCGTGCGGATCGCGGCGTCGGGCGATGCCGGGCTCGTCTATGGCGCGATGACGCTGGCGCAGCTGATCAGCCCCGATCGCGCCTTCGGCCAGCCCGTCCGGATCCCAGCGGTCACGATCGACGATGCCCCCCGCTTCGGTTGGCGCGGGCTGATGATCGACACCGCACGGCATTTCCAGTCGCTGCCCTCGCTCTATGCGATCGTCGACCAGATGGCGTCGGTGAAGCTCAACACGCTCCATCTCCACCTCACCGACGATCAGGGCTGGCGGTTCGAGGTCAAGGCCTATCCCCGGCTGACCGCGATCGGCAGCGTCCGGACGTCCCCCTCGACCGGCGAGGCGCCTGGCACGGAGGTCGGCGGCTTCTACACGCAGGACGAGCTGCGCAAGCTCGTCGCCTATGCAACCGAGCGCGGCATCGTCATCGTCCCCGAGATCGACCTGCCCGGCCACGCCCAGGCGCTCGTCGCCGCGTATCCCGACCTCGGCGTCCTTGGCGACACGCCGAAGGTCAGCAGCGACTGGGGCGTGAACCCCTATCTCTTCAATCCCGGCCCCAAGGGCATCGCCTTCGTCAAGACGGTGCTCGACGAGATCATGGCGGTCTTCCCCGGCACCTATGTCCATCTCGGCGGCGACGAGGCGGTCAAGGATCAGTGGGAACGCAGTCCCGAAGTCCAGGCGCAGATGGTAAAGCTCGGGATCAAGGACGAGAACGGGCTGCAGAGCTGGATGATCGACCAGTTCGGCGAATATCTTGCCAGCAAGGGCCGCCGCCTGATCGGCTGGGACGAAATCCTCGAAGGCGGCCTCCCCGCCTCCGCATCGGTGATGTCGTGGCGTGGCGAGAAGGGCGCGGTCGAGGCCGCGAACCAGAACCACGACGTCGTCCTTTCGCCTGCACCGACGCTCTACCTCAACAGCCTGCAAAGCGATCGCAACGACGAACCGCCGGGGCGGATCGACATCCAGTCGCTCGAGACCGTGTACAACTATGAGCCGATGCCCGCGGGGATCCCCGCCGACAAGGCGCATCACGTGCTCGGTGCACAGGGCAATCTGTGGAGCGAATATATCGTCACGCCCTATCAGATGCAGCATCTGATCTTCCCACGCGCCGCCGCGCTCGCCGAGATCACCTGGTCGGGCAAGGACAAGCGCGACTTCGGCAGTTTCCTTGAGCGGGTCCAGCCGCAGATCGGCCGCTGGCGCACCTCCGGCATGCAGGTCGCGGACAGCGCGTTCGCAGTCGGCTATACGCTCGCCGGCACACGCGGCGATGCGTTGCGCACCAAAAACGCCAAGGTCTCGCTGGCGACGCAGGCGCCCTATGGCACGATCCGCTACACACTCGACGGCAAGGCCCCCGGCCCGCGGTCGCCCGCCTATACGGCGCCGCTGTCGATCAAAGCCGGGGTCAAAATCCGCGCCGCCGCGTTTGACGCCGCCGGCCAGCAGATCGCCGAGCCACGCCTGTTCGATACCGGCCGTCAGGCACTGCTGACGCGCACTGCCTCCGACATGGTCGCCTGTCCCAAGGGATCGCTCGCGCTACGCGTGCCGCTGACGCCCGAGGCGCAGGCAAATGCACCGGTCTACAATATCGACCTGTTCGACCTGTGCACCGCCTATCCCGCCGCGCCGATGGATATCGCCAAGGGCTTCACGATCGATATCGCACGACTGCCGCGTCATTATGCGCTCGCGCATGAAGATACCAAGCTGCGCCGGCACTATAACGTCACCCCGCACGGCGAGTTGATCGTGCTCGTCGGCTGCACAGTGGCGGGTGCCAAGCCCGTCGTCGCCGGCACCTTCCCGCTCCCCGATCCGGCAACTGCCGCCACCCGGTTCAGCGTCAAGGGCCGCCTGCCCGCGCTGACCGGCGACCGCGACATTTGCCTGCAATTCACCTCCCCAACGTCCGATCCCTATTATGCGGTCGAGCGGATGCAACTCACGGAGACACGCTGATGCGTCGCTGGTTCCTACTCCCTCTCCTCGCACTCGCCTCGCCCGCGATCTCGGCCCCGAAGACGGTGGTCACGCTCGACCGCGACTGGCAGGTCCGGATCGATCCGACCGACACGAGCGCGGTCGCCGCGCACAAGCGCGAGGCGAAATGGCTCGCGGCCACCGTGCCGGGATCGGTCCAGCAGGACCTGATCTCCGCGCGCCGCGTCCCCGATCCCTACAAGGGCATGAACGAGGCGGCGATCCAGTGGGCCGGGCTGACCCGGTGGCAGTTCCGCCGCGTGCTCGACGTCACGCCGGCGATGCTCGCGCGCGACCATCTCGATCTCGTATTCGACGGTCTCGACACCTTTGCGACCGTCACCGTCAACGGCACGACGCTGCTGAAGACCGACAACGCGCACCGTCGCTGGCGGGTGGACGCGAAATCGGCGTTGAAGGCTGGCCGCAACGAGGTTCTGGTGACGATCGCCTCGCCGATCCGCACACTCCAGCCGATGGTGCTCGCCGAGAAGCATCCGCTTCCCGGCGAATATGACAGCGCGTTCGGCGACGAGCCCAAGGGCAAGCAGACCTCGCCTTATATTCGCAAACCCAAATATCATTACAGCTGGGACTGGGGTCCCCGGATCGTCAATATCGGCATCTGGCGTCCGGTCCGTCTCGAAATCTGGGACGAGGCGCGGATCGAGACGTTCCGGGTCGAGCAGGAGGATCTGAGCGACGCCGAGGCGCGGATCGCGGCGAAGCTCGACATCGTCGCCGACACGCCCGGTCGCACGACCGTGCGCGCCGTAGTCACAGGGCCCGACGGCAAGACCGTCACGGTCGACCGCAGCGTCACGCTCGCCGCCGGGAGCAACAGCGTTTCGCTCCCGCTGACGATCGCCGCGCCGCAGCGCTGGCAGCCGATCGGCTATGGCGCGCAGCCGCTCTATACCGTCACCGCCTCGCTCGCCGGCGCGCAAGCGACCGCAGAGGACAGCGTCACGCGGCGGATCGGCCTGCGCACGGTCGAACTGATCCGCAAGGACGGCAGCTTCGGCTTCAAGGTCAACGGCACGCCGATCTTCGCCAAGGGCGCGAACCTCATCCCGTTCGACATGTTCCCGTCGCGCGTCACCCCCGCCTATATGCAGACGATCCTGAAGGGTGCGGCGGACGCCAACATGAACATGATCCGCGTCTGGGGCGGCGGCTATTATCTCGACGACGCGTTCTACGACTTGGCCGACCGCATGGGGCTGATGGTGTGGCAGGACTTCATGTTCGGCGGCAGCGTCACGCCGCCCGATGCCGCGTTCCGCGAGAATGTCCGGATCGAGGCCGAGCAGCAGGTCGCCCGGATCGGCTCGCATCCCTCGGTCGTGATCTGGGCCGGCGGCAACGAAGTGCTGTCGGGCTGGGAGAACTGGTCCGATCGCAAGGCGTTCAAGAAGGCGGTCGGCGCGGACGAGCAGGAGCGGATCGGCGCGGGCATGGCCGTGCTGTTCGACCGCGTGCTGCGCCAGGCGGTGACGAAATATTCGCCCGGCACGCCTTATTGGCCGGGGTCCCCCTCGACCGATTATGAGGGCCCGACCGACACCGACAAGAATGGCGATCGCCATTTCTGGGATGTCTGGTCCGGATCGAAACCGGTCGAGCGCTATCTCGACAGCTGCCCGCGCTTCATGTCCGAATATGGCTTCCAGGCGATGCCGGACCTCGCGACGATCCGCGCCTTCGCGGGCAAGGACCCGCTTGCCGCCGACACCCCGGTGATGAAGGCCCATCAGAAGTTCCTCGCCGGCGAGGGCAATGAGCGGCTGCTGATGTATCTGCGCGATCGCCTGCGCCCGGCGAAGGATTTCGCCGATCTCGTCTATCTGACGCAGGTCAACCAGGCTGAGGCGATCCGCATCGCCGCGCTGCATCACCGTGCTTGCCGCCCGGTGACGATGGGTTCGCTCTACTGGCAGCTGAACGACGTCTGGCCCTCGATCAGCTGGGCGAGCATCGATCATGACGGCCAGTGGAAGTTGCTCAACTATGCCGCGCGGCGCTTCTTCGCACCCCAGGCAATCGCCGCGGAGCACAAGGATGGCGCGACGCGGATCTCGCTGATCTCCGACGCGACCACGCCGATCGCCGCGCGCTGGCGGGTGCGCGCAATGGACATGGCGGGCACCGTGCTGAACGATACCACCACACCCGCGACGCTGCCGCCGCTCTCGTCGACGCTCGCCGCGACGCTCCCCGACGCGACGCTTTTCGGCAGTGCCGCGCCGGGGGCCAGCTATGCGGTCGCCGAACTGATCGTCGGCGACACGGTCGCCAGCCGTGCGATCATCGAACGCGCGCTGCCCAAGGACATGGCCTATCCCGATCCGGGCCTGAGCGTCACCTGGTCGGGCTCGACCGCAACGATCACCGCCAGCCGCTTTGCCCGCGCGGTCATGCTCGATTTCGGCGACGTGGCGGCGCAGCCCGCCGATGACGGGTTCGATCTTCTGCCGGGCGAGACGCGGACCGTCGCCGTTGCGTCGGACGCGTCGCCTGCCACACTGCGCAAAGCGCTCACCTTGAGGACCCTTGCCCGATGATCTGGCTCCTGCTCGCCTCCGCCGATCCCGTCGCCACCGCGGTCGCCACCATGTCGATGGAAGAAAAGGCCGCACAGCTGCAGAGCACCGCGCCCGCCGATGCGAAGCTCGGCCTGCCCGCCTATGACTGGTGGAACGAGGGGCTGCACGGTCTCGCGCGCAACGGTCATGCGACCGTGTTCCCGCAGGCGATCGGCATGGCCGCGACCTGGGATCCGGCACTCGTCCGCAAGATCGGCGACGTCGTCGCGACCGAAGCACGCGCGCGCTTCAATGCAAAGCCCGCCAATGCCGATCGCCGCATCTATGAGGGGCTGACGATCTGGTCGCCCAACATCAACATCTTCCGCGATCCGCGCTGGGGGCGCGGGCAGGAAACCTATGGCGAGGACCCGTATCTGACCGGGCGGCTCGGCGTCGCCTTCATCGGCGGCCTCCAGGGCCCCGACCCGCTCCACCCCAAGGTCGTCGCCACGCCGAAGCATTTCGCGGTGCACAGCGGCCCCGAGGCCGGGCGCGACAGTTTCGACGTCGACCCCAGCCCGCAGGATCTGGAAGCTACCTACCTGCCCGCCTTCCGCCAGGCGGTGACCGAGGGCAAGGCGCTCTCGCTGATGTGCGCGTACAACTCGATCCACGGCGTTCCGGCCTGCGCGTCGTCGCCGCTGATGGTCGACCGGCTGCGGCGCGACTGGGGCTTTACCGGCTTCACCGTCTCGGATTGCGACGCGGTCGGCAATATAAGCACCTATCACCACTACCGGCTCGACACACCCGGCGCAGCGGCAGCGGCAATCAGGGGCGGCACCGATCTCAATTGCGGCACCGCCTATGCCGGCCTCCCCGCCGCAGTTCGCCAGGGCCTGGTGAGCGAGGCCGAGGTCGACACCGCGCTGACGCGCGCCTTCCGCGCCCGCCGCGCGCTGGGCATCGCGTTCGGCGCCGACAGCCCGTGGAGCAAGATCGGCACCGATCAGGTCGACACCCCCGCGCACCGTGCGCTCGCGCTCGAGGCGGCGCGCAAGTCGATCGTGGTGCTCAAGAACGATGCCAGCCGCCTGCCGCTCAAATCGGGCAGCCGGATCGCGGTGATCGGCACCAATGCTGACGATATCGGCGTTCTTCAGGGCAATTACCACGGCACCGCCGTCGCCCCGGTCACCCCGCTCGACGGTATCCGCAAGCAGTTCGGCGCCACCAATGTCCGCTATGCACAGGGCTCGGTGCTCGCCGACGGCGCGCCGGTGGTGGTGCCCGAAACCGTCTTCCCACAGGGTCTGAAGGCGGAGTATTTCGCAGGTACCGGGACGACCAGCGGCACGCCGGTGCTGACGCGGACCGAACGCCGCATCGATGCGGACCTCAACCGCGTCAGTCCGGCGCCCGGGCTTGGCCGCAGCTTTGGCGTCCGCTGGTCGGGTGTCTTCACCCCGCCCGCCGCGGGTGACTATACGCTGGTGATCGACGTCCCGGCGTGCTGGAAAGACTGTTCGGTCCATGACGTTGCACGCCTCTGGATCGGCGACCGCCAGCTCACCGCCGGCGAGATCAAGAAGGGCCGCGTCGAGATCCCGGTCTCCAGCGACGGCAAACCCGCCGTCTTCCGCCTCGAACTCGATCACCGCAGCGACGACGAGGGTATCCGCCTGCTCTGGACGCCGCCCGCCGCGCCGATGCTCGCCGCCGCTGTCGCCGCCGCGAACGCTTCAGACGTCGTCGTCGCGGTGATGGGCCTGTCGCCCGATCTCGAGGGCGAGGCGCTGTCGGTCAGCGTACCCGGCTTCGTCGGCGGCGACCGCACCGACATCGGGCTTCCGCTCGCGCAACAGGCGCTGCTCAAAGCACTGCGCGCGACCGGCAAACCCGTCATCCTCGTCCTGACCAGCGGCAGCGCGGTGACGGTCGATCCGTCGCTCGCCGACGCGATCCTGACCGCCTGGTATCCGGGCCAGGCCGGCGGCACCGCGATCGCCGAGACGCTCGCGGGGCTCAACAACCCTTCGGGTCGCCTCCCCGTCACCGTCTACAAGTCCGCCAGCGACCTGCCCGCCTTCATCGACTATACGATGAAGGAGCGCACCTATCGCTACTTCACCGGCAAGCCGCTCTGGGGCTTCGGCCACGGGCTGAGCTATACCAGTTTCGGCTATGCCGCGGCAAAACCCAGCCTCACCGTCGCGGCCGGCCAGCCTCTCACGCTCGCGGCGAAGGTCTCGAACACCGGCGCGCGCGCGGGCGAAGAGGTCGTTCAGGCCTATCTCGTCCCGACCGCGACCACCGGCGGCGGAGCGACCACCGCGGTGCTCCAGCGCCAGCTCGTCGGCTTCGACCGCGTCGCGCTCAAACCCGGCCAGTCGCGCACCGTCTCGTTCGCGCTCGATCCCCGCTCGATGAGCAGCGTCGCGCGCGACGGCACGCGGACGATCCAGCCCGGCGCCTATCGCCTCTATGTCGGCGGCGGCCAGCCCGGCGACGGCGAGGGGCAATGGACCGACCTGACGATCACCGGCGCAGCGGTGGGGCTGCCCAAATGATCGATCGCCGTTCGTTGATCGCCGGCGGGCTCGCGCTCGTCGGCACCCCTGCCTTTGCCGCCCGCCCGAACCTGCCCTCCAAGCGCCCCGCCGTCGCCGACCGTCTGTTCAAGAGCCGGGCGGTGGAACGCGAGATCGCCCGCGTCTCGGCCCGGATCGCCGATCCGAAGCTGCGCTGGATGTTCGGCAACTGCTATCCCAACACGCTCGACACGACCGTGCGGATGTCGACAATCGCGGGCGCGCCCGATGCCTTCGTCATCACCGGCGACATTCCCTGCCTGTGGCTACGCGACAGCTCGGCGCAGCTCCGCCCCTATCTCCACCTCGTCCGCAACGATCCCGCGCTGCGCACCGTGTTCCGCGGGTTGATCGCCCGCCAGTCGCGGTCGATCCTGCTCGATCCCTATGCCAACGCATTTCTCGAGGATCCCGCCGGGAAGACCGAGCTGAGCTGGGCGTTGCACGACCAGACCGAGATGAAACCGGGTGTTGCCGAGCGCAAATGGGAGATCGACTCACTCTGCTACCCGATGCGTCTCGCTTATGGCTATTGGCAGGCGACGCGCGACGCGACCCCGTTCGACGCGACCTGGGCGGAGGCAGCACGCGCCAGCCTGCGCACCTATCGCGAGCAGCAGCGCAAGGATGGCCGCGGACCCTATAGCTTCCTGCGCGCCTCGAACCGCAATACCGAGACGATGGCGCTCGAGGGCTGGGGCAATCCCGCCAAGCCGAACGGCCTGATCCAGTGCGGCTTTCGTCCGTCCGACGATGCCTGCCTCTATCCCTATCTGATCCCGGCCAATCACTTCGCGGTGACGACGCTGCGCGAACTGGCCGTCGTCGCGAAGGAGGCGCGCAACGATACCGCGCTCGCCGCCGATGCCACCGCGCTCGCGGCCGAGGTCGAGACCGCGCTCAACGCGCATGGCAAGATGCGGCTGCGCGACGGCCGCGAAGTCTGGGCCTATGAGGTCGACGGGTTCGGCAACGCGGTCTTCATGGACGACGCCAACGTACCGTCGCTGTCCGCGCTCGCCTATATGGGCTGCGTTCCCGCCACCGACCCGCTGTGGCGCCGCACCTCCGACGCGGCATGGAGCGACGCCAATCCCTATTTCTTCAAGGGCACCAAGGCCGAGGGGATCGGCGGCCCGCATGTCGGGCTCGGCCAGATCTGGCCGATGTCGCTGATCATCCGCGCGCTTGCCGGTGCCGACGATGCGACCGTCCGCACCTGCCTCAGGATGCTGCGCGACACCGATGCCGACACCGGCTTCATGCACGAGGCGTTCGACAAGGACGATCCCACCAAGTTCACGCGCAGCTGGTTCGCCTGGACGAACGGACTGTTCGGGGAACTGCTCGTCCATCTTGCCGATACCCGCCCCGCGCTGCTGGCGGCGCCGTTATGAGGCTCACGCGACGCGCGTTGCTCGGCTCGACCGGTGCGCTGGCGCTGACCGGCGCGATGCCGGCCTTTGCCGGCCGGTCGCGCGCGGTGCCCGATCTGTGGATCGGGACCGGCGGCGACGGCCATACCTATCCCGGCGCGACCGTGCCGTTCGGCATGGTCCAGGTCAGTCCCGACACGGATACGGAGAACTGGGCGAACTGCTCGGGCTATCATCACGGTGATCCGTCGATCATGGGCTTTTCGCACACGCATCTGACGGGCACCGGCATCGCCGACATGATGGACGTGCTCGTCGTGCCTGCCCGCGGCCCGGTCAAGCTGCGCCCCGGCGCACCCGACAAGCCCGGCGAAGGCTATCGCCAGACCTATGCACAGGAGAGTGCCGAGCCCGGTTATTATGCCTGCACGCTCGGCAACGGCGTTCGCTCCGAACTCACCGCCGAAGCGCGCGTCGGCTGGCAGCGGCACCGCTTTCCCGCCGGCCCCGGGCATCTCCTGATCGACCTCGGCAATTACCGCGACAGCCGCCCGGGCGAAGGCCCGCTGATCGACGACAGCCGGATCGAGCTCGAATCGGACGGCATCCTGATCGGCAGCCGCCGCACCTTCCGCTGGGCCAAGGGGCGCCGCATCCACTTCGCGATGCAGGTCTCGCGCAAGCCGGACCGGATCACGCTCCATGCGGGCGACCAAGTCGTCAACGGCGCGATCGCGACCGCCGACCGCGTGCGCGCGGTATTGCACTACGACGATGCGGGCTCCGCCCCGATCGTCGTGCGGACCGCGGTCTCCGCGGTCGACATGGCGGGCGCACGGACCAACCTCGCCGCCTCGGCCTCACGCGACTTCGATGCGGCGCGGCGTCAGGCGATCGGCGACTGGGCCGACGCCCTCAAGACCGTGAAGATCGACGGTGGCAGCGACGACCAGCGCGTCGTCATGGCGACTGCGCTCTATCATGCGATGCTCGCGCCGACGCTGTTTTCGGATGTCGACGACCGCTATGTCGGGCTCGACCGGCTGGTCCACAGCGTGCCCAAGGGCGAACAGGCCTACAGCACCTATTCGACCTGGGACACCTACCGGACGCTCCACCCGCTACTGACGCTGGTCGCGCCCGATCGCGCGCGGTCGCTCGTCCGCGACCTGGTCCGCCAGACGCAGCAAAGCGCCTATGGCCCGCCTTGCTGGCCGCTCCAGGGGGTCGAGACCGGCACGATGATCGGCTGGCATTCGGTCGCGATCATGGCGGAGGCCTCGGCCAAGGGCATCGACGCGGACTATGCAGCCGCCTGGCCCGCGATCCGCACGCGCGCGTTCGACGCCAAGGCGCCCGACCTCGTCAACAGCCGCGCGCGCGGCACCTATATCGCGCGGGGCTATCTGCCCGCCGATCAGGTCGACGAGTCGGTCAGCCGGACGCAGGAATATGCCTATGACGACTGGGCGATGGCCGCCCTCGCCGCGAAGGCCGGGGCGACCGACGACGCCGCCCGCCTGCGCGAACGCAGCCGGAACTATCGCAACGTGCTCAACCCGGCGATCGGCCTTGCGCGGCCCAAGCTCGCCGATGGCAGCTGGCTGACGCCCTATGACCCGATCCAGCTCGGCCACATCAAGCGCTACCACGACTACACCGAAGCCAATGGCTGGCAGACGACCTTCCTCAACCAGCATGACCTCTACGGACAGATCGCGCATTTCGGTGGCGATGCGAAGTTCGCCGCGCGCCTCGACGCGCTGTTTGCCGCGCCCTCGACGCTGCCCAGGGACGCGCCGCCCGACATATCGGGGCTGATCGGCCAATATGCGCACGGCAACGAACCCGATCAGCACGTGCCCTATCTCTACGCTTATGTCGGCCAGCCCTGGAAGACGCAGGCGCTGGTCCGCAAGATCCTGACGACGATGTACAAGCGCGCGCCCGACGGGATCATCGGCAATGACGATTGCGGCCAGATGAGCGCCTGGTTCGTGATGTCAGCGCTCGGCCTCTACCCGGTCGATCCGGTCGCTGCGGTCTATGTGTTCGGCTCGCCGCTCTTTACACGCGCCGAACTCAAGGTCGGGGGCAAGCGCAAGGTCGTGATCGAGGCGCCGGGCAACCGCATCGATACGCCCTATGTCACCGCGGTCACCTGGAACGGCAAGCCCTGGACGAAAAGCTGGATCGCGCATGCCGACCTCGTCGCCGGCGGTACGCTGCGCTTCACCATGTCCGCCACCCCCGATCCGGCGTTCGGCGCGAAGCTCGCTGACCGCCCCCCCTCGTTCGGGCGCCCCGCCGCCTGAATTCCCATGGAGACGATGATGACCGAAGTTTCCCGCCGCCTCCTGCTCGCCTCGGGCCTGGCCGCAACCGCGACACCCGCGCTCGCCGCGAGCCGCACGCCCGCACCCCGCCCCTGGGGCGCGACGCCGTCGAAGCGCCAGCTCGCCTGGCATGCGCGCGAGCAATATGCCTTTGTCCATTTCTCGATCAACACGTTCACCGATCGCGAATGGGGCTATGGCGACGAGGATCCCAAGCTCTTTAACCCGACCGATTTCGACCCCGACCAGATCGTCGCGGCGGCCAAGGCAGGCGGCATGCGCGGCATCATCCTGACCGCCAAGCATCATGACGGCTTCTGCCTGTGGCCGACGATGCTGACCGAGCATTGCATCCGCAACAGCCCCTACAAGAACGGCAAGGGCGATGTCGTCGGCGAGATGGAGCGCGCGACCAGGCGGGCCGGGCTCGATTTCGGGCTGTACCTCTCGCCCTGGGATCGCAATCACGCGGAATATGGCCGCCCGGCCTATGTCGACTATTTCCGCAAGCAGGTGGTTGAGCTCTGTACGCGCTATGGAACGCTGTTCGAATTCTGGTTCGACGGCGCCAATGGCGGCGACGGCTATTATGGCGGTGCGCGCGACACGCGGAAGATCGATGCGCCGAAATACTACAACTGGCCGTCGATCGTCGCGCTGGTCCATCAACATCAGCCGATGGCCTGCACCTTCGATCCGCTCGGCGCCGACGTGCGCTGGGTCGGCAATGAGGACGGGGTCGCGGGTGATCCCTGCTGGCCGACCATGCCGAACCATCCCTATGTCCAGAGCGAGGGCAATTCGGGCGTGCGGGGTGCGCCGCTCTGGTGGCCGGCCGAGACCGACGTCTCGATCCGCCCGGGCTGGTTCTATCACGCCGACGAGGATGCGAAGGTCAAGACGCCCGCGCGGCTGGTAAAGCTGTACGACGAGTCGGTCGGTCGCGGCACCAACCTCAACCTCAACCTGCCACCCGACCGGCGCGGCCGCCTCGCCGATATCGACGTCGCCGTGCTGAAGTCGTTCGGCACCGCGCAGGCCGCCACCTTCGCGCGCGACCTCGCTCAGGGTGCGGTCGCGACCGCCAGCCAGAGCCGCGGCCCCGGCTTCACGCCGGCAAACGTTCTCGACGGTCGCGCCGACAGCTATTGGTCGACCGCCGACGGGATCACGACTCCCAGTCTCGTGCTCGACCTTCCCCCCGGCCGAACTTTCGACCTTATCCGCCTGCGCGAATATCTCCCGCTCGGACTGCGCGTGACGCGGTTTGCGGTCGATGCCGAAGTGGACGGCCGGTGGCGTGAACTGGCGCAGCACGCCTGCATCGGCGCGCAGCGGATCATCCGCCTGCCCGCACCGGTCACGGCCCGCCGCCTGCGTCTGCGAATCCTCGAGGCCCCCGCCTGTCCCGCGATCCGCGAGATCGCGCTCTTCCGCCAGGTCGCGCCCGCCGCGGTCGCCACCGTCGTCGCATCCGACCCTAGCATCGTCGCCACGACGCGCTGGTCGATCGCCGCCGCCTCCGCCCCCGGCGCACAGGCACTGCTCGACAACGATACCGCGACGAGCTGGGCGCTGCCCGCCCCCAAACCCGGCGCCCCCGCCTCGGTGACGATCAACCTCGGCGCGACCGAGACGCTTGCCGGGTTCAGCCTGACGCCGTCGCGCGCGGTGATGGCAGACACCGCACCGCCAAAGGGCTACCGGATCGAGACGAGCACCGACGGCACCAACTGGCAAGAGGCCGGCAAGGGCGAACTGCCCAACATCGCCTATGCGCTCGCGACTCAGCGCATTGCCTTTGCGAGCCCGGTCACCGCCCGTCTGCTCCGCCTCAGCTTTGCCGAGACCGCGGTTCCTGCCCGTCGCCTCGCAATTGCCGGGATCGGCGCGTTCCGGCCGCGCAGCGGGTGACGCAATGATACGGTCTGTCCCACGCGTGCAATAAATCGCGCGCATACCCCAGGTCGGATGCGGTGCCGCCACGGCGCCGGTTCGGCCGGGGACACGCCATGACAGCGATCGAAACCAGTACAGTGCCGATGACCACAATCGCAGGGGCCGCCATGGACGGTGCCGAGGTCGCGCCGGTGATACGATCGGCCTGGCTCGCACCAGGTTTCTACCTCGCATTCCTGTTCGGTGCGCTGTTCCTGTTCGCGATCGGCCTGCTTCTGCTCTGGCGGTCGGCGAAAAAACTCCGGCGATTCCGGGCACCTGCTGGAAACGGACTCGGTTCGGCGTGGTCCGGGCAACATCCGTCGCCCACGACCTGATCCCCTAACATGAAGCAGGCCGATTCCTTGCCGCCTGCATGGACCCGGTCTGGTGGATCGCACGTTGAGCCCCCGAACTTCGTCCTCGACAGCAAGGATCCGCAATGAGCGACATCGAACAGCGCAACCCCGGCAACGGTGGTGAGACGCATCAGCAGGCAGGCGGCGACGTCCCCGTCCTGACCACCAATCACGGCGTGCCCGTGTCCGACAACCAGAACAGCCTGAAATCCGGCGCGCGTGGTCCCACGCTGCTCGAGGATTTCGTGCTGCGCGAGAAGATCTTCCACTTCGATCACGAGCGTATCCCCGAGCGGATCGTCCACGCGCGCGGAACGGGTGCGCACGGCTATTTCGAAGCGACCGACGATATCTCCGATCTGACCAAGGCGGCGGTGTTCAAGAAGGGTACGAAGACCGAACTCTTCACGCGCTTCTCGACGGTCGCCGGCGGCGCCGGCTCGGTCGACACCCCGCGCGACGTGCGCGGCTTCGCGGTCAAGTTCTACACAACCGAGGGCAATTGGGATCTCGTTGGCAACAACATCCCGGTGTTCTTCATCCAGGACGCGATCAAGTTCCCCGACCTGATCCATTCGGTGAAGATGGAGGCCGATCGTGCCTATCCGCAGGCGGGTTCGGCGCACGACACCTTCTGGGACTGGGCGTCGCTGACCCCGGAATCGACGCACATGCAGATGTGGGCGATGTCTGACCGCACCCTGCCGCGTTCGCTGCGGATGATGGAAGGCTTCGGCGTCCACACGTTCCAGCTCGTGAACGAGGAAGGCAAGTCGAGCTTCGTCAAGTTCCACTGGAAGCCCAAGCTCGGTCTCCAGTCGACGATCTGGGACGAGACGCTCAAGCTCCAGGCCGCGGACAACGACTATCATCGTCGCGACCTGTGGGAAGCGATCGACACCGGCGACTTCCCCGAATGGGAGCTCGGCATCCAGGTGTTCGACAAAGCGTTCGCCGAGGCGCAGCCTTATGACGTGCTCGATTCGACCAAGCTGATCCCCGAGGAGGACGTTCCCGTCCGGATCATCGGCCGGATGGTGCTGGACCGCAATGTCGACAACTTCTTCGCAGAGACCGAGCAGGTCGCGTTCCTGCCGACCAACATCGTCCCCGGTATCGATTTCTCGAACGATCCGCTGCTTCAGGGCCGTTTGTTCAGCTATCTCGACACGCAGAAGTCGCGTCTCGGCACGACCAACTTCCATCAGATCCCGGTCAACGCACCGCGCAGCCCCGCTGGCAATTTCCAGCGTGACGGCATGATGCAGACCAGGGTGCCCAAGGGTCGTGCCAATTACGAGCCGAACAGCCTGTCGGTTGTCGGCGAAGACGGCGGCCCGCGCGAATCGCCGAACGGCTTCGTGACAACCACCAACCCGACCGGTGCGGACGAGCAGGGCGAGAAGCTGCGGATGCGCGCCGAACTGTTCGGTGACCATTACAGCCAGGCGCGGCTGTTCTGGGTGTCGGCGACCGACAATGAGAAGGCGCATATCGCGTCGGCGTTCACCTTCGAGCTGTCGAAGGTTGGTCTCGCGCATGTTCAGGAGCGCACCGTCGCCAATCTGCGCAACGTGAACGAGGAACTGGCGACGCGCGTTGCCGATGGTCTCGGCATCCCCCTTCCGGCGGCCAATCCGGCGTTCCGTGCGCCGGTCGACATGCCACCGAGCCCGGCACTGTCGATCCAGAAGAACATGAAGGAGACGCTCGAGGGCCGTCAGGTCGGGATCCTGATCGCCGACGGGTCGGATGGCGCGGAGATCGACGCGGTCGTCGCGGCGGTCGAGGGTGCAGGCGGCAAGCCAGTTCTGGTCGCGCCCAAGGTCGGTGGCGCGAAGCTCGCCGATGGCAGCATGAAGAAGGCACAGGGCCAGCTTGCGGGCAGCCCGTCGCAGATCTTCGACGCGGTGGCGGTCGTCCTGTCGGCCGACGGGTGCAAGATGCTCCTGAAGGAAGGCGCGGCGGTCCAGTGGGTCATGGATGCGTTCGGTCATCTGAAGGCGATCGGCGCCAGCGATGCGGCCAAGCCGCTTCTCGACAAGGCCGGCGTAGAGCCCGATGCGGGTGTGGTGGCGCTGGCCGACATCGCGACCGCGGGTGCGAAGCGCTATTGGGATCGTGAACCCGGCGTCCGCACGCTCGCCTGATCGGTGGTAGAATGAGACCACGCCGTTCGCGCGTGGTTTCATTCGTCCAACAGAAGAACGGCCGCCCCGCACATCTTGTGCGGGGCGGCCGTTTCGCGTCTGGCCCAGCTGTACGCGTGGACGGTCTAGGAGCGAACGAGTTCGGCGATCTCGAACGCGTGCGATCGCCAACCGCGCTGGATCGACGCCTCCTCGGCCGCGACGCGCTTCTTTTTCGCCTCAGCCAATGACTTGCTGTGCCCCCAGAACACTTCGGTCTTGCCGTTGGCGAGCACCGCGACGATCCTCCAGTAATGCGTGAACGCCGTCGCCGTGGGCCCGATCGTCTTCACATAGCCATCGGGCAGCGTCGCGGTGAGATAATGCTTCCGGGCCAAGTGCGCGTCAGTCCGCCGCTGGCGCGGTTGCGGCGTCCGTCCGGGCCGCGAGCATGTACCCGAAGACGACGAAGACCAGCCCGCCGACGGTGTTTCCCGCAGTCACAACGACGAGATTATGCACCGTGCCCGCCAGATCGATCACCGGATGCGGCGCCATGAGGCCGAGCGTGAGCGCGGTCATGTTCGCGACCGAATGTTCGAAACCGGCGGCGACGAACGCGAGCAGGATCCAGGCCATCGCGATGCACTTGGCTGCATCGCCCTTCATCCGCGCTGCCGTCCAGATCGCGAGACAGACGAGCCAGTTGCACAGAATCGCCCGCGCGAACAACGCGATACCGTCCGCCTCGACCTTGTGCTGGACATAGGCGTTGAACATCGTGTCGGCATTGGCGAACACGGCGCCGCCCCCGCCGATTGCGAAGATTGCCGATAGCAGGACGCCACCGACCAGATTGCCGAGCCAGACGACAGTCGCCAGCGTGATCGCCTCACCATAGCTGATGGTCCGCTTCGCCAGGCCGAAGCCGAGATACATGACATAGCCGGTGAACAGCTCGGCGCCGGCGAATACCGTCAGGATCAGGCCGATCCCGAACGTCGCGCCCATCACCAGTGGCCGGACGCCGGGAGGAAGCCCCGCCGCCGCGCTGATCGCCAGGATCATCGCGATCCCGATATAGGTTCCCGCCAGGATCGCGCCCGCAAAGAA
The DNA here is from genome assembly GCF_000732685.2 of Sphingomonas sp. STIS6.2. Taxonomy (NCBI): domain Bacteria; kingdom Pseudomonadati; phylum Pseudomonadota; class Alphaproteobacteria; order Sphingomonadales; family Sphingomonadaceae; genus Sphingomonas; species Sphingomonas sp. STIS6.2. The sequence goes on from NZ_JPDP02000159.1 coordinate 615,300, forward strand.
GCCGATAGGTGAGCGACGCCACGCCGCGGCCTTGGCCGCCGCGAGCGTCGCATAGGTGTCGATCGTCGGCGCGTATCCCGCGCTCATGCCATCGCGGCCTGGCTCTGGCCGACGACCCCCGCGCGCGCCACGCCGCGCTCCGCACCGACATCCCCGCCGGCCCGCCGCACCGTCACCGGCACCGACTTGTAGGACGGGGTGAAGCTCTGCGGATCATGATCCTCGAGCGCGATCAGCGGCTGCGTCTCGGGATAATAGGACGCGATGCACCCGTCCGGCAGCGCATAGCGGACCAGGGTCAGCTTCTGCACGACGCGGTCCGGATGCGCATATTGCAACGCGGTGGCGACATCGACAACATCGCCCTCCGCATAGCCGAGCCGCGCCATGTCACGCTCGTTCATGAACAGGATGTCGCGACGGCCGAAGACACCGCGATACCGGTCGTCGAGGCTGTATACGGTCGTGTTGTACTGATCATGCGCCCGCAGCGTCGTCAGACGCAGCACGTCCGGCGCGTTCGCGGTCTCGTCTTCCTCGATCCCCTCGGCAACGATGAAGTTCGCCTTGCCGCTGCTCGTCTTCCAGATCCGCAATGCGGCGGAGTTGGGGAGGTGGAACCCGCCCGGCTTGCGGATCCGCCCGTTGTAATCGGCAAAATCAGGGAACACGGCCTCGATCTTGTCGCGGATCAGGTCGTAATTGCCGACATAGGCATCCCAGTCGATATCGCCCTTGCCCTTGAGCGTCGCCTTGGCGATCTCGCCGACGATCCAGATCTCCGACTTCACATTCTCGCCGGGCGGCATCAGGAAGCCGCGCGAGGCGTGGACCATCGACATCGAATCCTCGACGGTGACTGACTGTGGGCCACCGGCCTGCGTGTCGAGCTCGGTCCGCCCCAGGCATGGCAGGATATAGGTGTCCTTCGCCATCAACAGCATCGTGCGGTTGAGCTTGGTGGTGATGTGCACCGCCAGATCGAGATTGCGGAACCCTTCGGCGCACGCCTGCGGATCGGACGACGCGATGGCGACGTTGCCACCCAGGCAGACGATCGCCTTGGCCTTGCCGTCGCGCATCGCGGCGATGCTTTCGACCACCGAATGACCATGCTCGCGCGGCGGCTCGAAGTTGAAGACCTTCTTCATCTGATCGAGCAACAGCGGCATCGGGCGTTCGGTGATGCCGACCGTCCGGTCGCCCTGCACGTTGCTATGCCCGCGCAGAGGACAGATCCCGGCGCCGGGGCGGCCCATATTGCCGCGCAGCAGCAACAGGTTCGCAAGCTGCTGGACGTTGCTGGTACCGGTGCGGTGCTGGGTGATCCCCATGCCGTAACAGGCGATCGTCGCCTTGGACGACGCATAGATCCGCGCGACGTCCTCGAGATCCGCCCGGCGCAAACCACTGGCCTGTTCGATATCGGCCCAGTCGGTCCGCGCGAGATCGGCGATATAGGGCTCGAGCCCGTCGGTATGTTCGGCGATGAACGCATGGTCGAGCGTGGGTTCGCCGCCGCTCACGCGCGCCGCCTCGTCGAGCGCCACGAGTGCCTTGGCGATACCCTTCAACGCCGCGGCGTCGCCCCCGACCTTCACCTGCAGATAGGAGCTGGCGATCTGGGTCGCCGACATCGTCGCCATCTCGACCACCGACTGCGGCGATTCGAAGCGTTCGAGCGAGCGCTCCTTGAGCGGATTGAACACGATGATCTTGCCACCGCGGCGCGACACCTCGCGCAGCGTCGCCATCATCCGCGGATGGTTCGTCCCCGGATTATGGCCGATCGACAGGATCAGGTCGGCATGGTCGAAATCCTCGAGACTGACCGTACCCTTGCCGATCCCGATCGACTTGGGGAGGCCGACCGACGTCGCCTCGTGGCACATGTTCGAACAGTCAGGGAAATTGTTAGTGCCGTACAGCCGCACGAACAGCTGATAAAGGAACGCCGCCTCGTTCGAGCAGCGGCCCGAGGTATAGAATTCAGCCTGGTTCGGATCCGGCACCGCGGCCAGACCCGCACCGATCGCGGCCATCGCCTCCGCCCAGGTCACGACCTCATAATGGTCGGTTGCGGCGTTGTAGCGCAGCGGTTCGGTGACGCGACCCTGATCCTCGATCCAGTGATCGCTCTGCTTCCAGATCTCGGCGACGCTGTGCTTGGCGAAGAAGTCGGCACCGATCAGCTTGGCCGTGGATTCCCATGCCACCGCCTTGGCGCCATTTTCGCAGAATTCGAACGACGAGGTATGCTTGGGATCCGGCCAGGCGCAGCTCGGACAGTCGAACCCGTCGGGCTGGTTGGATTTGAGCAGCGTCTGCCCGCCGCGCACCACGATCTGCTGGGCCTTCAGCGACGTCGCGACCGCCTTGAGCGCACCCCAGCCACCGGCCGGGCCGGTATAGTCGACAATCCCGTCGGGACGCTTGTTACGCATACTCAAATCTCCAAATCGGGCGTGTCACCGCGGAAATTGCCCGGGTCCATGCAGCCTTAACGTTTGGAGTCGCGATACCGCGCCGCAGCATAAGTGCCAAAACAGGAAAATTGCAGCCGGTGATCGCCTTTATAGGTCAGTACGGCTTTCATTTGACTCACAATAAGGTTCGACCATTGCTCGCACGTCCACGCGCGCCTTCAGCCGTGCCGCGAGCAGCGCGGTACCGCTGATCTTCCGCTGCACGAACAGCATGTCGGCCGACGGGATATGCCAGGTCGACCGGTCGCGTGCGATCGCCGCTCCCTCGTCCCGCAGCACCGAGACGAAGCTGCGATCGCCGAAGTCGAACGGCCCCGTCTGGTTCATCTCTGCCAGGATCACGTCGATCATGCGGTCGATCTGCGGCCGATGCCCCACGACCGCGGCCTCGCCCAGAAAGCCCGCCTGCACGGCGGCGTCGCGGACCGCGTCGCGCTGTCCGGCGAGCCCCGCGGCCAGCAGCCGGCGATACCCGTCCGCCACGACCTGCGGCACCGCGCGCGCGGCCCCGAAGTCGAGCAGGACGATCCGTCCCGTCTCGGCCTGCCAGCGATAATTCGCGAAATTGGGATCAGTCTGCATCAGCCGCCAGTCGAGCAGTTCGTGCAGCGTGAGCCTGATCAGCCGCTCCATGGCCGTATCCCGTATATCCTGGGGTGCGGTCTCGAGACTCTCGATCGGCGCACAGTCGATATACTCCATCGCCAGCACGCGCGGCGTCGACAATGTCGGCTCGAGTTCCGGAACCAGCAGCCCCGCATCGTCGCCCACCAGCGCGCGATAGCGTTCCAGCATCTCGCCCTCGCGGATATAATCCGCCTCGTCGTGCAATTGCTGTTTGGCGTCGCCGAGGAGCCGCGTGATGTCGAGTTCCTTGGGCAACAGCCCCGACACGCGCAGCAGCGTCGCGACGTTGTCGACATCCGCGTCGATGCTGTCCTTCACGCCCGGATATTGCACCTTGATCGCCAGCACGCGTCCGTCGGGGAGCCGTGCCCGGTGCACCTGGCCGATCGATGCGGCCGCGACCGGATGCGCCTGAAAATGCGCGAAGCGGCGGCGCCAGTCTTTCCCCCATTCGGCCGTGAGCACGCGGTCGAGCTGCGCGGGCGGCATGTGATGCGCATCGTTGCGCAGCCTGGCGAGGATCGTCGCCAGCTCGGGCGGCAGCATGTCGCCCGCGTCCATCGACACCATCTGGCCGAGCTTCATCGCCGCACCGCGCAGATGCGAAAGCTGGTCCGCGACCCGCACCGCGTTGGCGGGGGTCAGCAGCAGGTCCGACATGCGCGGACGCTCGCCGCTCGCGAGCCGCCGGGCCCCCTCGGCGACCACCCCGCCCGCGACGCCGCCGGCAAGCCGCCCGAACACGCCCAGCCGCGACAGCCGGCCCCGCGGGATCGACCGCCCGCCACGCGATTGCGATCCCGCGTCGAAGCCGGACTCGTTATCAGCGTCTGGATTTTGCTCGGCGCCCGGCTCCGTACCGGGCATGACAGGATCTTCGCTCGTCGGTCTATCCTCGGTCTGGAGAGCCCCTTGCGCGAGACCGCTTCTTAGATGGTAAGCTGGGGTGGAGGATCAACCATCGGACCGCCATCCATGACGCCACCTGTTTTCAATAACATCACCCGCCGCACATTGCTCTGCGGCATGGCGACCGCGACGCTCGCCGCCGGTTTGCGCGCCGCGCCGCCATCGCCGCGCGACGCCCGCGTGCTGGTCGGCACCTATGCGCGCGAGGGCGGCAAGGGCCTGTACACGCTGTCGCATGACCGCGCGCGCAATCGCTGGCAGGTCGAGCCGCCGGTCGCCGGGATCGAGGACGCGTCGTTTGCGGTGCGGGCACCCCGCACCGGGCTTTGGTATGTCCTGCGCGAGCAGGCGAAAGGATCGGTGACCGGCTTTGCGCCCGGCTGGAAAGCGCGCGGCACGATGCCATCGGGTGGCGCCGATCCCTGCCATGCCGCGTTCGACGACGCGTCCGGCTGCCTCGCCATCGCCAATTATTCGAGCGGCAGTGTCGGCTTCTACCGCATCGATCCCGCGACCGGTGCGCCGGGCGAACCGACGATCTTCCGCCATGAGGGGACCGGCCCCGACAAGAGCCGTCAGGAGGGGCCGCATGCGCACTGGGTCGGGTTCAGCCCCGATCGGCACTGGCTGCATTCGGTCGACCTCGGCGCCGACACGATCTTCGCCTATCGGTTCGATCCGGGAGCGCGCAGCCTTGCCGCACCGGTCCCGGCCTGGCGCGCGCCGCCGGGAACGGGACCGCGCCACCTCGTCTGGCATCCCCGCCTGCCGCGCGCCTATGTCGTCGCCGAGCTCGCCAATACCGTGACCATGCTCGATGCACAGCCGGACGGGCGTTTCACCACCCGCACGCAGCTGTCCACCCTGCCCGGCGACCATGTCGGGTCGTCCCAGGCCGCGCACATCGCGATCGATCGCGCCGGGCGGCATCTCTACGTCTCGAACCGCGGCGCTGACAGCATCGCGGTGTTCGCGCTCGATCGCGACGGAGTGCCGACCCTCGTCCAGCACATCGCCGCCGGCGGACATTGGCCGCGCATCTTCCTTCTGCTCGAGGATCAGCGGCAGATGCTCGTCGCGAACGAGCGGTCGGGCACGATCGCGGTCATGGCGCTGGGGAAGGACGGCCGTCTCGCGCCGACCGATCAGACCCTGCGCGTCCCCGGGGCGGTGTTCCTCGCGTCGACTGGCTGACGATCACCCGACCGGTGACGCCACCGCCCCTGCCCTTGCACGGGCCGGGGGATCGGGCATGATCGCACCTCGATCATCGTCAAAGGAGCCGTGCTTGCGCCTCACCCTCGTTCTCGCCCTGTTGTCGGCTGCCCCCGCCGTCGCGCAGCAGCAGCCGATTGCGGCCCCCGCCGACGCCCCGACGCGGCGCTTCACCGGCGCCGACCTGTTCGGCCTGTCGATCGCAGCGGACCCGCAGATCAGCCCTGATGGACGCACGATCGTCTATGTCCGCCGCACCGCCGACGTCATGACCGACCGTGTCCAGTCGTCGCTGTGGCTGATCGACGTTGCGACCGGTCGCCAGTCGCCGTTCGCCGCGCAAGGGTCCGACCCGCGCTGGTCCCCCGACGGCACGCGCGTCGCCTATGCCGCGCGCGACGGCGAGCAGTCGCAACTGTTCGTCCGCTGGATCGCGACCGGCACGAGCGCGCGGGTGACGGGCTTTCCCGGCGATCCGCAGGCGCTCGCCTGGTCACCCGACGGGACCCGGCTCGCTTATGTCGCGACCGTCGCGGGCGAGGCGACGACGCTCGGCAAGGCACCGCCCAAGCCCGAGGGTGCAAAATGGGCCGAGCCGCTGACGGTGATCGACCGCGTCAATTATCGCAACGATGGCCCCGGCTATGTGAAGCCCGGCCGCGATCATCTGTTCGTCGTCGCGGCCGACGGCGGTGCGCCGCAGCAGCTCACCTTCGGCGCATTCGATGACGGCGGCCCCCTGTCATGGACGCCCGACGGCCGCGGGATCGTGTTCGCCGCGATCCGCGGGCCCGATGCCGAGCGGCAGGTGATGAATTCAGACCTCATCGCGGTCGACACGACGAGCGGCGCGATGCGGACGCTGACGACCCGCGACGGCCCCGATGCGCAGCCGAGGATCTCCCCCGACGGCACGCGGATCGCGTGGCTCGGCTTCGACGACAAGCGGCGCAGTTACGAGAATACCCAGCTCTACCTCGGGGACCGCAACGCCGGCAGTCCCCGCTCGCTGACCGCCGCGCTCGATCGCGGGGTCGAGGATGCTGTGTGGGCCGCCGACGGGCGCAGCCTTTACGCAAGCTATGACGATCACGGGCAACGCCGGATCGCGCGCATCGGCCTCGACGGCCGGACGACGCCGCTGGTCGACAATGTCGCGGGCGGCGGGCTCGACCGGCCCTATACCGGGGGCGAGTTCTCCGTCGCGAGAGGCGGGACGATCGCCTATACCGGCGGCGACGGCAGCGCTCCCGCCGATGTCTGGGTGTCGAGCGGTGGCAAGTCACGGCGGCTGACGCAACTCAACGCGGTGATGACCGGCGCCAAGACGCTCGCGCCGATCCGCAAGATCGCGGTGACCGCGCCCGATGGCCGCGCGATCGACGCGTGGCTCGCAACGCCCGCCAATCGCACGCCCGGCCAGCGCGTACCGCTGATCCTGGAAATCCATGGTGGGCCGAACAGCGCCTATGGCCCGGGGTTTGCCACCGACATGCAGCTCTATGCCGCGGCGGGCTATGCGGTGCTGTGGACCAATCCGCGCGGCTCGACCTCCTATGGCGCCGAATTCGCCAATCTGATCGACAAGAAATACCCGTCCGACGATTATGGCGACCTGATCGCCGCGGTCGATGCGGCGATCGCGGATGGGACCGCGGATGCCGACAATCTGTTCGTCACCGGCGGATCGGGCGGCGGCGTGTTGACCGCCTGGATCGTCGGCAAGACCGACCGGTTCAAGGCCGCGGCGACGCAGAAGCCGGTGATCAACTGGGCGAGCGAGGCGCTGACGATGGACAATACGCTGTTCACGTCGCGCTACTGGTTCAGCAAGCTGCCATGGGAGGATCCGATGAGCTACTGGAACCGCTCGCCGCTCAGTCTGGTCGGCGACGTCAAGACGCCGACCCTGGTCGTGGTGGGCAGCGACGATTACCGCACGCCCGTTTCGGAATCCGAGCAATATTACGCCGCGTTGCAGATCCGCGGCGTACCGACCGCGCTCGTCAAGGTGCCGGGGGCGAGCCATGGCGGCTTCACCGCACGGCCGTCGCAATCCGCAGCAAAGGCCTCCGCGATCATCGCCTGGTTCGATCGCTATCGCGCCAAGCCGAGCGGATCACGCACCGACTGACCGTCCGTTCGTCACCGCCGCGGCGACGCCCATGGTGCCGTCTCGTTACTGCCGCACGGATCATTCCGATCCGTGCGGCAGTGCTGGTCACGCCAAGGGGCGTAGCCAGTTCATCGTTCGCCCTCGCCACCCTCGTTTTCGCCACCCTCGCCGCGCTCGTTCTCGCCGCCCTCATATTCGCCTTCGCCGCGCTGGCCACGCTGCTGCTGCACCGCGCGCGCGCGCCGCGGCGATGTCACCGCATGCCGAGCCTTGCCCGACCGAACGACCCGCCGTCCTTCACCTTCGCCTTCGCCCTCGCCCTCGCCCTCACCTTCACCGACCTGCTGAGCCGGCTGCGACAACGGCTTGGCGACCGCATCGCCGATGACGGCATGACCCGATTGCGCGATCACAAAGGCGCCGACGCCCATCCACAATTTCGTACGCATACTATCTCCTTGGTCCCGACACGTTGGCCGGAAAGGCACTGACCTGTTAGGGGCGCGTCACCCGGCTTCATGCCGGATTTGCGAGATTTCCCATGATGATCATGATTGCCAACGTCCTGGATGCGGACAATCTCCAGTGGCTGCGAGATAATATGGGCAAGACCCGCTATGTCGACGGCCGACGGACGGCGGGGCGCGAGGCACGCACGGTCAAACGCAACGAACAGGTCGACCGCGGCGACCCGTTGCTCGCCGAGATGCAGGACCTCGTCGTCGACCGGCTGCTCGACAATGCCCTGTTCCGCATGGCGACGCGGCCGCATGTCGTCCGCCCGCCGCTCTTCAGCCGCTATGATGCGGGCATGGCCTATGGCAGCCATGTCGACGATGCGATCATGGGCGGAATGCGGACCGATGTGTCGGTGACGGTCTTCCTCAGCGAGCCTGAGGATTATGACGGCGGCGAACTGGTGATCGAATCCGCCGCCGGCGAACAGGACGTCAAACTGCCCGCAGGCTCGGCGGTCTGCTATCCGACGACCTCGCTGCACCGCGTGGCGCCGGTCGTGTCGGGCGAGCGGCTTGCCGCGGTGACCTGGGTCCGGAGCCTCGTTCGGGACGCGGATGCGCGGGAACTGCTGTTCGATCTTGAAACTGCCCGCCACGCGCTGTTCGAGCGGCTGGGCAAGACGCCCGAACTCGACCTGCTCGCCAAGACGCAATCCAACCTGCTTCGGCGCTGGGCCGAGGACTGAACGGCGCGACGCGGATCGTCGTCAGCTTGGTCTGTCGATGAGAGCTAGCGTGGCCGCGTCGCTCGTCCCGGCAAACCAGCGATCAAGCGCGGCACCGAACAGCGGATCATTCCCCGCCTCGCGGAACAGCGTCAGCGACGATCGCAGCTTCATCGCATCGACGTCGCCGAATACGGCCCGGGCACTCGTCCCCGTCAGCGCGTCGAGCGCTTCCACGCATTGCCGCAGACGCGCCCCGAGCACCGGATGCGCGAGATAGGCCCGCGCTTCCTCAAGTGACACGATCGCATAATGCTGCGCCATCGGGCTTCGTCCGAGCCCGGCAATCTGCGGAAAGATGAACCACATCCAGTGACTACGCTTGGCGCCGCGGCGTATCTCGGCAAGCGCGGACTCGTAGACTGCCGCCTGCGCAGTGACGAACCGTTCAAGATCATAAGGATGGGTCATCACCGCCTGCTTTCACTCAATCCTCGGCTCCCCATATATGGCAGAACCGATAGACGCAGGAAGGATTGGCTGGGGCGGCAGGGTTCGAACCTGCGCATGGCGGCATCAAAAGCCGCTGCCTTACCACTTGGCGACGCCCCAGCAGAGGCGGCCTTATAGCGGCGCGCCCCGACGAGAAAAGCCCTATCGCGTCTTAATCGAGTCGATGGACCCACCCATTGGCATCCGGCGCCAGACCGCGCTGGATCGCGACGAGCGAATCGCGGATCCGCAGCGTCATCGCGCCCGGCTCGCCGCCGCCGATCGTGAAGCGGCCCTCGGGCGACGCGACGGTCCCGATCGGGGTCACGACCGCAGCGGTGCCGCAGGCGAACGCCTCGACAAGCTTGCCGCTCGCCGCGTCGGCGCGCCACTGGTCGATCGCATAGGGCTCCTCGCGCACGGTGATCCCCTGCGCCCGCGCCAGCGTCAGGATCGAATCGCGGGTGATGCCGGGCAGGATCGTGCCCGTGAGCGCGGGGGTCGAAAGGCTGCCGTCTGCAAACACGAAGAAGACGTTCATGCCGCCGAGTTCCTCGACCCAGCGACGCTCGACCGCATCGAGGAAGACGACCTGGTCACAGCCCTGGCTGATCGCTTCCTTCTGCGCGAGCAGGCTGGCGGCATAATTGCCGCCGCACTTCGCCGCGCCCGTGCCGCCCTGTGCCGCGCGCGTATAATGCTGGCTGACCCAGATCGAGACCGCGGAGGCACCGCCCTTGAAATAGGCACCGACCGACGAGGCGAGCACCATGTAGAGATATTCGGCGCTCGGCTTGACCCCCAGGAACACCTCGCTCGCGAACATGAACGGCCGCAGATACAGCGCGCCGCCGTCGCTGTCGGGAATCCAGTCCTGATCCGTCCTGACCAGCCGCTCGACCGATTCGAGGAACAGCGACTCGGGAAGCTCGGGCATCGCCATCCGGCGCGCCGAATCCTGGAAACGCCGCGCATTGGCTTCGGGCCGGAAGAGCGCGGTGCCGCCATCGGCGAGTCGATAGGCCTTCATCCCCTCGAAGATTTCCTGCGCATAGTGCAGAACCGACGATGCGGGATCCATCATGATCGGCGCGCGCGTCGTGATCCTGGCATCATGCCAGCCCTTCGCGTCACTGAAGCGGATCATCGCCATATGGTCGGTGAAGACCCGGCCGAAGCCGGGATCGATCAGGCGCTGCGCACGCTCGTTCGCAGCGACCGGATCGCCACACGGTTCGAACGAAAATGTCATGCTCGCGTCTGGGGACGATGAGGCCTGCGACAACGGAGGATGCATTGAATTTTTCTCTCTTTCCACGGCTTGCCGTCGACTAGGACCGAAGACTAAACCGGTCAACATGGCTGCCTCAGCATCACCCGCTTCACCCCTGTTTCTTCGCGAACCCGAACTGCGTCGCGGCATGGAACTCCTGTACTTCGGTCAGAGCCATCTGGTCCGGTCGATCGATGCGGGGCTCGCGGAGCAGGGGCTGGGGCGCGCGCACCACCGCGCCCTGTATTTCATCGCCCGCAAACCGGACATGACGGTCAGCGAGCTGCTGTCGCTGCTGGCGATCACCAAGCAGTCGCTCGGCCGCGTGCTGAACGAACTCAGCGATCGCGGCTTTATCGAGGTTCGTCCCGGCGATCGTGACCGGCGTCAGCGGCTGCTGCGCTTGACGCCGGTCGGCAGCAAGATGGAGAGCGACCTGTTCGAAGCCGCGCGACAGAAGATGTCCGCAGCCTATAATCACGCCGGCCACGGCGCGGTTGCGGGCTATTGGGCGGTGCTCGAAGGCCTGATTCCGGAAGAGGAACGCGAGCAGGTGATAAAGCTGCGCGGCTGACTAAAGCGGCGCGAGGTCGCCGCGGGCGTTTGCCGCCATCTCCGCATTCCGCCGTGCCGAGGCCGCCAGCGTGCGGGACATCAGGGAGACCAGTGCATCGCCGTCGTCGAGCACGTTCAGCCCTTCCCGCGTCGACCCACCAGGGCTCGCGACCCGGTCCGCCAGCACCGCCGGCGAAACGTCCGCAGCACCGGCCATCCGCGCAGATCCGTCGAGCGTCGCGATCGCGAGCCGAGCCGCCTGATCCGCCGGCAGGCCGAGCGCCTGCCCCGCCTTGGTAAGCGCGTCGGCAAAGCGGAACACGAAACCCGGCCCGCATCCCGCCAACGCGGTGACCGCATCGAACTGCGCCTCTGCGGCGATCCACTCGACCAGACCGAGCGGGGTCATCAACGCCTCTGCGGTCGCACGCGCCGCGCCGTCATCCGTCGCGCCGTGCAGCGCAACCACGCCGCGGCCTATCGCAACCGGCAGGTTGGGCATCGCTCGAACCACCGCCTGCGCCTGGGACAGACGGTCGAGTGCGGCGATCTCGACCCCTGCAAGGATCGAAATCAGCAGTTTTGGCGCATAGCGCGCGAACACGGGCGTCTTCAGCGCGCCAAGCTGCTGCGGCTTCAGCGCGAGCATGACGGTTTCAGCGGAAAAGTCGTCGGGGTCGGGCACCGCGGCGACGACGTGCACACCGGGTGGCATCACGCGCATACTGGGGCTGACGACGGTCACGCTGTCGGGTGAAAGGCCGTCGGCAAGCCAGCGGGCCAGCATCGCCCCGCCCATATTGCCACAGCCGATCATCAGGATCCGCCCGGTCATCGGCACGCCGCGCCCAAGAAAACGGGCGCGATCACGCCTCGCCCTGGGTTTCGATCAACGCCGAGGCAAGCGCATCCGCCGGCGTCTTCCCGCCCCACAGGACGAACTGGAACACTGGATAAAAGCGCTCGCACTCCTCGATCGCCGATTCGACGAGCAGTTCGGCGGCCGACAGCGACATCGTCCCATCCTCGCCGCCATCGACCATCGCCGCGTGGCGGAACAGCAGGATCCCGCTCGTCGACCAGAGTTCGAAATGGCCGATCCAGAGCTGCTCGTTGGCGAGCCCGATCGTCTCGTAGACCGCCTGACGCCGTTCGTCGGGCACCTTGATGTCCGGAAACGCCAGGAACTGCAGCACGCTGTCGTCCTCGCGCCACAAGGCGCGCAGCTCGTAGGTCGTCCAGCTGCCCTTTACGGTCGCGACGATCTCATCATCGTGACGTTCATGTTCCCATCCATGCGCAGCATAATAGGCTTCGAGCATGTCGATGGGCGCAGCATCGTCTTGGTCATGGTCGGCGTGGTCGAGCATCATTACGTCCTGGCACTCCCTGTCACGCGACAAAGGGTGCCGGGGCAAAAATGCTCCGACAACCCCGTTCGATCCGAATGCCCAGAAATCTGTGGAAAAGTCAGACGCCGACCTGCATTTTTGCTTCGAGAGCGTCGAGCCGAGCCTTCAGCGCGTCATTTTCGTCGCGCGCCGCAGCCGCCATCGACTTGACCGCGTCGAACTCTTCGCGGCTCACGAAATCGAGGCCGCCGAGCCATTCACGGGCACGCTCGCGAACTCCAGACTGCGCTTCGCGGCCGACACCAGCAAAGGTTCCTGCGGCGCCGTTGAGGACCTTCACGAAATCGTCGAACATCCGGTTTTCGGACTGCATTGTCATCATCCTGCTAGTAACTCGCGCCGCGCGCCTCTTCACAACATCTGGGAGGTGCGCGTCGTCGGCACAAGGGTTTCGGCATCGGGGTTGAGCCGGCCTATACCGTATGTGAGCATTCCCGCAAAGCTGATCCACACCATATAGGGCACCATCAGCCACGCCGCCCCGCGCCGGATGCGCGCGAACAGGAATGTCGCCGCGATCGAGAGCAGCAGCATCGCGACGATGACAAGCACCGACGCACCGATTCGGTGCGCGCCGAAGAACAATGGCGTCCAGGCAAGATTCAACACGAACTGCGCGGCAAACAAGGCGATCGCGCGCCCTCGCCCCCGCGCGCCGCGCGCATTGAGGATCATTGCGAGAGCCAGGCCGAGCAGCACGTAGAGCGTCGACCAAGCGACCGGGAACACCCAGCCTGGCGGTGTCAGCGCGGGCTTCACCAGGCTGGTGTACCAGGCACTTTCGCTCCCCACCGGGACCGCGCGCCCGGCCAGAAAGCCCAGCAGGACGATCAACGGAACGGTCACGATTGCCCAGCGCAGGAACGACATCCTCAGCTGGCCCTTCGAAGCGATGCCTCCCACATACGTCCTTTCAAGACTGATTGGCTTAGTCCTGCCGCGGGAACGCCCTGCCGTAAACCGCAACATGCATGGACCGATCGGGAAGTGTGTCATTCTGCAATGGCCGATCCGGGTCCAGCGCGCGTAGCATCCGGATCCTCAGCCGCGTGGCGCGGCGACCGCATGCGCGGCGATCAGGAACTCGATATTGCCCTCGGGGCCGCTGATCGGGCTCTCGACGACGCCCTCGACTTGCCAGCCCCGTGCCTCGAGCCAGGCCGCGACCTCGCCGCAGACGCGCGCATGGACGGCCGGATCGCGGATCACGCCGCCCTTTCCGACCTCTTCGCGGCCCGCCTCGAACTGCGGCTTGACGAGCGCGAGCAGCCGCGCGCCGGGACGTGCGAACCCGATCGGGCGCTCGAGCACCTTGGCCAGCCCGATAAAGCTCGCATCGCAGACGATCAGGTCGACCGGTTCGGGGATATGCGCGTCGGTCAGGATGCGCGCGCTGGTCTGTTCGTGGACGATCACGCGCGGGTCCTGGCGTAGTGTCCACGCAAGCTGGTTGGTCCCGCTGTCGACGGCATAGACGCGGGCGACCCCGTTGCTGAGCAGCACGTCGGTAAACCCGCCGGTCGACGAGCCGACGTCGATCGCCACCGCATCCGTGACCGTCCAGCCGAAATGTGCGAGCCCGTGCGCAAGCTTGATCCCGCCGCGTGACACCCAGGGGTGATCGCGGCCCCGGACGTCGAGCACGACGTCGTCCGCCAGCGTCTGCCCCGGCTTGTCGACCTTGCGCGTGCCGGCAAAGACCAGCCCCGCCATGATCAGCGCCTGCGCGCGCGTCCGCGATTCGACCAGTCCCCTGTCGACCAGCATCTGGTCCGCGCGTTGCTTTGCCATACGCCCAGCCTATCGCCCCGGCGTCCGATCATCGCAAGCTGCCTTCCTTTTGCCGCAATATCTATTGCCCACCGAACTGGTAGGATTATCTTGCAGACAGGGATCGTGATCGGCCGACGTCCCCTAGAGCGTCGATCGATCACGATCCCACCCCCGGGCTCCGGGGGTCGGATCGATCACGATCCCACCCCCGGGCTCCGGGGGTCTGGAGAAGGAGAGGCGTCGTGGGTTCTTTTGCACCATATGATAGCGTTCAACCGACCATCCTGACGGTCCCCGGGCTCGGCGGATCCGGCCCGTCACACTGGCAGACCCTGTGGGAAGATGCCCGGCCGGATACCGTTCGGGTCGAATTGGGGATGTGGAACACGCCACATCGCAACGCCTGGGTCACGCGACTCGACGAGGCGATCCGGCGCGCGCAGGCCCCCGTCATCCTTGCCGCGCACAGCCTCGGCTGCCTCGCGGTGGCGTGGTGGGCCGAGCTCAGCCCGCAACCCTATGGCTGGCCCGTCGCCGGTGCGTTGCTCGTCGCACCCGCCGATGTCGATCGCGGTGGGGCCCAGGCTGAGCTCAAGGGCTTTTCACCGACCCCGCGCGGCGCCCTGCCCTTCCCTTCGATCGTCGTCGCGAGCAGCGACGATCCCTGGGTCACGCCCGACCGGGCGCACAGCATGGCCGCCGACTGGGGCAGCCATTTCGTCGATGCCGGCCCGCAGGGGCATCTCAACGCCGCGAGCGGTATCGGCTGGTGGCGCGACGGACAGGATCTGCTCGAGCGGGTGATCGCCGCGAGTGGCGACGGTCACGGCCAGGCTCTGCCGGCCAGCCAGGCGCGATCGATCCTCGCCGTCAGCGCAACAGACGCGGCCCACTCCCACTATCTGGGCAGATAGGCAGGGCACGAGTCGGGCAGTCATTCTGGCTCAGCCGCGCAGTGTGTCGTCTGCCGGCATCTGCTGATCCTGCTGGTCCGCGGCGCGCGCCGCGGCCAGCCCGGCGCGCATCCGCCGCCACATGCCGATGTTCAGCGACACCATCACGATCACCGCGAGCGCGATGATCACGATGGCCTTGGTCGGCCCGCTCACGCGCGCGCTTCGGCAACCCCGCCCGAATTATGGCGCAGCGCCTTGAGCACGGTTTCCACCAGCGCCGCCGCATCAAGCCCGGCCTCGGCATATTGCGCGTCAGGCTTGTCCTGATCCTGGAAGAGATCCGGCAGACGCAGCGTGCGCAGCTTCAGCCCGCCATCGATCAGCCCCTCGTCGCTGGCCAGCGTCAGCACATGCGCCCCGAAACCGCCGACCGCGCCCTCCTCGATCGTGACCGCAACCTCGTGCGTGGTCAGCAGCTTGCGAATCATCTCGACGTCGAGCGGCTTGGCGAATCGCAGGTCGGCGACGGTGGTCGACAGCCCCTTGGCCTCGAGCACATCGGCCGCCTTCAACGCTTCCTCAAGCCGCGTGCCGAGCGACAGGATCGCCACGGCCTTGCCCTCACGAACGATCCGGCCCTTGCCGATCTCGAGCAGTTGGGGCGTTGTGGGCAGGGCGACGCCCGTGCCGTTGCCGCGCGGGTAGCGCACGGCGATCGGGCCGGTGTCATACTGCGCCGCGGTGTGCGTCATATGGACCAGCTCGGCTTCGTCCGCCGCCGCCATCACGACGAAATTCGGCAGCGTCGCGAGATAGGTCACGTCAAACGATCCGGCGTGCGTCGCGCCATCCGCTCCGACCAGCCCGGCACGATCGATCGCAAAGCGCACCGGCAGGTTCTGGATCGCGACGTCATGGACGACCTGATCATAGGCGCGCTGCAGGAACGTCGAATAGATCGCGCAGAACGGCCGCATACCCTGTGCGGCAAGCCCCGCCGCGAAGGTCACGCCGTGCTGTTCGGCAATGCCGACATCGAAGAAGCGATCGGGATAGGCCTTGGCGAACGCATCGAGGCCGGTGCCCGACGGCATCGCTGCGGTGATCGCACAGATCCGGTCGTCCTTGGCAGCCTCGGCGACGAGCTGCGCGCCGAAGACGTTCTGATATTGCGGCGGTCCCGGCGGGGCCTTGGTCTGCACGCCCGAGATCACGTCGAACTTCTGCACGCCGTGATATTTGTCGGCCGCGGCCTCGGCGGGCGCATAGCCCTTGCCCTTCTTGGTCACGACATGGACGAGGATCGGGCCCTCCTCCGCGTCGCGCACATTCTCGAGCACGGGGATCAGATGCTCGAGATTATGACCGTCGATCGGCCCGACATAGTAAAAGCCGAGTTCCTCGAACAGCGTACCGCCCATCGTCATGCCGCGGGCGAACTCGTCGGTCTTCCGCGCGGCGTTGTGAAATGGCCGCGGCAGGCGGCGCGCGAGCTTCTTGGCAAGCTCGCGAATGCCCAGGAATTCGCGGCTCGACACGATCCGGCTGAGATAAGCCGACAGGCCGCCGACCGGCGGCGCGATCGACATGTCATTGTCGTTCAGGATCACGACGAGGCGGTTGCCCGCCTGCTCGGCATTGTTCATCGCCTCATAGGCCATGCCCGCCGACATCGCGCCGTCGCCGATCACGGCAATGCCCTTGCCCGGCGTGCCCGCGATCTTGTTGGCGACCGCGAAGCCGAGCGCGGCCGAGATCGACGTCGAGGAATGTGCAGCGCCGAACGGGTCGTATTCGCTCTCGCTCCGCTTGGTGAAGCCGCTGAGGCCGCCACCCTGGCGCAACGTCCGGATCCGGTCGCGGCGGCCCGTCAGGATCTTGTGCGGATAGCATTGATGCCCGACGTCCCAGACCAGACGATCGCGCGGCGTATCGAACACATAATGGATCGCGGTCGTCAGCTCGACCACGCCAAGCCCCGATCCGAGGTGGCCACCGGTCGTGCCGACGGCCGAGATCGTCTCGGTCCGCAGTTCATCGGCAAGCTGGCGAAGCTGGTCGGGTTTCAGCTTGCGCAGGTCATCGGGGGTCGAAACCGTGTCGAGCAACGGGGTTACAGGAGTATCTGCCATCCCACCGGCTTATCGCAGCACAGGTTTGGTGTCGATTGTTACCGAACGAAACCCCGCCATCCGCGGATATTTCTACGCAGCGACGCCAGATTGGTCACCCCGTCATGGCGCTGGCAGCCGTCCTCGATCAGCGCTGCGCCTCGCATGTGGCACACCGGCCGCGCACTTCGATGACCGGGCGGACAGGCACGAAACCGGCCAAAATAGCCGCGTTCCGCACACCGCGAGTGATCACGTCATTGTCGATATGCGTCGTCTGCCCGCACGAATCACACACCAGGAAGATGCAGTCGTGAAGGCAATCGGGATGGGCATTGGCGACATACGCATTCGCACTTTCGACCCGTCGCGCGAGATTGGCGCCCACGAACAGGTCGAGGATCCGGTAGACGCTGTTGGCAGCGACGCGCCGCCCTTCCGCCTTCGACACGGCTTCTGCGATGTCATAGGCCGAAGCCGGCTTGTCGAAGCCAGCCAGCGCGGAGAATACGCTGGCGCGCATCGTCGTCCACTGCTCGCCCGATTTTTCCAGCGTCGCCTGTGCGGCAACGTTGAGGTCGGCGCCTTGCGGCTCATGATGCGAATGCGATGCCATTATCCCGTGAATTTAGGGTGCCGGAGGAGCCGCGACAAGCAGCGACCGCGCCGGGGCAATCCTGCGGCCCTCCTCAGCTGTCGGCGCGGCGGTTCAGATCGTGCCCGAACGCGAGCAACGCGACGCCGATGATCGTCCAGAGCGTCTCACCGCTTCCCGAATCATGCGGGAGGGTCATTGCCCCCGCCATGATCCCGAGCCCGAACGCACCCATCGCGGCCGGCATCGCATAGCCATGATGAAGTATCCCCCGCCCCAGCGCGACCGCACCGAACAGGATCGCGATCGTCAGTCCGACTTCGTGGAAGATGGGATCAAGCAGCACCCCGCCCGCAGTCGACATCAGCGCAACCAGCACCGACGTTGCCAGACAGTGCACCATGCACAGACCCGACAGCCCGATCGCATAGCGATCCAGGCCTGCGATCCAGGACGGATGCGCATGGGTATGGTGGTGGGCGGTCGTCGACATCGTTCCGAGCAGATAGTCCATCAGAGGAAAGGATACAACATCACATTCGGCCGAACGGCGGTAGTCTGCTCGCTTTTTTTTCCAGGAAAGGACGCTCCATCGATGTCGTGATCAATCCTCCGCGTGCGCTCGTTCTTAACGCACCGCGCGCGGCTCCGGCCCGGCAGAAACCCGGCGGCCGATAACCCCTGATACTCGACGCCCCAGTCAGACAGGCGTAGAGCCGTGCTATGCTCCAGCCCAGTGCCGCCTTCCTGTCCACCGCGCGCCCGCGAGCGGTCGCGACTTGGCTTCTTATCGTCGCGGCGATGATCGTCGGTATCGTCGTCGTGGGCGGGATAACGCGGCTCACCAATTCGGGGCTCTCGATCACCGAATGGAAGCCGATCACCGGCATCATCCCGCCACTGACGCTTGCGCAGTGGCAGGCGGAATTCGCGAATTACAAACAGATCCCTGAATATAGCCAGCTCAACAGCGGCATGACGCTCGACGGGTTCAAGGCGATCTTCTTCTGGGAATATCTCCACCGCGCGCTGGCACGGACGATCGGCGCGGCGTTCGCGATCCCGCTCCTGTGGTTCGCGCTTCGCCGGGCGATCCCGGTCGGCTATGGCTGGCGACTCGGCGCGCTGTTGGCGCTCGGTGCGCTTCAGGGCGCTGTCGGCTGGTGGATGGTGAAGTCCGGGCTGTCCGTTCGCACCGACGTCAGCCACATTCGTCTGGCGGTCCATCTGATGACCGCGCTCGTCACGCTCGCCGGCATCGTCTGGACGGCGCTGGACCTGATCGCACTCCACCGCTCGAAGCTTGCGGCGCCAGCCCGCCTCGTGCCGATCGCGGTCACCGCGTTCGCGCTGCTGTTCGTTCAATTGGTCTATGGCGCGTTCACCGCAGGGCTCGACGCTGGCTATGCCTTTGCGAGCTGGCCGCTGATGGGCGACAGCCTGTTTCCGGCCGGCGTCCCGATGCTGTCACCCGGCTGGATCAACGCGGTCGACAACCCGATCGTCGTGCAGTTCATTCACCGGTGGCTCGCCTTCGCAACCGCTGCCGGGCTCGTCTGGCTCGCGGTCCGCGCGACGCAGCACGGTTCGCGCGCCGGCTTCTGGGTGGTCGGGCTCGTCACGCTGCAGGTCTTCCTCGGGATCGCGACGCTCATGACCGGCGTCGCCATCCATGTCGCCGTCGCACACCAAGCCAATGCGGCGCTGTTGCTGATCGCCACGGTATTTGCCGCGCATCGCCTCGGCAATCCGCCCAAGGTATCATAATACCCGCCATCAAACCGGCGGAAAGCTTGACTTAAACACCCCTTTTCGCCATTGCCGCCTCGTTAGCGCCGTCCGTCGTGGCGGCGCATATCGTTTCAGCAAAGGTCTCAGCCCCATGAAGGCGCTCATGAAGACCACCAAGTCGGCCAAGCCGCACGAGGTGGAGAAGAAATGGCATATCGTCGATGCCGAGGATCTGGTGGTCGGTCGCGCAGCGTCGATCATCGCCAACGTCCTGCGCGGCAAGCACAAGACGTCGTTCACCCCGCATGTCGATTGCGGTGACAACGTCGTCGTGATCAACGCCGACAAGATCCGCTTCACCGGCAACAAGGCCGCGAAGAAGGTCTATTACAAGCACACCGGTTACGCCGGCGGCATCAAGGGCATCACTGCCGCCAAGGTTCTCGACGGCCGCTTCCCGGAGCGCGTTCTCGAAAAGGCCGTTGAGCGCATGATCCCGCGCGGCCCGCTCGGACGTGAACAGATGCGCAACCTGCGTATCTTCAAGGGTACCGAGCATCCGCATGAGGCGCAGAACCCCGAGGTTCTCGACATCGCCAGCATGAATCGCAAGAACAAGGTGGGTGCGTAAATGACCGACAACCGCCAGTCGCTCGCCGATCTCGCGAGCCTGACCAACCAGCCCGCACCGGCTGCTCCGGCCGCACAGTCGCTGCCGACCAGCGAAGGCGACATCGCAGCACCCGTCTCGAACGAGCCGGTCCGCGAGCCGATGCCGCTCCGCGAGCAGATCCTCGATAAGCAGGGTCGCGCCTATGCGACCGGCCGTCGCAAGGACGCCGTTGCCCGCGTCTGGGTCAAGCCCGGCACCGGCAAGATCACGATCAACGGTCGTGACCAGGAAGTGTATTTCGCACGTCCGACGCTGCGTCTCGTCATCAACCAGGTGTTCGGCATCACCGAGCGCGAAGGTCAGTATGACGTCGTCTGCACCGTCAAGGGTGGTGGCCTTTCGGGTCAGGCCGGCGCGGTCAAGCATGGCATCAGCCAGGCGCTGACCCGCTTCGAGCCGGTGCTGCGTGCATCGGTCAAGGCAGCAGGCTTCCTGACGCGCGACAGCCGCGTCGTCGAGCGCAAGAAGTACGGCAAGGCGAAGGCCCGTCGTAGCTTCCAGTTCTCGAAGCGCTAAACGCTTTACCAAGCTACGAGAAAGGGCGGTCCGGGTTTTCCCGGGCCGCCTTTTTTCATGCCTGCGCTACATCCGTACGACGCGGGTGCCGATCCGTGCGGCCTCGTCGGGGTCGTGGGTCACCATCAGGATCGGCAGGCGCATCGCGTCGCGCAGATGCTCGATCGCACGGACGATCTCCTCGCGACGCGGTCGGTCGAGCGACGCCAGCGGCTCGTCGAGCAGCAGGAAGCGCGGGTTGCTGAGCAATGCACGGCCGATCGCCACGCGCTGCGCTTCGCCTCCCGAGAGCGACCGCGGCCAGCGGTCGAGCAGATGCCCGATCCCCAGGAAGCCGATCCGCTCCTCGAACCCCGACGCGTCAGGGCCGGCGCCGTACAGCAGGTTAGCGCGCACCTTCAGATGCGGGAAAAGCCGCGCCTCCTGAAATACATAGCCCGCACGGCGGTGTTCCGGTGGCAGGTTGACACCCTCCCCGAACAGCGTGACGCCATCGACGACGATGCGGCCTTGGTCGGGCGTGAGCAGCCCGGCGACCATCTTCAGGATGCTGGTCTTGCCGACGCCGGACGGTCCGAACAGCACGGTCGCGCCGTCGCCCGCCGCCAGCGTCAGCGCGACCTCGGCATCGCCCAAACGCTTGCGGACGTCGATCTCAAAGGACATGCAGCCCCCTGCCCGCGCGCCGCGTCAGAAGCTCGGACGCGACCAGTGCGATCAGCGACAGCGCGACGGAAATCGCCGAGAGCCGCCACACCAGCATCTCCGCGCCCGGTTGCTGGAGCGCCGAATAGATCGCCAAGGGCAGCGTCTGCGTCTCGCCGGGCACGTTGGAGACGAAGGTGATCGTCGCTCCGAACTCGCCGATCGATCGCGCAAAGCCCAGCACCGCGCCCGCGAGCACGCCCGGTACGCTCAGCGGCAGCGTGACCGTCCAGAACACCCGCCAAGGCCCCGCGCCCAGCGTCCGCGCCGCACTTTCGAGCCGTGCATCGACCGCCTCGATCGACAGCCGCATCGCGCGCACCATCAGCGGCAGTGCCATGACCCCCGCCGCGATCGCCGCCCCGGTCCAGCGAAACAGCACACTGACCCCGAACCACGACTGCAGCCACGCCCCGACCGGCCCGTTCGGCGCAAAGGCGAGCAGCAGCAGCCACCCCGTCACGACCGGCGGCACGACAAGCGGCAGATGGATCACCGCATCGACGAGGATCCGCCCGGGAAACCGCACGCGCGCCAGCAGCCAGGCGAAGCCGAACGCGATCGGCAATGTGATCAGCATGGCGACGGCGCCGACCTTCAGCGACAGACCGACGATCCCCCATTCCGCCGGTGTCAGGACGAACCCATCCGTCACTCAGCGCGCCGAAAAGCCGTAACGCACGAAGATCGCCTTGCCCTGACGCGACGTCAGGAACCGGCGGAACGCCTCGGCCTCCGGATTGCGCGACGTCGTCAATCGGGCGATCGGATAGGTGATGGCGGGATGCGTCGATGCAGGAAACACGCCCGCGATCCTGACACGCGTCGATGCCTTGGCGTCGGTCGCATAGACGATCCCCAGGGGGGCCGCGCCGCGCTCGACGAGCGCCAGCGTCGCGCGGACGTTTTCGGCCCTCACGACGCGCGGCGCGACCTGTTTCCATACGCCGAGCGCCTCAAGTGCCTGCTGCCCGTATCGCCCCGCAGGGACGGGCGTATCCGCCATCGCGATTGGCCCCGCTGTCAGGACCCGCGCCAGCGCGGCGGGCGGGCGTGACGGGATCCGCACCGTCGTCCCCGCCGCCGCCGCGACGACCAGCCGGTTACCCAGGAACGTCACGCGCGACGCAGGGACGATCAGGCGGCGCTTCGCCAGCTCATTCATCCAGTCCTCGTCCGCGGACACGAACAGGTCCGCGGTCGCGCCGGCCTCGACCTGCCGTGCCAGCGCCGACGAGGCCGCAAACGAGATCGTCGGGCGCACATGCCCCTTCGCCGCCCACGCATCGGCGGCCGCGGTCATCGATTCCTGCAGGCTCGCCGCCGCCAGCACCAGCGGTGCCGCGCGCTGCGCAGCGTCGGCGCCTGTCGCCACGCCGCCGACGGCCAGCATGGCGAGCAATACCGGATACTTCATCATGTCCCCTCAGGCCCGCCAATGATCACGGCGCTATAATATGCCGCCCGCTGAACGCCACAACGGACATGGGGTTCATTCCGCCCCGGAGGGCGCCGTCACGCGCCCCGTCCGGGCCAGCTTGCCCCAGCCGACCATCGGTCCGCGCAGGGCTTGGGCGAGCGCCTTGAGCACGACATAGTACATCACCTGCCGATAACCGATCCGCTGTGGGATCAGCAGCCAGAGCAGCCTCCACCGCTCGCGTCGCTCGAGTGCGAACGCGATCGTCGCCGCGAGCAGATCGATCGCGGTGAAGACCAGCCAATAGGTCAGCATGGTCTGCAGGTCATGGCTGCTCTGTGCCCAGCCATGCGCCGACACCGCGACATAGGTCGTTGCGACACTGACGAGCAGCGCGAGGTCGATGATCGGCGAGATCGCTGCCAGCAGGATCTGGAACACGATCGCCTGGGGCAGCCCGACCCAGCCAAGCCCGCGCGGCTGGCTGCGGCCGATCGCCGAGCGGTGCTTCCACAGGCACTGGAGCGTCCCGAACGCCCAGCGGAACCGCTGCTTGGCGAGCGCGCGCAGCGTCTCGGGCGCTTCGGTCCAGGCGATCGCGAACTGGTCATACTGGACCGTCCAGCCCGCGCGCTGGATCGCGATCGTCAGATCCTGATCCTCGGCCAGCGTATCGTCGGGATAGCCGCCGACCGCGCGGATTGCCGCCAGTCGCCACGCGCCGACCGCGCCCGGCACCACCGTCATCGCGTTCAGCCGCGCAAGCGCCCGGCGCTCGAGATTCTGCGCCGTGATATATTCGAGCGCCTGCCAGCGCGTGATCAGATTGACCCGGTTGCCGACCTTCGCATTGCCCGCGACCGCCCCCAGCGCCGGGTCGTCGAACCACCGCGCCAGCCGTGCGATCGTCAGCGGCTCGAACTGCGTATCGGCGTCGAGTGCGATCACGATGTCACCGCGCGCCGCGGCCAGCCCGCGGTTCAGCGCCCGCGCCTTGCCGCCGTTCGCCAGAGTCATGAGCCGTACCCGCGCGTCGCCGGCAAAGGCGGTGGCGACGGCCTGGCTCGTGCCATCGCTCGACCCGTCGTCGATCACGATCACCTCGACCACGACGTCGGTCGAGGCCAGCACGCCCTGGACCGCGCGGACGATCACGCGTTCCTCGTTGAACGCCGGGATCATGACTGTGACGAATCGGGCTGGATCGATCGCGGGGAACACCGTCCGCAATTCGCGGCGTGCCTGGATCAGCGCCAGCGCCGACAGCGCGAGCGCACGAAGAATACCGATCGTGATCGCGATCCCGAAGATCCAGCGCAGTCCGATTACCAGTCCACCCAGCGTGCTGAACAGCGCAAGATCCGCGACCGCCGCGACCCGGTCGCTCGACGATATCACCGGCATCGCCGCATCGCGCGTCAGCCCGGCCAGCGCCGAGACGGGCACGAAGTGATAGCCCATCGCCTGCAATCGATCGATGATCACCGGCAGCGCCGCGACGGTCTGCGCACGGTTGCCACCCGCATCGTGCAGCAGGATGATGTTGGCGCTGCGTTCGGGCGATCCTTCCACGACCTGTGCGATCGTGCGGTCGATGATCGCCGCGGTGCCCGGACGCTTCCAGTCGTCGGGATCGACGTGCAGGCCGACCGATACATAGCCGCGCTGCTGCGCTTCTAGTGCGGGCTTGATCTCGTCCGCGGTACTCGGCTCGGCATCGCCGAAATAGGGTGCGCGGAACAGGCGGAGCGATCGCCCGGTGAACGCCTGGAACAGCCGCTGCGTCGTGTTGAGCTCGAACCCGACCTGCCGCCCCGATACGGTAGCCAGATTGGGATGTGTATAGGTGTGGCTGCCCACCTCATGCCCTTCGGCCACCATGCGTTCGAGCAGGCTCCGCTGCGTCAGCGCATTCTCGCCCACCACGAAGAACGTCGCCGGCACGTGCTTGCGCTTGAGGATGTCGAGGATCTGCGGCGTCCATTCGGCGTCGGGCCCATCGTCGAAAGTGAGCGCAAGCGCCCGCGGGCTGTAGCCCGTACGCTGGACGACGTAGGGCGAGGGCATGCGCGTGAAGCGGACGTCCGCGATCGTCCCATCGGCTGCCGCGACCGTATCACGCAGCCCGGAAACCGGCGTCGACCCGATCTTCAGGATCTCGCCATTGCCCTCGATATCGACATTCGTCCCGGCCGGTGTCGTGTTGATCGCACGCGGATCGGGCAATCGGCGGTGGTCGCGTCCAAAGATCGACCAGAGCGCCGGATCCTCCGACCCAAGCCGCCACAGCGCGAAACTTTGCACCCCCGCCTTTTGAAGAAAGGCCAGCTCGTTATACGCGCTCGCCGCATCGAGCAGCCATACCAGATGCCGGGTCCCGCCATCGGCATAGGCGAAGCTGCTGGTGCCGCTGCCCTTGTCGAACGTCGGGACGGTGCCTGAATCGGATGCGGCCTGCCATGCCTCCTCGACGCCGAGCGCATCGCCGCCACGGTCATGCCAGTCATAGGCATAGGAGCCGAACGCAACGACCAGCTTGGAAGGGGCGACACCGCGCGCGGCATTCGCGACCGACCGTGCGAACCAGCGCTGCGATGCGATCGGCCCGGCGGGGCCGCTCGTCTCATGCTCGTCATAGGCCATCAGGAAGATCTTGTCGGTCACGCGCGCATAGGCACGCATGTTCCAGTCGGCGTTCCCGACCGGCGCGGCGATCGCGACGACCCAGCCGCGCGGCGCGAACCGCGCCTTCGCCTCGGCAAGGAACAGGCGGTAGTTCGCCTGCGCCCCCGCCGGCAGGCTCTCGAAATCGAAGAAGGCGCCGCCTGCATGGTTCGCCGCGAGGAACGGGACCAGCCGATCGAGAAAGGCGCGCCGGGCGGTCGCATCCGCAAACAGCGCGGCGCTGCCCGCGCCGTCCCAGTCGCCGTCCTTGGCGTTCTGAACCATGGGCAAGATCACCGGGCGGTGGATCGCGCGATTGAGCACCGCGCGGCCCGCGACATCGCGGAACACGGTGATCCGGTGGTCGGCCCCGGTCACCGATACCCAGCCGGGAATGACCCAGTCGAGTTGTTCGACATGCCGGGCAAGGCTCGCCACGCTCGATTCGTCCCAGGGCACGTGGAAGGCGATGGCCAGCCGCGGGTTGGTCGCGCGCGGCGCCTGTCCGACGCCCCCCTTCGCACCCGCCTTGCCGGCGCCCGCGGTGGGTCCGCCGAACAGTGCCTTGCCGTAATAATCGATGCTGCGCTGCGCCCGCCCGATCACGCCGCTATGCGGTGCCGGAAGACGGTGAAGCCCGGGATGCTCGGGCTCGAACGGCAGTAACGGTGCCGCCGGGACCGCGCCGATCGACACGGCGAACACCGCCACCGACAATAAGACGAGCGCGACGAAGGCGATGACACCCAATGCGAAACGACGACGACGCCGACCGCTAGCGTCGTAGAAAACAGGATGCAGTGCCATGACCAACGCTATCCGACCCCAGGATCGCGCGCCATGCACCACCATTCATGCCCGTGACCAATCGGGACGATGACAAATCCGTCACGTCACCTCGTGGCGCGGGGCCTGATATTGCGGTCCGGCCGAGCCGTAGAGCTCAGGAGTCGTCGCCCATCCGCAGCGCGGCGATGAATGCCTCCTGCGGGATGCTGACCGACCCATATTCGCGCATCTTCAGCTTGCCCTTCTTCTGCTTTTCCAGAAGCTTCTTCTTGCGGCTCGCATCGCCGCCATAGCATTTGGCGGTCACGTCCTTGCGCATCGCGCTGATCGTCTCGCGTGCGATCACCTTGCCGCCGATCGCTGCCTGGATCGGGATCTTGAACAGGTGACGCGGGATCAGGTCCTTCAGCCGCTCGACCATGCCGCGACCCCGTACCTCGGCGGTGCCGCGGTGGACGATCATGCTCAGAGCGTCGACCGGCTCCTCGTTGACCAGGATGCCCATCTTGACGAGGTCGCCCTCGCGATAGCCGATCTGGTGATAGTCGAAGCTCGCATAGCCCTTCGACATCGACTTCAGCCGGTCGTAGAAATCGAACACGACCTCGTTGAGCGGCAGCTCGTAGGTCGCCTGCGCGCGGCCGCCGACATAGGTCAGGTTCTTCTGGATCCCGCGGCGGTCCTGGCAGAGCTTGAGGACGCTGCCGAGATATTCGTCGGGGACGTAGATCGTCGCCTCGATCCACGGCTCGCTGATCGTCGCGATCTTGTTCGGCTCGGGCATGTCGGCGGGGTTGTGCAACTCGATATGCGTCGTGCCCGCGGGATCGGGGGGGGTCAGCTCGATCTCGTACACCACCGACGGCGCGGTGGTGATGAGGTCGAGGTCATACTCACGCGTCAGGCGCTCCTGGATGATCTCCAGATGGAGCAGCCCCAAGAACCCGCACCGGAAGCCGAAGCCCAGCGCCGCGGACGTCTCCATCTCGAACGAGAAGCTCGCGTCGTTGAGGCGCAGCTTGGAGATCGACTCGCGCAGCTTCTCGAACTCGGCCGCATCGACCGGGAACATGCCGCAGAACACGACCGGCTGGACTTCCTTGAAGCCCGCCAGCGCTTCCAGCGCCGGCCGCTTCGCATCGGTGATCGTGTCGCCGACGCGGGTCTGCGCGACCTCTTTGATCTGCGCGGTGATGAAGCCCATCTCGCCCGTGCCCAGCTCGGTCAGCTGCTCGATCTTGGGGCGGAAACACCCGACCCGGTCGACCAGGTGCATCGTGCCGGTCTGCATGAACTTGATCTGCTGGCCCTTCTTCAGGACGCCGTCGATCACGCGGACGAGGATGACGACGCCGAGATACGGATCGTACCAGCTGTCGACCAGCATGGCCTTCAGCGGTGCCTCCGGATCGCCCTTGGGCGGCGGGATCTTGGTGACGATCGCCTCGAGGATGTCCTCGATGCCGATGCCCGACTTCGCCGACGCCAGCACCGCGCCGGACGCGTCGATGCCGATCACGTCCTCAATTTCCTTGCGGACCTTCTCGGGCTCGGCGGCGGGCAGGTCGATCTTGTTGATGACCGGCACGATCTCGTGATCATGTTCGATCGACTGATAGACGTTGGCGAGCGTCTGCGCCTCGACGCCCTGCGCCGCGTCGACCACGAGCAGCGCGCCCTCGCATGCGGCGAGGCTGCGGCTCACCTCATAGGCAAAGTCGACATGTCCCGGCGTGTCCATCAGGTTGAGGACGTAATCCTCGCCGTCCTTCGCGCGGTAGGCCAGGCGCACGGTTTGCGCCTTGATCGTGATCCCGCGTTCCTTCTCGATGTCCATGTTGTCGAGCACCTGCTCGGACATTTCGCGCGCGGTCAGACCGCCGGTTTGCTGGATCAGTCGATCGGCGAGCGTCGACTTGCCATGGTCGATATGCGCGATGATGGAGAAGTTGCGGATGCGGGACAATTCGGTCGTCATGCGCGCGCCGTTAGCACCTCGCCGGGCTTATGCCAAAGCTTCCGCATCATCTGTGGCAACGGGGATCACAATCAGCGTCGCTTTCCCTGGTGCCGGATGTTCGCCGGACGCCCGCGCCGCTTGATCTCGCGGCCCGGCTTGCGCGCGCGTGCTGGTCCCGCGGCCCCTTTCCCCTCGGGCATTTCGAAGCGCAGCGCGCCCGATACCGGGTTCGCCTCGGCGAGCTTGAGGTCGAGCATCTGCCCCTGCGCATAGACGTCGCCGCTATCCTCGCCGACCAGCGTCCGCGCCGCCTCGTCGAAACGGAAATACTCGCCGCCAAGGTCGCGCACCGGCATCAGTCCGTCGCCGCCGATTCCCTCGACCGTCGCGAAGAATCCGAAATTGGTGACGCCGGTAATCCGCACTTCCATGATCTGGCCGACGCGTTCGGACAGGAAGGACGCGACATAGCGGTCGATCGTGTCGCGCTCCGCCTCCATCGCGCGGCGTTCGAGCCGGCTGATCGTCTCGCCGATCGCCTCCATCCCGGCTGCATCCTCGGCAGGCAGACCGCCTGCCCCCAGGCCATAGGCCGCGACCAGCGATCGATGCACGATCAGATCGGCATAACGGCGGATCGGCGAGGTGAAATGCGCATAGCTGCCGAGCCCCAGCCCGAAATGCCCGTGATTGGCGGGGCTGTAATAGGCCTGGGTCTGCGTGCGCAGCACCTGCTCCATCACCTGCGGCCGGAAGTCGGCAACGCCGATCCGCTCGAGCACATGGTTGAACGTCGCTGGCCGGATGACCTGCCCCAGCGCGAACGGCACCCCGAACGTCTCGAGATAATCCTTCAGCGCCATCAGCTTCTCGCGGCTCGGCGGCTCGTGGTCGCGGTACATGACCGGCGCCTTCTTGCCCTCGAGCGCCTTGGCCGCAGCAACGTTCGCCGCGATCATGTAATCCTCGATCAGCCGGTGCGCATCGAGCCGCTCGCGTGGCGCAACCGACATGATCCGCCCCTTCTCGTCGAGCACCACCCGCCGCTCGGGCAGGTCGAGGTCGAGCGGCGCTCGTGCATCGCGGGCCTTCGCCAGCGACGCCCAGCATCCCCAGAGGGGCTTCAGCACCGTCTCGGTCATGTCGAGCGCCAGCGTGCCGTCGATCGCCGCCTGCGCCTCCTCATAAGCGAGGTTCGCCGCGATCCGCACCACTGCCCGGGTGAAACGCCACGACTTGAGCGACCCGTCCTTGCCGATCACCAAATGACAGGCGAGCGCGGCACGATCCTCGCCCTCCTTCAGCGAACAGACGTCCGCCGACAGGATCTCGGGCAGCATCGGCACGACGCGGTCGGGGAAATAGACCGAATTGCCACGACGTCGCGCCTCGCGGTCGATTTCCGACTTCGGCCGCACGTAGAAGCTGACATCGGCGATCGCGACAATCGCCTTCCAGCCGCCCGCATTGGCCGGATCCTCGTCCGCCTGCGCCCAGACCGCGTCGTCGTGATCGCGCGCATCTTCCGGGTCGATCGCGACGATCGGCAGGTGGCGTAGATCCTCACGGTCGTCGCCGAGCGGGAGCTGCGCGACGCGCTTGGCCTCGTCGATCGCCTCGACCGCGAACACGTCGGGGATGCCGTGCTTGTGGATCGCGATAAGCGAGAAACTGCGCGCGGCGAACGGGTCGCCCAGCTTGTTGACGACCCGCGCGGCGATCCGCGGTGGCTTGCCCGCCAGTTCGGCCAGCACCAGATCGCCCGGCGCGGCGCCGCCGGCATCGGCGACCGCGAACTCACGCCGCTCGCGCTTGTCGACTCCGGTCAGCCACAACCGCCCCGCCTCCTCGCGCAGCACGCCCAGCACCTGTTCGGACGCGGGCGCGAGCACCTTCATCGGATGCGCGGTCCAGCCATTGCCGGCCTCCTCGGTCCGCGCGAGGATCCGCTCGCCGACCCCCAGCGCACCGCGCTTGCGTTCGCGCACGCGCAGCCGCGGCGGTGGCACGCCCTCGGCCTCCCAGCGCTCGGGGACCGCCCAGACATTGCCCGCATCGTCGACATCGGCGATCCGCAGCACAGTGACCTTGGGCACGCCGCCCATCTTGTGAAACGCGCGGCCGGGAGCGCTGTCGATCAGCCCCTTGTCCGCCATGTCCTTCAGCAACGCCTTCAGTCCGATCTTGTCCTGCGCACTCAGGCCGAAGCCCTTGGCGATTTCGCGTTTACCCGCGGGGACGTCCGACGACGCGATGAAGTCCAGGATCTGCTGGCGGGTCGGAAGACCGGCTTTCGGTTTGTACATCCCCACCAGATAGGGTGCGTTGGGCGATGCGTCACCCGTTACCGGCAAGCCTTTGCAACACAGCGAAAATCAATCCTTGCGCCTGAACCTCATGAGCATATCATCACCGGATAAACATAAGGAGAGAGACAGTGACGACGCCGCTACGGCTCGTAGCCGATCCCGAGGACAAGAACCTCGTCATCCTGCAAAGCCTGATCTGCCTGTTGCGCGAGAAGAACATCCTGTCGCGCGCCGACATCGAGGAGCTTTGCGCCACGGTCCAGCGCCGCGCCGCCGAACCGGCCAGCGACCCGATGCCTTGCCAGAACGGCGCAGTGCGCGAAGCGGCGATAGAGGTCGCGCATATCGGCGACTATATCGGCCGTCGCTATGGCGGAAAGCACCGTCGCGCGTTCTGACCGCGCCGACCTGTCGCGTCCTAGCCGCCGAGCTCCGCGCGTCGGAAGCACTTGGTTTCGTGATCATTGACGATCCCGACCGCCTGCATCCAGGCATAGACGATCGTCGGACCGACGAACTTGAACCCGCGACTCTTGAGATCGGCCGCGATTTGGGCCGATAGCGGCGATTGCGTCACCAGCTTGGCACCGTCGCCGATCAGCACCTTGCCATCGGTAAACGACCAGCAATAGGTCGCGAAATCCAGCCCCGCATCGCGCATCGTGAGGACCGCGCGCGCGCCGCCGATCGTCGACACGATCTTGGCCCGCGACCGGATGATGCCGGCGTTCCCCATCAGCCGGGCGATGTCCGCCTCGTCGAAGCGCGCGACCTGTTCCGGGTCGAACCCGGCAAAGGCGGCGCGAAACGCCTCGCGCTTGCGCAACACGGTGATCCAGGCAAGCCCCGCCTGGAAACCGTCGAGCATGAGCTTTTCCCATAGCGCGCGTCCGTCGCGTTCGGGAACGCCCCAGTCGGTGTCGTGATAGGCGCACATCAGCGGATCGTGCCCCGCCCAGCCACAGCGCGAAGCGGACGTCGTCACAGGGCATTCTCCAGGATTTCGTCGAGCGACGCATTGCGCACGCCCAGCCGGTCGAGCCGGGTCAGCATCGCCGACCACCAGTCATGGAACTTGCGCAGATCGGCGGTGTCGCGGACATAGGGCGTGTTGCCGGGGACGAGCGACGGCGAATGGAACGCGAAGTTGAGCAATTCGACCCCCTCGCCCACCGCGATCGTCACCGCCTCCAGCGCGGCGCCGATCGGCATATCCTCCGGCGTCAACGCGACCCGCGACAACAGCCCCAGTCGCGACGCGACACCGCGCGCATAGGGCACTCGCCCCAGCGCGCGGTACAGTCCCGCACCGTGACCACGCAGCGCGCCGACATACAACGTCGACAACGGCACGCTGAGGAGCGCGCCCCGGCGGCAGGGACGCGGATCACTCAATGAAAAGTCGGGCCCGCCCTCGGCTGAATAGTCATAGCCGGGCCGGACCGAGCTATCGACGCGGTAGCCGAGCGCCGTGAGTGCCGCGACCGTGTCCGGGCCAACCCCGTAGCGACCGGCGCGATAGGCACGCGGGCGTCGACCGAACGCCGTGGCAATCGCGTCGGTGAGCAAGCGGAGCTTCGCGGCTTCGAGGCCTTCGGGAAGATTGCCCGCAAAGCTCATCGCCGGGGTCAGCGGCTCTCCAAAGGGCGGGTTGACCCAGGGGTGCAACTGCGCGCCGATCTCAGACCGGCCATCGGCAACGACGGTGCGGAGGATTTCAACGGCGGCGGGGTCATCGACGATCGGATAGTCGACCAGACAGGTCAGCGCTACGCCCTGCTCACGGAAACGTGCATGCGCCTCGGGGAATGCCGCCATCGCACTCGTCGAATGTCGCGTACGCTCGAATGGCGCGTTCCAGTCGAACTGCTCCTCGACATCGACGAACAGCGTGTAGCGCGGGCCAAAACCCGGCCGCCAGACGATGGGCTCCGGCGGTGAAGCCAGCCTGTACCGCGCGCCGTTCACCGAAACCGGTCGAGAACGCGCTCCATCCGTTCGGCCGCGACGGCAGGTAGCGTGAGGATGATGTGTTCGGACTCGAACGCCATGTGCCCACCCAGTTCGACCGCAAAATTCTGCGCCAGCCGCAGCGCAAATCCGGTACCCAGCAACGGGGCGCCATCGCGCTCGTGACCGCGGTCGTTGTCGATGCTCAGCAGGATGTTCGTGTCGTGCACCGCCATCGCGCGAGGCCGATCGAAGCGCAGCGCCACCGTATCGCCGCAGCACAGGACCGCGACCATCAGCATCTCGTCCGCGCTGCAGGCCGATACGAGGGTCGCCAGCAGGCGCCCCACCAGCCGTTCGACCGCAAGGTCGTCACCGGCGATGTCGCAATGGGCCGCTGACGGATCGATGACGACCTGGGCACCGCGCAACGCTGCCAGCGGTGCGAGGTCACGCACCACGCCGTCGAGCAACGGCAGGACGGGCACGATCGTCGGGCGCAGCTCGAGCGCGTCGCCTTCAATCCGTGCCGCGGTATCCAGATCCTCGATCGCGGCCAGCAGTTCGGACGCCTGGCTCCGGATCATCGCCGCACGTTCGCGATAGGTTGCAGGGACCGGGCCGAGCAATTCGGTCTCGATCAGTTCGGCGAAGCCCGCAATCGCATTGGTCGGCGTGCGCAACTCGTGCACCAGTTGCCGCAACGAATCGGAAACCGGCGACTTGGGCGCGGCCAACGGCTCCCCGAGCGACGCGACCTCGTCGCGGCGCGGCCGGCGCGCGGTGCCGCGAAACCCGGTAAACCGCCCCGATGCGGGATCGAAGGCCGGGACACCCGAAATACGCCATGCACCGGCAGCGCTCGACAAACCGCCAATCTGGAGCCGCGCCGCGTCGAAGGCGGAGCGCCGCCGGTAGGCGCCTGCCGCGACTCCGTCGATCTGAACCTCACCCTGAACGGCGGCATAGGCCAGCGAGGCGCCAACCAGCGCCGTGCGCGACACGCCGTCGACCCAGCGGATCACGCCCGTCGGATCGGTTTCGTAGCGGAAGCTGTCGGCAACCTCCGCGGCAAAGTCCGTCGCGTCAGGCACGATCCGATCGCGATTGAACGCGTCGATGCGTTTGACGAGGTCGGAAATTTCGAACCGCTCGGGCTTCGCGACGGGCTCGGGCGCGGCGTCGGTCGCCGGTACCGCCGCGTGACGCAGCGCTTCGGCCACGACCGGCAGACCGCGCGTAATTGCGCCGAGCGTGACAAAGGGCGACGCGGTGCGCGGCATGGTCGGACACGACGGTGATTCCGCTGGAGCCTCGACGGCAGGTGCGGGCACCACGTCATCGACAGAAAGCTGCACCTCTGCACCGGGGTTGATCGCGGGAGCAACGTCGGATGGGGCCGGATGATGCGCGAGGACGAAATCGGTCGACCCGAAACTCTCAAGACCGCGACAGACGGGTTCAGGCAGATCTCGCCGATGCCGCAGGACGGATCGGCCCGCCGGGGTCAGCTGAGGCAGCAGAGCAAGCCAGTCATCCGCCGGCAGCATCGCGGTCCGCAACACGGGGGCGGCGATCGCCAAGGTGTCTTCGGCAAAAAACCCTACCAGTGCGACATCGGGCTTCGCGAACGCCAGCGCGCGCGCGCTTGCCGCGCGAACCGTGTCGGGGACCAGCTTGCGCAGCGCCTGCAACCGGGCCAGCGACTCAGCATCGGCCGGGCTACGCCCGCGGCCGATCAGGTCGACCATCTGACGCCACGCCGATTGAGCACCGAAATCCGTGGCCATGTCGGCAGATAGCACGGTCTTCAGGCTGTCGTCGAAGCGCACGGAGTTCCCCGAATGGACGCTGCACCGCCTGCGTCATCAAGGTGTCATACCCCGACGCGGCCTTGGAAGGAACAACAGAATTGGCGTGCATGGTTATGCCGTGGCGATGTGGGACAATTGCGTTTCGCCGCAACAATCTTATCGCTATGGAGGGTCGATCGCCGTGTTTGACGCGTTTCATGGGAGTTACACGTAATGAGTTTTGACCGGATCGATCGTCAGATCCTGTCGCTTCTGCAGGCCGACGGTCGGATGACCAATGTCGACCTAGCAGACCAGGTCGGGCTGACCGCGCCGCCATGCCTGCGCCGCGTCCGAGCGCTGGAAGAAGCGGGCGCGATCCGCGGCTATCATGCCGACCTCGACGCCGGCCGCCTTGGCTTCCCGATCACCGTCTTCGCGATGGTCAGCTTGCGCAGCCAGGCCGAGCACGACCTGGCCGCGTTCGAAACGCACATCGCCGACATCCCCGAGATCCGGGAATGCCACATGCTCAACGGCGAGATCGACTTCATCCTGAAGATCGTCGCCGCCGACCTGAAGAGCTTCCAGGAAATCCTGACCACGCACCTGACCCCTGCCCCCAATGTCGCCAGCGTGAAGACCTCGCTGACGATCCGCACCGCCAAGGCGCTGTCGGGCATTCCCGTCACGCTCGACTAGACTCAAGCTCAACGCCGCATCCGCGGCGACCCCTCCGACGCGGGGCACAAAAAAAGGGGACGGCATCGCTGCCGCCCCCTTTTCCATTCCTGCCACTCCCTCAGGCGGCGGGGGCGTTCATCCAGGCCGACCAGAGCTGCGCCGTCTCCAGACGCGGCGTGGTCTTCACCGCTGCGAACGAGGTCGCGGCACCAGCCTTGTCGCCCGACTTCGCCTGCGCGATGCCGAGATGCAGGTTGACGTCATCGGCATTCACGCCGCCCTTGCTGAGCGCAAGGCGATAGAGTTCGATCGCCTTGGCGTAGTTATCCTGACCGAGATAGGCATCAGCGGTGCCGGCAGCCAGCTTGCCATCGGCGTTGCTCGCGGCCTTCTTCTCGAGCCCGGACAAGGGGCCGTCGTTGCGGATCGCCGTGCCGGTATCCGCCAGCAGGGTCTTCGCCATGGTGTTGGTCGCAGGGATCTTGCCCGCAGCCATGCCTTCCTTGAGCACGGCCTGCGCCTCGCTCGGCAGACCGCGACGGTTCACGCTGTCCGCATATTCAAGATAATCGTTCTGATCGGCCAGCGACTTGGTCTGGCGCATCAGCCGGAACAGGTCGATCTTCTGCGTCTCGTCGAGCGTGACGACGCCGTTCTGCTGAAGGCCGAACGTCACGATCACGTCGCGCCACGTCTTGGGCGACGGATAGGCGACCGCGTATTTCTGCAACCAAGCAAAGGTCTCGGGCTTCAGCTTGGCGGCATTGGCCTTGCTGATCGCATAACGATAGAAATCCTCAGGTGCCTTCTGGCCCGCCGCGGTCGATGCCGTCACCGAGGCGTCGAGATCGGCGAGGCCGCTCTTCACGTCGCCGCTTTCCATCTTCGCCTTGACGATCTGGAGGTCGAGGTTGGGATCGGTGAAGCCGAGCGCCTTGGCCTTCTGGAAATACTGGATCGCGACCGGATACTGCTTGCCGTTGAACGCGAGCGCGCCGCGACGATAGGTGTAGCGCCCGCGCATGTCGGCAGGCGTGCTGGGATTGGCGATCAGCACGTCGAGCGGCCCGGCCAAGACCGTCTCGTTGATCGGAGCATTGGGGTTGGCGGCCTGTGCGGCGGCCAGCTTCTGCTGTTCCAGATCATAGCGCAGCGCGGCGCCGATATATTTGTCGTCGTCGGTCTTCGCGGCTGCGTCGATCTGCGCGAGCGCGGGCTCTGCGGTGGCGAAATCCTTCGCGGCGATCGCGGGCTGTGCGACCTGCGCGGCCTTCAGGACCTCGGGGCTCAGCTTGAGACCGCCCTTGGCCTCTTCCTTCTTGTCCTTGGCCATGGCCGGAACGCTAAGTGCCATGCCGCTCACCCCGGTGGCGAGCACCGCGGCCAGTGCGAGTTTCGAAATGGTCTTCATGCGGGAACTCTCCTCGTGCGTATCTGCGACTTGGCGCGACGCTATATGGGTGTGGCCGATTGCGTTCAAGCAAGCAGCGGGAATCAGGGTGAAGACACGCCTTATGTGTCTCGCGCACTGAACGCCGATTGAACGCGCCGGGTTGCACGGCTAGGTGACCCGCATGATCGCCGTCCTCTCGCCCGCCAAGACGCTCGACTATGAGACGGCCCTGCCCCCCGTCACCCCCACCCAGCCGCGGTTCGCCGACGAGGCGACGACGCTGGCGCATGCGGCGGCGCATCTGACGCAGAAGCGGCTGAGCGAGCTGATGCACATCTCGCCGGCGCTCGCGAAGCTCAATGCCGACCGGTTCGGCGATTTCGACACGCTGCCCGAACGCCCCGCGCTGTTCGCGTTCGCGGGTGACGTCTATACCGGGCTCGACGCGAAGACGCTCGACGAGGCGGCGGTGGACTATGCGCAGGATCATCTGCGTATGCTTTCCGGGCTTTATGGTCTGCTCCGTCCGCTCGACGCGATGCGCCCCTATCGGCTCGAAATGGGGACGCGCTGGGCACCCCGTCAGAAGAAGCTGACCGACTGGTGGCGCGACCGGATTGCAAAGCTTCTTGCCGAGGACGTCGCGGCCGAAGGCTCCGGGACGATCCTCAACCTCGCCAGCCAGGAATATTGGGCGGCAGCCGATGGCAAGCTGCCAGCCGGCATCCGCGTCGTCGCGTTCGATTTCCGCGAGGGGGAGGCCCAGAAATTCGTCAGCTTCCACGCCAAGAAGGCGCGCGGGATGGCGGCGCGCTGGATGCTGGAGCACCGCATCGACGATATCGAGGGGATGAAGGGCTTCGACACCGACGGCTATGCCTATGACGCGGCTGGCAGCACCGACGCACAGTGGCGGTTCGTGCGCCGATGAGCAGCGCGGTCGTCATCGGCGCCTCGGGCGGGATCGGCAAGGCGCTGGAAGAGGCGCTGCGCGACGAGGGCACATTCGATGCCGTCCACGGCTTCTCGCGGTCGGCCGATGGCGATCGCCATCTGGACCTGGAGGATGAAGCGAGCATCGCCGCCGCAGCGACGAAGGTCGGGTCGCCGACGCTCGTGATCGTCGCGACGGGCCTGCTCCATGCGGGCGACAAGGGGCCTGAAAAGGCGATGCGCGATCTCGATCCGGTGTGGATGGCGCGCAACTTCGCGATCAACGCGATCGGTCCCGCTTTGGTCGCCAAGCATTTCCTGCCGACGATGCCCAAGACGGGGCGGATCGTGTTCGCAGTCCTCTCGGCGCGGGTCGGCAGCATCGGCGACAACAAGCTCGGCGGCTGGTACG
Organism: Sphingomonas sp. STIS6.2; assembly: GCF_000732685.2. Classification (NCBI taxonomy): domain Bacteria; kingdom Pseudomonadati; phylum Pseudomonadota; class Alphaproteobacteria; order Sphingomonadales; family Sphingomonadaceae; genus Sphingomonas; species Sphingomonas sp. STIS6.2. Next base: position 652,875 of record NZ_JPDP02000159.1, read on the forward strand.
GCTATCGCGCGTCGAAGGCGGCGCTCAACCAGTTCGTCCGGACGATCGCGATCGAGGACAAGCGGCGCAATTCTAGCGGCATCGTCGTCGGGCTTCATCCGGGTACGGTCGACACCGGTCTGTCGCAGCCGTTCCAGGGCAATGTGACGCCCGGCACGCTGTTCAAGCCGGACCGGGCGGCGGTCCAGCTGCTCGACGTGATCGACGGCCTCCGTGCGCCCGACAGCGGGAAGCTGTTCGCGTGGGACGGGGTCGAGATTACCCCCTGACGCGCGCCTTCGCCTGCCCCGACATCCGTCACCCCGGCGAAAGCTGGCATAACGCGTCGCGCCGACAACCCACAATCACCCGCAAATACCGATGAAACCTCTCCTCTCCCCGCGCGTACGCGTGCGCGGGGGTAGTAAGGTGGTCCCCCCTCGGCTAAGGTGTGTCATCGTACCGAAACAAGCCGAAAGCCTTCAGATTTGACCGACGAGACCATGCTCGCCGAACCCACCGGCGGCGAGCCAGCCGGCATTGCCACCATCTCGATCGTCGACGAGATGAAGTCGAGCTATCTCGACTATGCGATGAGTGTGATTGTCGCCCGCGCGCTGCCCGACGTCCGCGACGGCCTGAAGCCCGTCCATCGCCGCATCCTCTACGGCGCGCACGAGAGCGGCTTCGTCGCCGGCAAGCCCTATCGCAAGTCCGCGCGCATCGTCGGTGACGTGATGGGTAAATATCACCCGCACGGCGACAGCTCGATCTACGACGCGTTGGCGCGCATGACGCAGGACTGGTCGATGCGCGTGCCGCTGATCGACGGTCAGGGCAACTTCGGCTCGATGGATCCCGATCCGCCCGCAGCGATGCGCTACACCGAGGCCCGCCTCGGCAAGGTCGCCAATGCGCTGCTCGGCGATCTCGACAAGGACACGGTCGACTTCACGCCCAACTATGACGGGTCGGAGCGCGAGCCCTCGGTCCTGCCCGCGCGCTTCCCCAACCTGCTCGTCAACGGCGCGGGCGGCATCGCGGTCGGCATGGCGACCAACATCCCGCCGCACAATCTCGGCGAAGTGATCGCCGCGTGCCTGGCCTATATGGACAATGGCGCGATCACGACCGAGGAATTGTTCGAGATCGTCCCCGGTCCCGACTTCCCGACCGGCGCGATCATCCTCGGTCGTGCAGGCGCCAAGTCCGCGTACGAGACCGGTCGCGGCTCGATCATCGTCCGCTCGCGCCACGTCGTCGAAGAGGGCAAGGGTGATCGCCGTTCGATCGTCCTCACCGAAATCCCGTTCCAGACCGGCAAGAACGGCCTGGTCGAGAAGATCGCCGAAGCCGCCAAGGACAAGCGCATCGAAGGCGTCAGCGACATTCGCGACGAATCGAGCCGCATGGGCGTGCGCATCGTCATCGACCTGAAGCGCGACGCGACCCCCGACGTGGTGCTCAACCAGCTCTGGCGGCACACGCCCGCGCAGTCGAGCTTCCCCGCCAACATGCTCGCGATCCGCGGTGGCCGTCCCGAGCTGCTGAACCTGCGCGATATCATCGGCGCGTTCATCACGTTCCGCGAACAGGTCATCACGCGCCGCTCGAAGTTCGAGCTCGCCAAGGCGCGTGAGCGCGCGCATCTGTTGCTCGGCCTCGTCATCGCCGTCACCAACCTCGACGAAGTCGTCCGCATCATCCGCGGGTCGTCGAGCCCCGCCGAAGCGCGCGGCAAGCTGCTCGCACGCGAATGGCCAGTCGCCGAAATCGCGCCGTACATCGCACTCGTCGAGGCGGTCGAGGACAAGCAGCAGGAGGGCATCTACAAGCTGTCCGAGCCGCAGGTCCGCGCGATCCTCGACCTGCGCCTCCACCGCCTCACCGCGCTCGGCCGCGACGAGATCGGCGACGAGCTGAAGGTGCTCGCGGCCTCGATCGCCGAGCTGCTCCACATCCTCGGTGATCGGGCAAAACTCTACGAAGTGATGCGCGGCGAGCTGATCGCGATCCGCGACGAATTCGCCACGCCGCGCCGCTCGGAGATCGCGGCCGCCGCCAACGGCATCGACGACGAGGATCTGATCGAGCGCGAGGACATGGTCGTCACCGTGACCATGCAGGGCTATATCAAGCGCACCAGCCTCGACACGTTCCGCGCGCAGGCACGCGGCGGCAAGGGCCGCGCGGGCATGTCGACGAAGGACGAGGATGTCGTCACCGAGCTGTTCGTCACCTCGACGCACACGCCGGTGCTGTTCTTCTCGAACCTCGGCAAGGTCTATCGCTACAAGGTCTGGCGCCTGCCCGAGGGTGGCCCCGCCACGCGTGGCCGGCCGATGATCAACCTGCTGCCGCTGGCGCCGGGCGAGACGATCTCGACCGTGCTCCCGCTGCCCGAGGATCTCAGCGAGTGGAGCCGCCTCCACGTGATGTTCGCGACGCAGCGCGGGCTCGTCCGCCGCAACGCGATGGATGCGTTCACCAACGTGCCGTCGAACGGCAAGATCGCGATGCGCTTCGAAGAGGGTTCGGAGGACAAGCTGATCGGCGTCGCGCTGCTCACCGAGCATGACGACGTGCTGCTCGCGACGCGGCTCGGCAAGGCGATCCGCTTTGCCGGCGACGACGTCCGCGAGTTCCAGAGCCGCACCTCGACCGGCGTGCGCGGCGTGACGCTGAAGGGCGACGACGAGGTCATCTCGCTGTCGGTCCTCCACCGCGTCGGCGCGACTCCCGAAGAACGCGAGACGTACCTGAAGTTCGCTCCCTGGAAGGGCGAGCGCGAGGGCGATCACGGGATGGGCGACGAGCGCTACAACGATCTCAAGGACCGCGAGCAGTTCATCCTGACGGTCTGCGAGAACGGCTATGGCAAGCTGTCGAGCGCCTATGATTACCGCCGCACAGGTCGCGGTGGTCAGGGCATCACCAACATCGACAATATCGGCCGCAACGGTCCGGTGGTGGCGAGTTTTGCCGCGGCCAAGGGCCATCAGCTGATGCTGGTGACCAACCAGGCCAAGCTGATCCGCACGACGCTCGCGTCGCTGCGCGTCATCAGCCGCAACTCGGCGGGCGTGAAGCTGTTCGACGTGGCGAAGGGCGAGCATGTCGTCTCGGCCGCGCGGATCGAGGAAACCGAGGAAGACGCCGAAGTGAACCTGGCGGACGCAACGCCAGAGCTCGCGCCCGACACCGGCGCGACGATCGGCGAAGACACCGCAGCGGGTGATCCGACCGAAGGCCAGGGGGATAGCGAATGAGCCGCGATTCTATCGCCTACAAGGTGCTGACGGGCGAGCAGCTCGCGACGCTGGAAAGCGGCAGCTTTGCCGGCGCGCCGGTCGATCTGGCCGATGGCTATATCCACCTGTCGACCGCGGAGCAGCTGACCGAGACGGTCGACAAGCACTTCGCCGGCCAGTCCGACCTCTACGTCGCCGCGGTCGATCTCGAAGCGATCGGCGACGACGTGAAATGGGAAGAGTCGCGCGGCGGCCAGCTCTTCCCGCACATCTATAACGGCCCGCTGCTGCTCGAGACGGTGCTGTCCTACGGCCCGCTCGAACGCGACGACGCCGGCCAGGTCAAACTCCCCGTAGCCGGCTAAACCCCTGACCAATCCTCCCCCGCCAGGGGGAGGTGGCAGGCAGAGCCTGACGGAGGGGGCGGCAGGTGACGATCGTCGCTAAGACCGCCCCCCCGCCGCTACCCGATCACCCCGCCAGATCGCGCATCAAAGGCGCATGCCGGTCGACCAGCACCTCGCTGGCCCGATTGAGCCCGACGACCTCGACCGCCACGCCATGCCGCCGCAGCTTGCCGACCACGTCGTCGAGCACGCCGACCGCGGTCACATCCCACAGATGCGCGCCCGTCAGGTCGATCCGCACGTGCTTCGCCTCTTCGCGCAGGTCGAACGTGTCGGCGAAGATATCCGCGCTGGCGAAGAACACCTGCCCCGTCACGCGGTAGATCCGCGTGTCGCTGGCGGCGTCGTAGTCGACCGCCACGTCCATCAACCGCGTGACCTTCCACGCGAAGAACACGCCGCTCAGCAGCACGCCGACGCCGACGCCGAGCGACAGGTCGTGCGTTGCGACGGTGACGACGACGGTCGCCAGCATGACGACGCTCGACATCTTCGGGTGCCGCGCGAGGTCGCGCAGCGAGCCCCAGGAAAAGGTGCTGATCGACACCATGATCATGATCGCGACCAGCGCCGCGACCGGCACCTGCGCGACCCATGGCCGCAGCGGCACCATGACCACGAGCAGGAACACGCCCGCGACCATCGTCGAGAGCCGTCCGGTGCCGCCATAGCGGACATTGCCGACGGTCTGCCCGATCATCCCGCACCCGGCGATCCCGCCGAACGCGCCCGCGGCGACATTGGCGAGCCCGAGCCCGGTGCATTCGCGCGCCTTCGAGCTGCGCGTCTCGGTCAGCTCGTCGACGACATTGGCGGTCATCATCGATTCGAGCAGCCCAACCGCCGCCATCGCAAGCGCATAGGGGGCGACGATGCGCAGCGTATCCCAGCTGAGCGGCACGTCGGGGAATCCGAACGACGGCAGCGAATCGGGCAGCCGCCCGAGATCGCCGACCGTCTTCAGCGGCATCGGAAACCACATCGCGATTGCGGTCAGCACGACGATGCAGATCAACGGCGACGGGATCGCACTCGAGATCCGCGGCACGAGATAGATGATCGCAAGCCCGCCCGCGATCATCGCATAGGCCTGCCAGCTGACCCCCACCATCTGCGGCACCTGCGCCGAGAAGATCAGGATCGCGAGTGCGTTGACGAACCCCGCATGGACCGAGCGCGAGACGAAGCGCATCAGCACATCGAGCTTGGCTAGCCCGAACGCGATCTGGAGCATGCCCGCGAGGATCGTCGCGACGAGGAGATATTGAAGCCCGTGCGCATGAACGAGCGCGGCGGCGACCAGCGCGACGGACCCCGCAGCCCCCGAGATCATCGCGGGGCGACCGCCCGCAAAGGCGATGACGATGCCGATCACGAACGAGGCGAACAGGCCGACTTCGGGATCGATGCCGGCGACGAAGGAAAAGGCGATGACCTCGGGGATCAGCGCGAAAGTGCCGACCATGCCGGCGAGAATGTCACGCCGCGCGGCCGTCGGGCCGCTATACCACTCGGCGCGGTAACGAGAAAAAGCAGAAATTGTCATGGATGTGTCCGCATAGGACGCACGAACCGCGGCGACGCTTTCGGTCGCGGGTGTTCACAATGGCGTCGTTGCGTTGTCCGGCGGATCGGCGGCCGGAATAGCCACCCGGAATTGCACCGGGTCCAAGCGAATGCGGGCCTGCTAGCGGATACGGTGCTGCATTGCAACGCGGTCTGCCACTCTTACTCCACAACCCCGTCATCCTGACGAAAGTCAGGATCCAGAGTTGCTGAAGTTCACCGTTCGTGGCTCTGGATCCTGACTTTCGTCAGGATGACGGAGGGTCAAGCCCGTCGAAAATCACGTAAACAGGTCGACCACCTCGGCCCCCTCGCCCACCGCCTGCAACAGCAGGGTCCGGTGGCAATGGCAGGGGTCGCGCTCGTAACACAGCAGCGCGCTTGGCTTCTCCGCCGCGAGCGCGAGCATGATCGCCGCCTGTGCCTGCGCCTCGGGCAGTTCGAGCTGTTCGTCATACACCGCGGTCAGCGTCGCGACGTCACCCTTCTTCGCTGCATCGCGCCCGCGCTTCGGCGTCCCGAGCGCCTTCAGATGCGTGTAATCGATCTCCGCCTCGCGTAACGACGCCGCAAGCGACGTCTTCGAGAATCCCGGCCTACGCGACAGCGGCAGCGCGCGGACGTCGATCACCCGCTCGACCCCGGCCTGCCTCAGCGCCGCGAGAAAGTCCGTCATCGTGGTGGCTTCATAGCCGATCGTGAAGATCTTCATGAGAGCGAAGTGGGATTGGACCGCTGACACGGCAAGCGTCCGGCGCTATCTGGCGGGAATGACCCACGACATCCATGTTATCGGCGGCGGCCTCGCCGGATCCGAAGCCGCCTGGCAGCTCGCCGAAGCCGGCCTCAAGGTCCGCCTCTCCGAAATGCGCGGCAGCGGCGAAGCCACGCCCGCGCACCAGACCGACGGCCTCGCCGAACTCGTCTGCTCGAACAGTTTTAGATCCGACGATGCGGAGAGCAATGCGGTCGGCCTGCTCCATCAGGAACTCCGCACGCTCGGCTCGCTGATCATGCGTCAGGCGGATATCCACCGCGTCCCCGCCGGCTCCGCGCTCGCGGTCGACCGCGACAATTTCTCGAACAGCGTGACGGAGGCGATCGACCAGCATCCGAACATTACGCTCGTCCGCGAACGCATCGACGCGCTGCCCGACGGCCCGACGATCGTCGCGACCGGCCCGCTCACCGCCGCCTCGCTCGCCGCAGGGATTGGCGCCGAGACCGGCCGCGAGGCACTCGCCTTTTTCGACGCGCTCGCGCCGATCGTCCACCGCGACTCGATCGACATGGAGACGGCGTGGTTCGCCTCGCGCTGGGACAAGGGCGAGGGCAAGGACTACATCAACTGCCCGATGGACAAGGACCAGTATCTCGCCTTCCATCAGGGCCTGGTCGATGGCGAGAAGACGCCGTTCAAAGACTGGGAGAAGGACACGCCCTATTTCGACGGCTGCATGCCGATCGAGGTGATGGCGGAGCGCGGCGTCGACACGCTGCGCTACGGGCCGATGAAGCCCGTCGGGCTCGACAATCCCAAGACCGGGCGCTGGCCGCACGCCGTCGTCCAGCTGCGCCAGGACAATGCGCAGGGCACGCTGTGGAACATCGTCGGCTTCCAGACCAAGCTGAAGCATGCCGATCAGGTCCGGCTGTTCCGGACCATCCCGGGCCTGGAGAATGCGGAGTTCGCGCGGCTGGGTGGCCTTCACCGCAACACCTTCATCCGATCGCCCGAGCTGCTCGACGCGACGCTGCGGCTGAAATCGCGGCCGAACATCCGCTTCGCCGGGCAGATCACGGGGTGCGAGGGCTATATCGAAAGCTGCGGCATCGGCCTGCTCGCGGGCCGGTTCGCCGCCGCCGAACTGACCGGCCAGACGCTGACGCCGCCGCCCTTTGCGACCGCACTCGGCGCGTTGCTCGGCCACATCACCGGTGGCGCAGAGGCGGAGACCTATCAGCCGATGAACGTCAATTTCGGGCTGTTCCCGCCGATCCCCGGCCGCACCAAGAAGACCGATCGCAAGCGGATGTACACCGATCGCGGCCGCGCGGCGCTCGCGGCGTGGCTCAACTCTCCTCAGACGACGGCGGAATCGGCGGACAGGCAGCCCGAGACGACGGCTTCCGCCTGACCGCGGTGGTGGCAAATTCGGGCGCGGTCATCGCGCCCGATTTGTCCGCATCCGCACCGGCGAACTTGGTCGTCGCCTTAACCGCCCATTCGTCGAACGACAGCCGCCCGTCGCCATCGACGTCGAGCTTCGTATAGGCCTTGCGCCGCGCGACCAGATATTCGTCGCGCGTCACCGCACCGTCGCGATCCTTGTCATACCGTTGAAATCGCCGCTGTTCGCGCGTCGCATCGGTCGCGCGCGGCGCCGTGCGCGGCAAGGGGTCGGTCCCGCCGTCCGCCTGCGCCGGGGTCTGCGCCTGCGCGGTCGGTTGTGGTGCCAGCACTGGCCCCGATCGCACCTTGCCGCCAAAACCCAGTATCGCCGCACCGATCAGCGCGATCAGCGCCGCGCCACCCGTCAGGTATCGCCACATCCCCGGTCTCCCCCCGCCCCCGGACGTCCCCGTCCAGGCGCAAGGCTAATCCCGCCGCGCGCCGATCTCAAACGAACCGGTCAGTATCCGACCAGTCTGTGCAGCAGCAGACGGCCGACCCGCTTCGGGCTGCCGGCCGGATGCTCCGGCGCGGTAAGATCGGCCCGCGCCAGCAGTGCGAGTGCGCCGAGCGATCGTGCGCGTCGTGGCCAGCGGCCGGTGAGCGCCGTGTCGAGCCGCCCGCGCGCCATCGCGGCCACGCCTGCCGCGCGTGCCGGATCCGACAGCCGCAGCGATAGATCCGCCAGCGCCCATCCCTCGCCCGCCGCCGCGATGCGATCGTCCGACACCGCCAGCAAAGATGCCGCCGCCGCGAACAGCTGCCCGCCGCGCAGACGGGCAAAGCGTTCGACCGCTGCATCGTCAAGCGGCGTTTCGAGCAGCGCCTCCCACCCCTCGGCGATCGTCGCGATCGTCGCGCCGCCGACCTGCGGCACGACATGGCGTCCGAGCGCTTGCAACACGGGCTCGGCCGGCGGCGGCGCGGTGTCGAGCCGCCCGAGCGCCTCATACCACCAGGTCAGCCGCATCTGCCCGACGATCGGCTCGCGCGTCGTCTTGAGGATCGTGCCGAGCGCCGTGTCGAGCGCGAACAGCGCCTCGAGCCCGGGCCGGGTCGAGGCCGGCGCATAGCTCAGGGCGAGCGCGCGCTCGGGATTGGGTAAGTTGGCAGGATCGACCATCGCGCTGCCATAGCTGCGAACGCGTCGCAGGGCACGCCCCCCGCTCACGTTAACCATATCTCTTGAGCCGGGCTTACCGGATTGCCGGGCATGGGTGCGCGATCAAGATCCAGTGGGACATTCATGGCCAAGACGATTGCCCCGAAATTTGCAGCGCTGACGTTCCTCGCGCGTCTGCGGCGGAACGTCAAAGGCAACACGTTGGTGATCGTCGCCTTCGCGATCATGCCGCTGCTGGCGATGGTCGGGTCCGGGCTGGACATGTCACGCGCCTATGTCGCGCGTGACCGGCTGCAGCAGGCCTGCGACGCGGGCTCGCTGGCGGCGCGGCGCCTGCTGGCGGGCCCGACGCTGACGAGCGACGTCGAAACCGAAGCCAGAAACTATTTTAACTTCAACTTCCCCAGCGGGGCCTTCGACACGACCCCGTTCACTCCCGTGGTCACCGTTCCCGCCGTTGGTACCGTCCGGATCACCGCGACGACCGCGATACCGACCACGGTGATGAAGATCTTCGGGTTCAACACCTTGCCCCTGTCGATCACCTGCGCGGCGACGCAGGATTTCGTCGGCACGGACGTCGTGCTCGTCCTCGACATGTCGGGATCGATGAACTGCCCGACGAGCCGCCCCAATGACGCCTGCGGCGAGATCGAACAATCCGGATCGAAGATGCAGGCGCTGCGCGATGCGTCCGAGTCCCTCTACGACACCCTGGAGTCTGCACAGAACCAGCTGCACAACAACAACCTCAGGCTTCGCTATGGCTTTGTGCCCTATAATGCGACGGTCAATGTCGGCAGGCTCGTCTATGCCAAGGATGCGAGCTATATCCGCAACAGCGCACCCTATCAGACGCGGGCCCGGACCGGCGGACCTGTCTACAGCTCGCTGAACTGGTGCAACGCGTATGACGGCAGCTATTCAAGCTATTGGGGGGTCTGCTCGAACTACTGGACCTACCAGCAGGCGACGCTGAACACCGCGACGTTCAAGACGGGCGCCTCGGTACCGACGCCTGGCGGATCGCCCAGCGCGGCGACATCGAAATGGGCCGGGTGCATCGAGGAGCGCCAGACCAACAACACGACGATCGACGGCGGATCGCTGACGACGGCACCGTCGGACGCGTGGGACCTCGACATCAACCGGTTGCCGAACTCGGACGCCAGCCGTTGGGCGCCGTGGTGGCCCGAGACGGAATTCGATCCCGACCGGCGCGCCATCTATACCGACCCGAAATACTGCGCCAGCGAGGCCAGCCGCCTGAAGGAATACTACGGCGACAAGGCCGGCTTCATGAAATACCTCAATGATCTGCAACCGCTTGGCGGCACCTATCATGATATCGGCATGATATGGGGCGCCCGGTTTATCTCATCGGACGGCATCTTCGCATCGGCAACGCCCGAAACGAACAATCAGAGCGATCCGGACAATCCAAGAAAGCTTCGCGGCTTCTCGGTCAGGAAGTTCATGATCTTCATGACCGACGGCGACCTGTCGCCATACCTGGACGTCTATACGACCTATGGCGCGGAGGAGCGCGACAAGCGCGTGCTGGGAACGACGACGGGCAATACCACTCAGCTCGCCGCAGCGCAGCTGTCGCGCCATCTCCAGCGATTTCGCATGGCCTGCAATGCTGCCAGGGCGCAGGGTATCCAGCTGTACGTCATTGCGTTTTCGACCACGCTGACCAACGACATGCGGGATTGCGCGACACAGCCTTCCATGGCGTCAGGCATCACCACGTCCGCCGCGCTCATCCAGAAGTTCAAGGAAATCGGTACCAAGGTCGGATCGCTACGGGTGAGCCAGTGATCGCGCGATTAGCGCCGGCAAGGTGGCGCATTGCGGCAGACGTCGCGGGCGCAACAATCGTCGAATTCGCCCTGATCGTACCGTTACTGATCGGGTTGCTGATGATGATCCTGGAGGTCGGGTATCAGAATTATGTCGAGGCTATGGTACAAGGCGCGCTCGCAAAGGCATCACGGCTGACCACGGTCGGCAATACGACCGCCGCCAACGTGAGCGCAACGATCAAGGCCGAGGTCCGCGCCGTCGTCCCGGCAGAATATGTCACAGTGTCGACGCGCCGCTATTACAACTTCTCGAATGTCGGCAAGCCCGAGAAGATCACGTCGGACACGGACCCGCGCGGCACGTTCAATCTCGGGGACTGTTTCGAAGATGCGAACAACAACGGCATTTACGACGCGACGCCTGGCGATGACGGTGTTGGTAGCGCGGACGACGTCATCTTCTACACGGCGACCGTGAGATACCCCAATCTGACGCCGGTCGGACCGCTCATGGGCTGGACGCGCACCCGGACAGTCACGGAAACGACGCTGGTACGTAACCAGCCCTTTACCTCGCGTGCGGCACCGACGGTCGTATGTACCAAGCCATGACGAGGACGGACCGCACCGCAAGGCCAAGGGTTCTCGCGGACACGCGCGGGCTCGCGATGATCGAATTTGCGATCGTTGCGCCGTTCCTGCTGACACTGGGTCTCGCCGGCGCCGAACTGACGCACATGTCGATCGCCAAGATGCGCGTCAACCAGATCGCCACGACCGCGTCCGACAACGTCGCACGCGTGCGGGATTCGATCAACGAGGCCGATGTCAACGAGGTCCTGCTCAGCCCGAGGTTGCTAGGGACCGATATCGACTTTGCCGATAACGGCCGCGTCGTGATTTCGAGCGTCGAACCCAATGGTCAGACCGGCACGAAGGCGGGACAGTGGATCCGTTGGCAGCGGTGCACGGGGGCGCTGAACACAAGTGCCTCGCAGCCGGCTTATGGCCTGCAGGACAAGGGCAAGGCCGATGCAAGCCTGCAATATATGGGACTGGCCAGTCGCAAGATTGCGGCGGCCCCCGGAACCGCGCTGATCTTCATCGAGGTGACCTACAAGTATCAGCCGCTCGTCTCGCAGCGATTCTTCGGCGCCCCGGTCCTGCGTGCTGAAGCGGTTTACAATGTGCGCGAACGCAACGACCAGACCCTGGCCGCCGTTGCGGGAGTCACGCCGAGTCTGTGCTCGACCTACGCAGCATGATCGCTCCGACCGGTGAACCCGGTCGGAGCGATCAGCAACGGCTCACCCGATTACCGGTACGTCACCTTCTTCGCCGCATCGACGACCTTGGCGACATCGACCAGCATGAGCTTTTCGAGGTTCGCCGCATAGGGCATCGGCACGTCCTCGTTGGTCACGCGCAGCACCGGCGCGTCGAGGTCGTCGAAGCCGTGCTCCATCACCACCGACACGATCTCGGACGCGATCGAGCAGGTTGCCCAGTTTTCCTCGACGATGATCATGCGGTTGGTCTTGGCGAGGCTTTTCAGCACCGTGTCGGTGTCGAGCGGGCGCAGCGTGCGCAGGTCGATGACCTCTGCGTCGATGCCCTCCTCGGCGAGCTTCTCGGCGGCTTCGAGGCTGATGCCTACGCCGATCGAATAGCTGACGATCGTCACGTCCTTGCCCTCGCGGACGATCCGCGCCTTGCCGATCGGCAGGACATGGTCGTCGAGCTTGGGAACGTCGAAGCTGCGGCCGTACATCAGCTCGTTCTCGAGGAACACGACCGGATCGTCGGTGCGGATCGCCGCCTTTAGTAGGCCCTTGGCATCCGCGGCATCATAGGGCGCGATCACGATCAGGCCGGGGACGCTCGCATACCAGGCCGCGAAGTTGTGCGAATGCTGCGCACCCACGCGCGACGCGGCGCCGTTGGGACCACGGAACACGATCGGGCAGCGCATCTGGCCACCCGACATGTAGTTGGTCTTGGCGGCCGAGTTGATGATGTGATCGATCGCCTGCAACGCGAAGTTGAAGGTCATGAACTCGACGATCGGGCGGAGGCCACCCATCGCCGCGCCTGCACCGATGCCGGCAAAGCCGTATTCGGTGATCGGCGTGTCGATCACCCGACGCTCGCCGAACTCGTCGAGCAGCCCCTGCGTGACCTTGTACGCGCCCTGATACTGCGCGACTTCCTCGCCCATCACGAAGACGCGGTCGTCCTCGCGCATTTCCTCGGCCATCGCATCGCGTAGCGCCTCGCGGACGGTTGTCTTGACCATCTCGGTACCCTCCGGGATCGCCGGATCGGTCTTGCCGACCTTCTCCGCCGACGCGACGAGCTGCTGCGTCCCGCTCTCGGCCTTGGCAGGCGACGCGCCCTCGGGCACCGGCGGCGCCTTGTCGTCCGACGGAGTCTCCTTGGGCGCGGCGTTGGCGGCTTCGCCCGCGCGCGCCTCGGTCGGCGCGCTGTCGGCGCTTTCGCCCTCTTCGAGCAGCGTCGCGATGACGGTGCCGACCTTCACATTGTCGGTACCCTCGGCGACCATGATCTTGCCGATCGTGCCCTCGTCGACAGCCTCGAACTCCATCGTCGCCTTGTCGGTCTCGATCTCGGCTATGATGTCGCCGGACTTGACGCTATCGCCTTCCTTGACGAGCCATTTGGCGAGCGTACCCTCTTCCATCGTCGGGGAGAGCGCGGGCATCTTGATCTCGATCGCCATCAGTACGACTCCACCAGAACGTCGGTGTAGAGCTCGGCGACATCCGGCTCGGGGGTCTGTTCGGCGAAATCGGCGGCTTCGTTCACAGTCTTCCTGATCTCTTGTTCGATGGACTTCAGGTCCGCCTCGGTCACGCCCTGCTCGTCGAGCAGCTTCTTGATGTGATCGATCGGGTCGGACTTGTCGCGGACCGCCTGGACCTCGTCACGCGTACGGTATTTCGCCGGATCGGACATCGAGTGGCCACGATAGCGATAGGTCTTCATCTCGAGGATGACCGGGCCCTTGCCCGCGCGGACCCAGGCGATCGCCTCTTCGGCGGCCCCGCGGCACGCCAGCACGTCCATGCCGTCGACCTGGATGCCGGGAATGCGGAACGATTCGCCGCGGCGATAGAGCTGGTCCTCGGCCGAGGCGCGATTGACGCTCGTACCCATGGCGTACTGGTTGTTCTCGATCACGAAGATGATCGGGAGCTTCCACAGCTCGGCCATGTTGAAGCTCTCATACACCTGGCCCTGGTTCGCGGCGCCGTCGCCGAAATAGGCCATGCAGATGCCGCCGTCGTTCGAATATTTATGCTTGAACGCGAGGCCGGTGCCCAGCGACACCTGAGCACCGACGATGCCGTGCCCGCCGTAGAATTTATGCTCGGTCGAGAACATGTGCATCGACCCGCCCTTGCCCTTCGAGATGCCCGAGCCGCGCCCGGTCAGCTCGGCCATGATAACCTTCGGGTCGATCCCGTAGGCGAGCATGTGGCCGTGGTCGCGATAGCCGGTGATGACCGAATCGGTCTCGCCGTCGAGCGCGGACTGCAGGCCGACGGCGACGGCTTCCTGGCCGATGTACAGATGGCAGAAGCCGCCGATCAGGCCGAGACCGTAAAGCTGGCCCGCCTTTTCCTCGAAACGCCGGATCAGCAGCATCTGCTTGTAGAAGGCGAGCAGCTCGTCCTTGCTGGCCTCATAGGGCTTGGGTTCGGCTGGCCGTTCACGGTTGGTGATCGGGGGCTCGGCGATTGCACGTGCTGGGGGGGCTTTGGCCACGATGTGGGAAACCTCGTTTTCCGTAGGGGAGTTGCCGCAGCCTATAGGCGCGGACGGGGCCGAACATCAATTCCCGTCTGGGGTATGCGATTTTGCGACTGTCCCGCGAGCTTCGATCCGTCGCGCCTGACACGCGGGCCGTCGCCCCCGCCCCTATCCCCGCCCCAAGCAAAGCTCCGGTTGCCCTTCCCGCGCCCGACCCCCTAAAGCCCGGGACAATGAATCCTACGATCGACCCGCATCAGCATCCCTTCCGGATCGCCAATTTTCGCGCCTATTGGCTGTCGCGGTTCGCCGGCACGATCGCGGTCAGCGCGATGTCGATCGTCATCGGCTGGCAGGTCTACAACCTGGCGCGCGAAACGATGGACATCCGCCAGGCGGCGTTCATGCTCGGGATGATCGGCTTTGCGCAGTTCGTGCCGCTGTTCCTGCTGACCCCGATCACCGGGCTCGTCGCGGACAGCTTCGACCGGCGCTGGATCGTCCGCGGCACGACGACGCTGCTGGTGCTCACCGCCGCGACGCTCTGGCTGCTGACCTGGTCCGGCCATCTCACGCTCGGCGCACTGTTCGCCGCCGCGGTCGCCTTCGGCGTCGCGCGCGCCTTTTCCGGCCCGGCCTATTCGGCGCTCGCGCCCAATCTCGTGCCCCGGGCTGTGCTCCCCACCGCGATCGCGATCAGCTCGATCGCGTGGCAGGTCGGAACGATCGCAGGCCCCAGCGTCGGTGGGTTGCTCTACGCGATCCATCCCGAGGTCGCTTACGGCGTGGCCACGCTGCTCTTCCTTGTCGCGCTGGTGTTCATGTTCCTGATCGGCCCGGTGGCACAGCCCGCCGCGCAGACCGACCATCGCCCCCTCGCGCGGATCATCGAGGGCTTCACCTATGTCCGCCGCAACCGGCTGGTGCTCGCGACGATCACGCTCGACCTTTTCGCGGTACTGCTGGCGGGTGCCACGTCGCTGTTGCCGGTCTATGCCCGGGATATCCTGCATGTCGGGTCGCAGGGGCTCGGCGTGCTCGCCGCGGGCATGGGGATCGGTGCCGCGGTCACCGCGATCTGGTTCTCGATTCGACCGATGTCGCGCAATGTCGGGGTCAAGATGCTGGTCGCGGTGATCGTGTTCGGTATCGCGATCCTCACCTTCGGGGTCGCGACGCCGATCGTCGAGCTGATCGGGCTCACCCCCGGCACGATTGCGGGGTTCCCCATCCATCCCGCGTTCGTCCTCAGCCTCGTTGCGCTGATCGTCGCGGGCGGTGCGGACATGATCTCGGTCTATGTCCGCCAGTCCCTCATCCAGCTGCACACCCCCGACGTAATGCGCGGCCGCGTCAGCGCGGTGTCGCAGCTGACGATCTCGGCCTCGAACGAGCTCGGCGAATTCGAAAGCGGGGTGATGGCGTCGCTGCTCGGCCCCGTCGGCGCAGTGGTGTTCGGCGGGGTTGGTGCTATTGCCGTCACGATCGGCTGGGCGCGCCTGTTCCCGGAACTCGGGGCGGCGAAGACCTTTGATCCCCCCGAGATCCTAGAGACCGAACCACAGCACGGAGAAGCCAAGCCATGAAAGCCTCCTCGATTCTGGACACGATCGGCAACACGCCGCACGTCCGCCTGTCGAAGCTCTTCCCCGATTCCGAAGTCTGGGTGAAATCCGAACGGTCGAATCCTGGCGGTTCGATCAAGGACCGTATCGCGCTGGCGATGATCGAGGCCGCCGAAAAGGCCGGCGACCTCAAGCCCGGCGGCACGATCATCGAGCCGACCAGCGGCAACACCGGCGTCGGCCTGGCGATGGTGGCAGCGGTCAAGGGCTACAAGCTGATCCTCGTGATGCCCGAGAGCATGAGCGTCGAGCGTCGGCGTCTGATGCTCGCTTATGGTGCGACCTTCGACCTGACCCCGCGCGAGAAGGGCATGAAGGGCGCGATCGAACGCGCGCGCGAGCGCGTCGCCGAAACGCCCGGCGCCTGGATGCCGCAGCAGTTCGAAAATCCTGCGAACATCGACGTGCATGTCCGCACGACCGCACAGGAAATCCTCCAGGATTTCCGGGATACGCCGATCGACGTGATCATCACGGGCGTCGGCACCGGCGGCCACATCACGGGCGTCGCCGAGGCACTGAAGGCGCACTGGCCCGAACTGAAGGTCTATGCGGTCGAGCCCGCCGCCTCGCCGGTGATCGCCGGTGGCCAGCCGGGCCCGCATCCGATCCAGGGCATCGGCGCAGGGTTCATCCCAGCCAATCTCCACACCCAGGCGATCGACGGCGTGATCGAGGTCGATGCCGCGGTCGCCAAGGACATGGCACGCCGATCGGCGGCCGAAGAGGGCATGCTGGTCGGGATTAGCTCGGGCGCGACGCTGGCCGCGATCCTGCAGAAGCTCCCTGATCTTCCCGACGACGTCCGCGTCCTCGGCTTCAACTATGATACCGGCGAGCGCTATCTGTCCGTGCCGGACTTCCTTCCGGAGCAGTGACGACGATGACCGATGCGCGTGGCGCCGTTTATCTGCGCGTGTCGGTACTCGCGATCGCGGCCGCGGCGATCGTCGGGCCGACGCTCGTCGTGACCAATCCCCCGGCGCTACCGCACCCGGCACGCGCCGCGATGCCGAAGCAGCGCGTCGTGCCCCAGGCCGAGCTGCCCCCGGTCGAGCCGGTCCGGTTCGTCGACCTCGCGCCCGAGGACGCGCGGGCGTTCAACGCCACGGTGCCGTTCTCGACCGATCCGAACCCCGCTGCACGGCCGTTCCGCTTCGCCGGTACCGCAGACGACCTCGCACGCGCGACCGACTGCCTCGCGGCCGGCACGCTGTACGAGGCGGGGGACGACACGGTCGGCGAGCGCGCCGTCGCGCAGGTCGTGCTGAACCGCCTGCGTCATCCCGCCTTCCCGAAAACCGTCTGCGGGGTTGTATTCGAAGGCGAGACGCGCGCGACGGGATGCCAGTTCAGCTTCAGCTGCGACGGCGCGCTGCTCCGCTGGAAGCCCTCCGACGACGCCTGGCGCCGGGCCCGCAGCGTCGCGACCGCCGCATTGTCAGGCAATGTCTATCGACCGGTCGGCTATGCCACGCATTACCACACCGACTGGGTCGTCCCCTATTGGCAGTCGAGCCTCGACAAGATCGTCGCGGTCGGGTCACACCTGTTCTTCCGTTGGTCGGGCTGGTGGGGCACGCCCCCAGCCTTCCGGCGCGCGCCCGAGCAGGGCGAACCGGTCATCGCGCAGCTCGCACCTATTTCGGAGGCGCACCGCACCGCCGCCGCGCTGTCTGAAGCCGATGCCGCGATTGCCGAAGCATCCGCCGCGCTCGGCTTCGCACTGGGCGATGACGCGGTCGCCGGTGACGGCGCGAACGCGGCCTCGACGCCTTTCGCGACGGCCGAGGGCGATACGGTGCTGATGACCTTCTCGCCCGGCGTGCTCCCCAACGCCTACCCGACGCTCGCGACGATCGCCTGCGGCGACCGTGCCTTTTGTCGGTTCATGGCATGGGCCGACAAAACCAAGGCCGCAACGTCCACGCCGCTGACGCCGGTGCAGAGCGCGGCAGTCACGTTCAGCTATCTGCGCGATCGCTCGGCTGATTACGAAAAGGCGCTGTGGAACTGCCAGCAGGTCCGCCGGCCCGATCCGACGCAGTGCATGCGCGCGCGACAGACGCTGCGCGCGGCCCCCGCGGCGGCGGACAAGGCTGCACCCCCGGCGGATGCGCCACAGGAGCTCGACGGTGTGCGGCGCAAGACGCCCGCCACGCCAGCGGCGGCCGCAGCCCCGGCGTTGAAGCCGGACGTCAGGAAAGCACCGCAAGCGACCGAGATGTAACGAAAAGACTGGCATACCAGTCGCCACGCAACAGTCAGATCCAAAACAAAAGGCCGCGTCCACCCTTCGGTAGACGCGGCCTTTTCCGCTTCAGATTGCCTGGGCGATCAGTAGCGATAGTGATCCGGCTTGAACGGGCCTTCGACGGGCACGCCGATGTAACCGGCCTGCTTCGGGGTAAGCTGCGACAACTTCACGCCCAGCTTTTCGAGATGCAGCGCTGCGACCTTCTCGTCGAGATGCTTCGGCAGGACATAGACTTCGTTCTTGTAGTTCTCACCCTTGGTCCAGAGCTCGATCTGCGCGAGCGTCTGGTTGGTGAACGAGGCCGACATCACGAACGACGGGTGGCCGGTGGCGCAACCCAGGTTCACGAGGCGACCCTTCGCCAGGATGATGATCTGCTTGCCGTCCGGGAACTTCACCAGGTCGGTGCCGGGCTTCACTTCGGTCCAGTCATAGTTGGACAGCGCGGCGATCTGGATCTCCGAGTCGAAGTGACCGATGTTGCAGACGATCGACATCGGCTTCATCGCCTTCATGTGATCGGCGGTGATGACATCGGCATTGCCGGTCGCGGTGCAGAAGATGTCTGCGCGCTTGACGGCGTCTTCCATCGTCACGACCTCGAAGCCTTCCATCGCCGCCTGCAGTGCGCAGATCGGGTCGACTTCGGTGACCATCACGCGTGCGCCGCCGTTGCGGAGCGACTGGGCCGAGCCCTTGCCGACGTCACCGAAACCGGCGACGCAGGCGACCTTG
This sequence comes from Sphingomonas sp. STIS6.2, assembly GCF_000732685.2. Lineage (NCBI taxonomy): Bacteria > Pseudomonadati > Pseudomonadota > Alphaproteobacteria > Sphingomonadales > Sphingomonadaceae > Sphingomonas > Sphingomonas sp. STIS6.2. The sequence goes on from NZ_JPDP02000159.1 coordinate 671,573, forward strand.
CCGGCGAGCATGACGTCGGTCGCGCGACGGATCGCGTCGACCAGCGATTCCTTGCAGCCGTAGAGATTGTCGAACTTCGACTTGGTGACCGAGTCGTTGACGTTGATCGCGGGGAACGGCAGCTCGCCCTTCTTGGCGATCTCGTACAGGCGGTGAACGCCGGTGGTGGTCTCTTCCGAGACGCCCTTCAGGTTCTTCACGGTCTCGGTAAGATAGCCGGGGTTCTTTGCGACATACGCCTTCAGCGCACGCTGCATCTCGACCTCTTCCTCATTCTCGGGCTCAGGCATCGTGTGGCCGGCTTCGAGCTTCGCACCCCAGAGTGCGAACATCGTCGCGTCGCCACCGTCATCGAGGATGATGTTGGCGGTCTGGCCCTCGACGTCGCGATCCCACGAGAAGATGTCGCCGACATAGTTCCAGTAGTCGGCGAGCGTCTCGCCCTTGATCGCGAACACCGGCACGCCCGTCGCGGCGATCGCGGCGGCGGCATGGTCCTGAGTCGAAAAAATGTTGCACGTCGCCCAGCGGACGTCGGCGCCGAGCGCGGTCAGCGTCTCGATCAGCACCGCGGTCTGGATCGTCATGTGCAGCGAACCGGTGATGCGCGCGCCCTTGAGCGGCTGCGCTGCGCCGAATTCCTCGCGGAGCGACATCAGGCCCGGCATTTCGGTTTCGGCGATGTTGATCTCGGCGCGGCCGAAATCGGCAAGGCTGATGTCGGCGACGACGTAATCGGTCTTGCCGTCCGTCTTCTGGGGCGCGAGCGTGGTGGCCACGAGGATATCTCCTGGAAATCTTTGATCGGCGGGCCTCATGCCCGTGCCGGATGCAGGGCCGCATAGAGGAACGGGCCGCCCAAATCAAATATAAAGATATCTTTATATGATGCCCGAGACGGTCTCCGCCGCGCTAGAATGTCATCTTGACCCGCGGATGCGCGCGGCGATCGTCACGCCGTGCCGGTATCCGCCACCAGCAGCCGCGGGTCGACGCCGGCCCGCTCGAACGCCCTGCTCCAGCGCTCATCCGCGTTGGTGTCGAACACCAGATCGGCAGCGCCGGCGACGTTGAACCAGCCGGGGCGTGCGAGTTCGCCCTCGATCTGCCCGCTGTCCCATCCCGCATAGCCGAGCGCGACGACCCATTGCGACGGTCCCTTCCCCTCCGCGATCGCGCGGAGCACGTCGATCGTGCTCGACAAGGCCCAGAGGCCTGCGACCTCGATCGTGTCCTGCCCGCCCCAGTCGCACGAATGGATGACAAAGCCGCGACGGGGTTCGACCGGCCCGCCGAAATGCACCGGGGCATTGGGCGCGTCGCCGGGCGCGATCTCGAACTGGTCGAGCAGATCGTGAAAGCCGAGCCCGTCGACGGTGGCGCCGAGACCAATCCCGAGCGCGCCGTTTTCGTCGTGGCTGCACATTGCGATCACCGCGCGGGCGAACCGCGGATCGCTCATCCCCGGCATTGCCAGAAGGAGTTGCCCGGAAAGAAAAGCCGTCTTGTCCATGCCCTAGACCATAGCGTCGCGACGGCCCCGCCGCCACGCTTGAAATCGCGCCCCTCCCATACGAGGTACCGTCCGCCCGGGACGATCTCGCGGCGACAGGAGAATTTCCATGACGATCAGCGTCGGCGACCGGCTTCCCAACACCACTCTCGTCAAGGCCACCGCGGACGGCCCGGATCAGGTCGAGTCCGAGACCTTCTTCGCGGGCCGCAGGGTCGCGCTCTTCGCGGTTCCCGGCGCGTTCACTCCGACCTGCTCGGCCAAGCACCTGCCGGGCTTCGTCGAAAAGGAAGCCGCACTGAAGGCCAAGGGCATCGACGAGGTCGCCTGCACCTCGGTCAATGACGCGTTCGTGATGGATGCCTGGGGCAAGTCCGCCGGCGCCGGCGACATCACGTTGCTCGCGGACGGCAATGGCGATTTCGCCAAGGCGGTCGGCCTGACGATGGACGGCTCGGGCTTCGGCATGGGCACGCGCAGCCAGCGTTATTCGATGATCGTCAATGACGGCGTCGTCGAGCAGCTCAACGTCGAGGCCCCCGGTGAGTTCAAGGTGAGCTCTGCCGAGCATCTGCTCAGCGAGATCTGATTGCGACGCGCACCTGATTGAACGTCGCGCTCCGTCATCCTCGCGCACGCGGGAATGACGGAGCTGGCGTGGCACGCGCGGTAGTCTTGCCTCCGTAATCTCGCCCGCGTAACACTGGGCGATGACAATCGCATCCGACCTGGTCGCCGAACTCGACCGCCTCTACCGCGCCTCCGTTGCGCGGCTCCAGTCCGCCATGAGCGCCTATATCGCCGACGGCACCGTGCCCGATCCGGCAACCCGCAGCGATGGCTCGTTCGCCTATCCCGAAATCCGGCTGATCTACAAAGGCGGCATTGACCGCCCGACCCCGCTCCGCTCCTTCGGACGCATGGTGAATCCCGGAGAATACCGGATCAGCGTGACCAAGCCCGCGATCTTCGCCGATTATCTGACCGAACAGCTGACGCTGCTGATCGAGGATTACGACGTCGAGGTCGAAGCTGTCGAAGGGCGGCAGGAGATCCCCTTCCCGTACGTCATCGATCCCGGCCACGCGCTGAGCCTCGACGAGGTCTCTGCGACCGAACTCGCACGGTTCTTTCCCGCCACCGAGCTCGCGCATATCGGTGACGAGATCGCCGACGGGCTGTGGGTGGCACAGGACGACACCCGTCCGCTCGCGCTGTTCGATGGCTTGCGGACCGATTTCAGTCTCGCACGGCTGCGCCATTACATGGGCACCCCTGCCGAACACGCGCAGCGCTTCGTATTGTTTACGAACTATCACCGCTATGTCGATGAATTCGTTCGCTGGGCGGGTACCCAACTTGGCGAAGGCAGCCGGTTCACGACGCTGTCGGGCGCGGGCGGGATCACGATCACGTCAGGGGACGATATCGACAAGATCATCTCGGACAGCGCATGGCGGCGGCACCAGATGCCCGCCTATCACCTGATGGCGGACGACCGCACCGGGATCACGCTCGTCAACATCGGCGTCGGCCCGTCCAACGCCAAGACGATCTGCGACCATCTTGCGGTACTGCGTCCCGAGGCATGGCTGATGATCGGTCACTGCGGCGGCCTGCGTCCCAGCCAGCGGATCGGCGACTATGTGCTCGCGCATGCCTATCTGCGTGACGACCATGTGCTCGACGATGTGCTCCCGCCCGAGATTCCCGTCCCCGCGATCGCCGAAGTCCAGGTGGCGATGGCCAAGGCCGCCGAGATCGTGTCGGGCCAGTCGGGCGAGGACCTGAAGCGCCGGCTGCGGACGGGCACGATCGTCACCACCGACGACCGCAACTGGGAGCTGCGCTATTCGAAATCGGCGCTGCGCTTCTCGCTGTCGCGAGCGGTCGGCATCGACATGGAATCGGCGACGATCGCCGCACAGGGCTATCGCTTCCGCGTTCCCTACGGCACGCTGCTCTGCGTCTCGGACAAGCCGCTCCACGGCGAGCTGAAACTGCCGGGTCAGGCCAACCGCTTCTACGAACGCGCGATCAGCGAGCATCTGCGGATCGGGATCGAAACCTGCGAACAGCTTCGCCAGGAGGGCGCCAAGCTCCACAGCCGCAAGCTGCGGGCGTTCGACGAGCCGCCGTTCCGGTAAGGCCTGCCGCGCGATTTTCGGAGCGCATCGCATGCCGATGCGTTACGCCCGCGGGACCATTTGTGAGGGAGCATAGCCGTGGCCGACACCGACCCGCCTGAAACGGACGCCAAGAAGCCCGTCGTCACGCGCCGCCGCGCACCGCGCAAGGCCAGTGCACCCAAGCCGGCAAAGCCAGTGGTTGCGCCGGCCGCGCCGGCACTCGACAAGCCGACATCCGAAAAGGCGGTCCCCGTCTCGCGCAAGCCCAAGCCTGCCCCCAAGCCGCGATCGACCAAGCGCAGCACGCCGCGGCCGATATCGGCGCGCAAGACACCGCCGCCCGTTGCCAAGCCGATCGACAAGGTCGGCGGCAAATGGGGTGCCGCCGCGATCGCGGGCGGCGTCGCGGTACTCGGCGCCGCCGCCGCGCTGCTGACCCTTCGCGGCAGCACGCCCAAGCCGCCCAAACCGGCTGGCAATCATGCACATCAGGCGGACGGAACGGATTCGTCGAAGTCGTTCGAGGCCGGGATTGCCGATGAAGGGACGATCCCGGAATAATCGTCCCCGGGACCGTTCGACCGGTTCCCTCCCCCGGCTAAGACCGGGGAGGTACGGGGCTGCTGCCCCGCGGACGCGGGAGCCCCGCTAAAACCCGAAACGCGCTCGCGGCCCTGGATCCCCGCTTTCGCGGGGAAACGGGGCGGTTGAATGACAGCCTTGCCTCACCAGCCAGTCGGCTTGCCCTTGTTCTGCACGTCGAGCCACGCCTTAAGCGGCTTGAAATACTCGACCAGCGCCGCGCCCGACATCTCGCGGCTGCCCGTGAACACCTGCAGCGCGTCGGGCCAGGGCTTGGATTGCCCCATGCTCAGCATCGCGTTCAGCTTCGTGCCGACCGCCTTGTTGCCGTAGAACGAGCAGCGATGCAGCGGCCCCTTCCACCCCGACTGCTCACACGCCGCCTTGTAGAACTGGAACTGCAGCACGCGCGCGAGGAAGTAGCGCGTGTAGGGCACCGCCGCCGGGATATGGTATTTCGCGCCCGCGTCGAACTTCGTTTCGTCGCGCGCGACCGGCGGCTTGATCCCCTGATATTGCAGCCGCATCTGGTCCCACGCCGCCTGATAGCCGGTCGTCGGGATCTGCCCCGAGAACACGCCCCAGCGCCATTTGTCGATCAGCAGCCCGAACGGCAGGAACGCGACCTTGTCCATCGCCTGGCGCAGCAACAGGCCGATATCCTTGTCCGCGCTCGGCACCCGCGCCTGATCGAGCAGCCCGATCTTCACCAGATAATCGGGCGTGATCGACAGCGCGACGGTATCCCCGATCGCCTCATGGAAGCCATCGTTCGCGCCGTTCTTGTACAGCATCGGCTGCGCCTTGTAGGCACGCTGATAGTAATTGTGGCCGAGCTCATGGTGGATCGTGACGAAGTCGTCCGCATTCACCTTGGTGCACATCTTGATGCGGATATCGTCCTGGTTGTCGATATCCCAAGCCGACGCATGACAGATCACGTCGCGGTCCGCGGGCTTGGTGATCTGCGACCGCTTCCAGAAGGTCTCGGGGAGCGGCGCAAAGCCCAGCGACGAGTAGAAGCCCTCGCCCTGCTTCACCATCTTCACCGCGTCATAGCCCTTGGCCTTCAACAGCTCGCCCGTGTCGAAGCCGAGATCGCCAGACCCCTTGGGGGCGACGATGTCATAGATATTGCCCCATTCCTGCGCCCACATATTGCCGAGCAGATCGCTGCGGATCGGCCCGGTCTTCGCCTGGACCGCGTCGCCATATTTCTCGTTGAGCTTCCACCGCGTATAGGTGTGCAGCGCCATGTAGAGCGGCTCGACCTCTTTCCAGATCTTGTCGGTCAGCGCGGCGAACTGCTCGGGGCTCATATCGTAGCCCGACCGCCACAGCGCGCCGACATCCTTGTAGCCGAGCTCGCGCGCGCCCTCGTTCGAGATCGCGGTCATCTTGGCATAGTCGCCGCGCATCGGCGCGCCGACCGCGTCGTTCCAGCTCGTCCACATCTCCTGCAGCTTGGCGGGATCGCGGCTCTCGCCCATTGCCGCCTCGATGTCCGAGCCGTTGATCGGCTTGCCGTCGAGCGTCCCCATGCCTTTGCCGTAGGAGGACGACATCTTCGTCGTCAGCATCGACAGCTCGTCGGATGCGCCCGGCCGCGTCGGCGCGGGCAGCGTCAGCCCCCCGCGGAGCAGGTCGAGCTTGCGCTTCGTGTCGACCGACAGGCCTGGGACATTGGCGTATTTCGCCGCGCCCAGCGCATATTTCACGCCGAGATCGGTCATCTCCGCGCCCGACTTCGCCGCCAGCGCATCGGTATCGTCGGTGATGTAAGTCGCGTTCACCCACGCCACGCGCGAGGCGTCGACCGACTTGGCGGCAAAGACCTTTTCCGCCTCGGCGACGAATGAATCCGCCTGCGCGGCGGTCGGCTTGGATGCGGCAGCGGTGGCCTGAGCACCGGCCACTGACGGCGCAGCGCACAGCGCGCCGGCGAGAGCAAACATCGAAACGCTGAACCGAACCATCATCATCCCCTTATCGTGAGGCCCTGATGGATGATCCGCCGCCGGATGGTCAACCCGCCAGCCACGCCCCCTCCCGTCATCCTGACGAAAGTCAGGACCCAGGGTTACCGGGGACGGCGCTGCTTGGCTCCGGGTCCTGACGTTCGTCAGGATGACCGGGCGCTATTCAGCAAGAAAGTCCGCAATCGCCTGGCCAAGCTCGGGCTTCACCACCGCACTCATATGCCCGCCCGGCGTCGCGACATAGCGGCCATGCGGCAGGACCGCGGCGAGGTCCGGTGCCGACCCGTTATCCTCGTCCTCCGCACCGCACACCACCAGCGCCGGCTGCTCGATCACCTTTACCGCCTCGATCGGTGTATCCGCAAAGGTCTCGAGGATCCCGAGCAATGCGACCGGATCGCCGCCCGTGGTCTTCAGAAACGCCTCGGCCAGCCATTCCGGCGTGCCCTGAACATGCTTGCCCAGATTGGTGAGGATATTGCGGAAATGTCCCGCGCGCCGCGACGTCTCGGTCAGCCCGGCGAGCCCCATCCCCGAGAATATCACGCGCCTGGGGGTCGCGCCCGTCGCCAGCATCCGCGACGTCGTCCGCGCGCCGAGCGAATAGCCGCCGAGATCATAATCGGTCAGCCCGAGATGATCGACCAGCGCATGGCCGTCGAGCGTCAGCGCATCCGTGGGGTAGAATTCCAGCCCATGCGGCTTGCCGCTCTCGCCGTGCGCGCGCAGGTCGGGCATGATCACGCGGAGCCCCTTGGCCGCGATCTTGGCGGCATGGCCGTAGCGGATCCAGTTGGTCTTCGCGTCGGAGAAATAGCCGTGGATCAACACCACCGGTCGCCCCTCGCCGACCTCGCGCCACGCGATCCGCGTGCCGTCGAAGCTCTCGAAATACTGCGTCTCGGTCGGGGAATGTGCCACGGATCCAGATCCCTGTAGTCGTAGGATGTCGTCGCCCCCGTCCGACACACGACACCGTGCTGTCAACCGCCACCGGGACCGGCGCTAAACCCCGCAACGCACGACGCCATCACAAAAAGGGGTAGTGTGACACGCAAACTCCTTTAGCTAAGGGACAAGGATTGCGTCGAACGATCCATTGAGGATGCGCGAAGGGCCCGACCAAGGACCCGCAATGCCGCCATCTGCCGACGCCACCCTGCCCTCAGCCACTCTTCCCCTGGGACGCCCGCACAGTATTGCGGAAGATTTCTACGCGCTCGTCATCGGCTGCATCCTGCTGGTGATCGGGCTGGTCTTCCTGAAGGCGGCAGGGCTCGTCACCGGGGGCATCGCCGGGATCGCGCTGCTCTTGTCCTATCTGGTGCCCTTGCCGACCGGTGTCCTGTTCACGCTGATCAACCTGCCCTTCTTCCTGTTCGCGCATTACGCGATGGGCCGCCGTTTCGCGATCAAGACGATGCTGGTGAATGCCGGGATTGCCGCCTTCTCGACCTTCGCGGGCGGATCGATGCACGTCGACCAGATGCACCCGTTCTTCGCCGCGATCGTCGGCGGCACGGTGATCGGGCTTGGCATCCTCGTCCTCGCACGGCATCAGGCCGGGGTCGGCGGCACCGGGGTCGTGACGCTGTGGCTACAGCGTACGCGGGGATGGAATGCGGGCCGCACGCAGATCGCGCTCGACGTGGTGATCCTAGCCGCCGCGATCCCTGTCGTCAGCGCGGGTCAGTTCGGCTGGTCGGTCCTAAGCGCGGCCGCGATCAGCCTGATCCTGATCGCCTGGCACCGCCCGGGACGGTATATTGGGCACTGATCGCAGCCATAAGACGATCCAGCGAAGCAGGATCGCATAGGGCAAGATCGGCCGACGGCGCACTCAGCGCCGGTCGACGACACGGGCTTTGCCCGTGTCCGCCCACGCAGGATGACGCCCGCGATACGTCATCCCGCGCTCAACGTCGGATAAGCGGAAGGAGGCTGCCCCTCCCGCTCCCCCGCTTACGCGTCCTTCTTCAGATGCCGACGACCCAGGAGCTCGGCGATCTGCACCGCGTTCAGCGCCGCGCCCTTGCGCAGATTGTCCGACACGCACCACAGGTTGATCCCGTTCTCGACGGTCGAATCCTCGCGCACGCGGCTGATGAAGGTCGCGAACTCGCCGACGCATTCGATCGGCGTGATATAGCCGCCATCCTCGCGCTTATCGATCAGCATGACCCCGGGCGCCTCGCGCAGGATGTTCTGCGCCTCCTCGGCCGAGATTTCGTTCTCGAACTCGATGTTGATCGCTTCCGAATGGCCGACGAACACCGGCACGCGGACGCAGGTCGCGGTGACCTTGATCTTCGGGTCGAGGATCTTCTTGGTCTCGACCACCATCTTCCACTCTTCCTTGGTCGACCCGTCGTCGAGGAAGCTGTCGATGTGCGGGATCACGTTGAACGCGATCTGCTTGGTGAACTTCTTGGCTTCGGCCGGATCGCCGACGAAGATGTTCCGGCTCTGCTCGAACAGCTCGTCCATGCCCTGCTTGCCCGCGCCCGACACCGACTGATAGGTCGCGACGACGACGCGCGTGATCTTGGCGGCGTCATGCAGCGGCTTGAGCGCGACGACCATCTGCGCGGTCGAGCAGTTCGGGTTGGCGATGATGTTGCGGACCTTGTAGCCGTCGATCGCGTCCGCATTCACTTCGGGCACGATCAGCGGCACGTCCGGGTCCATCCGGTACAGCGACGAATTGTCGATCACGGTGCAGCCCGCCGCGGCGAACTTCGGCGCGTAGACCGCGGTCGCCTCCGACCCGATCGCGAACAGCGCCATGTCCCAGCCGGTGGGGTCGAAATTCTCGATATTCTGGCATTTGATCTGCTTGCCGGTGTCACCGAAATCGACCATCTCGCCCTGGCTGCGCGACGATGCGACGCAGGCGATCTCGTCCGCCGGAAATTCACGCTCCGCCAGGATGTTGAGCATTTCGCGCCCGACATTGCCGGTCGCCCCTGCGACCACGATCCGATAACCCATTATGTCGTCCCTTGATGCCGCCGCGAAACGATCGCGACATTGCTGATTTTCATCCGGGCGCGTCCGTATACGTCTCCGGCGCGCCCTGCCAGATAACTTTATTTCGTCGTGGGCAAGCTCGTCCCTTCGCTGGGAACCGGTTTGTCCTTCACCGTCCGGTCGAGGAAGTTCAGGATCGTCCCCCAGACATGCTCGCTGATCCCCGCCCCCGCAACGCGGTGCGTATAGCCCGGGTAGAACATCATCTCGAACGGCGTTGCAGTCGCCTGCATCTTGGCCGCGACCTTCGTCGAATTGTCGAGGAACACGTTGTCGTCCGCCATGCCGTGGATCAACAGCAGCGGATCCTTGATCAGCGACGCATCCTCGACCGCGGCCGACGTCGCATAGCTCGCCGGATCGGTCTTGGGATCGCCCAGATACCGCTCGGTATAATGCGTGTCGTAGAGCTGCCAGTCGGTGACCGGCGCGCCCGACACCGCAGCGGCATAGACCCCCGGCGTCTTCTCCAGCATCTTCAGCGACATGTACCCGCCATAGGACCAGCCATAGGTCGCGATCTTGCTCGGCTCGACGAACGGCAGCGTCTTCAGATACTCCGCCCCGGCCAGCTGGTCCTCGACCTCGACCGTGCCCATCGCGTGATAGATCGCGTCCTCGAACTTCTTGCCACGGTTGTAGGAGCCGCGATTGTCGATCTGGAAGAAGATCCAGCCCTGGTCGACCAGATATTGCGGCAGCGGCCCCTGCCAGCCGCGCGTGACCTGCTGGCCGGTGCCCGGGCCGCCATAATGCTGGAAGAAGACGGGATATTTCTTGCCCGGCTCGATCGGCGGGGTGATCATCTCGTAATAGAGTGTCGTGCCGTCCTTGGCCTTCAGCGTGCCGAACTTGGTCTGCTGATGGCTGGCGGCATAGGGATGATAGGGATGCCCCTCCTTCACCGCATTCTCGTTGATCCACGAAATCCGCTTGCCGGTCGCATCCGCCAGATAGACCTGGGTCGGCTGTGACGGGTTCGAGCGCGAGACGATGAACCGCGTGCCGGCACCGTCCATCGACGCGCTGTTCCACCAGCCGCTCTCGGTCAGCTTGGTGATCGCGTTCGGCTTGGCGATATCGACCGAATAGAGCTGCTGCTCCAGCACGTCGTCCTTGTTGCCCGTGAAGAACAACCGCCCCTTGGCCTGGTCGACGCCGACCAGCCCGGTCACGACCCAATCGCCCTTGGTCAGCTGCGTCCAGCGGCCTGCCGCGAACCGGTAGAGATGGCCATAGCCGCTGCGCTCCGACCGCCAGATCAGGCTGCCGTCCTTCAGCACGCGGTAGGCGTCCGACAGGTTCAGCCAGCTCTTCACCCCCGACTTCTCGGTGAACAGGATCGTCGACTTGCCCGTTGCCGGATCGACGCGCAGCATCTCGAGCAGCTTCTGGTCGCGGCTCTGGCGCTGGACGAGCAGCATCGTCCCGTCGGGCGTCCAGTCGACCCGCGCGAGATAGATGTCGGGGTTGGTGCCCAGATCGACCTTCACCTGTCCCGACCCGTCGGGCTTCATCACGTACAGGTCGACCAGCGCGTTGGGCGTGCCCGCGGCGGGATAGCGCTGATCATAGACCTTGGTCCCGGTCGCGCCGATCGAGGCACGCGTAAAGATCCGCACCGGCGCCTCGTCGAACCGCTCGACCGCGACATAGCGCTCGTCGGGCGACCACCAATAGCCCGTGCGGCGATCCATTTCCTCCTGCGCGACGAACTCCGCCTCGCCGAAATGGACGGTGCCGCCGCCGCCCTTGGTGACCGCGCGCGCCTCGCCACCCGCCAGCGGCTGGACGACGAGATTCTGGTCGCGGACATAGGACACGAACCCGCCCTTGGGGCTGATCACGGGGTTCAGCTGGCCACCCGGTGTATCGGTCAGCCGCCGGACCTTGCCGTCGAGCGTCGCGATGTACAGGTCACCGTCGAGCGGCACGAGGATCGACTTGCCATCGGGCGCCCAGTCATAGGCGACGATGCCCTTCGACCCGGCGATCCGCGCGCGCTCGCGCTGCATCTTCTCGGCTTCGCTCAGCTCGGCGCCGCTGCCGACGCTCTTCGAATCGACGAGCATCCGCTCCTGGCCCGTTGCGGTATCGACCGCCCACAGGTCGAACCGCTCCTTCTCGTCCGCCCGGTTGCGCAGCGAGGTCAACAGCGCACCGTCGGGCGACAGCCGTACCGCGCGCGGCTGCGGGCCCGACAGGTCGGGATTGCCGAACACCCGCGCCAGCGTCAGATCGCCGGCCGGGGCTACAGCTGCCATGGGAGCCGCTGCCGGATCGCTCGGCGTGGCAACGCCGTCGGCTCCGCCAGCCGTTTGCGCGGACGCGCCGTCAGCAGCCATCGCGGCGGTTCCGACCGAAGCAAGTGCAAGCCCAAGCAACCATGTACGCATCCTATAGTCTCCGATGGACGGGCTCCAGCGCGGCGCCGGTGCCGCGCGCGTTATCGCGGCGCGTCCCGCCCCCGTAAAGCCGTAAACCCCGCGTGATGCGCTCGCCCGCGGCCAAGCCGTCAAGCCCAGGCCGACCGGACCCGCCGGCGGATGGTTAGCAGCCGGTTAACGTCATGTGCACGCCGTCTTTACAGGTCGCATGCAAGGACCTGTGGCCGGACGTCCGCACGCATATGGCGCGCGGGCATCCCAGACATGACCGGGGACTAATGGCTTCGACAACGGCATCCATTGACGAAACACGGCCCGGCGCCTGGGACGTCGTCGCGCGCCTTGGCGCCGTCGACGGTGCCGCCGCGCACCCTCACGCGACGCGGCTGATTCAATCCGCCCCAGCCCAGCGCAACCTGTCAGATGCGGTGCACGCGTTCTGTGACGTCTATGGACGGCACCCAGGGATGATCGACGACGCCTTGCTGCGCGGCGCACAGCTCGCATCGCTGCCCTGGCTCGAAACCGCAGCGACCGGGTTCGCGATCGAACGCGGCTATCTCGCCCAGCTGACCGCGGCCGTGGGGCCGTTGCCCTCGACACCGGGTCAGGCGGCGACCGAGGCCGCCCTAGCTGGCGTGCGCAACGCACTGGAGATCCTGTCCGGTTCGGAGCGCGCCGGTTGCGCGACGGGGGCGGTGGCCGCGCTGCTCCACGACTGGGCGGTGACGCGCGATGTGCTCGACCTTGCCGCGACCCGGTTCGGCATCGTCGCGCCGCCGCGCGCGCTCCCGCCCCCGGAGGTCAGCGCCAAGGCGCTGGCAACGCTGGGTGCGACGCCCGGTGCGCGGCGTGCCATCACCTTCGGCGCGCAGCAGCTCTACGCCCAGCATCGCGGCCTCTGGTCGCTGCTCGAAGCCCGCGCCAGCGCGCGCGGCGATCTCTGACCGGATTGCACACGCAGCCTAGGCCAGTGTCGTAGCAACTCCCCGGGCAACCTTTGAAAACAACGTCTTGAACTGCGCCTCGGTCGGCGTGCCGCCGCGCGTGTAGACGCTGATGATAATCGGCGTGTCGGGATCGCGCCACAACACCCCCACGTCGCCGGCCGCGTCCCTGCCGTTGTTCCCCGTCTTGTTGCCGATCACCCACCCCTGCGGCAGACCGGCCCGCAACCGCGCGGCGCCGGTCCGGCATTGCCGGAGCCACAGCATGAGCAGCGCGCGTGACGAGGGCGACAATACCGGACCACGCGTCAGCCGTCCGATCGTCGCCGCCATCGCCCTCGGCGTCGTCGTGTTGCGCAACCCACCCGGCGGCGTACGGTTCAGGAACGGCTCGATATCGTCGAGCCGGCTGACATCGTCGCCGAGACCCCGCCAATAGCCGGTGAGCGCCGCAGGACCGCCGATCCGCTGCGACAAGATGTTGGCGCAGCTATTGTCGCTCTGCTCGACCGCCGCTTGGCACATCTCGCCAAGCGACATCTCGCCCCGCGCCAGATTTTGCCTGGCGACGGGTGCGTGCCAGTCCTGCAGGTCTGCGGGCGATAGCGCGATCCTGTCCGCAAGCCGGGCCCGGCCGCGATCGACCCGGTTGAGCACGCACGCGGCAAGCGAGGCCTTGAACGTGCTGCACATGACGAACCGCTCATCGGCACGCCAAGCGATCGCCCTCCCCGTCATCAGGTTGCGCGCGTAGAGCCCGACATGGCCGCCGCTCGCGGTCTCATAGTCGGCGACGCCAGGCGGAGGAGCCTCGCTGCGTGCGAAGGCCGGACGCGTGACGAGCGTTGCGGAAACGCCTGACAGGACGGCCCGCCTGTTCAGCATGATGATGGTGATGCCTCCTCCAGCCGCGCCGTTTCGCCGCGCGATCGTTCCGTACACCGTCCGGGCCCTGCCACGAACCCCGATCGCTGGCGCTGCCGTCATCGTCCGGGTTGCGTCGGATACCCAACAGCTTCTATCCGTACCGGGAATTCGATTCTGACGGGAATGGGCATGAAGCGCTTCGAAGGCACGCAGAGCTATGTCGCGACCGACGACCTCAAGGTCGCGGTCAACGCCGCGGTGACGTTACGCCGCCCGCTGCTGATCAAGGGTGAGCCCGGCACCGGCAAGACCGTGCTCGCCTATGAGATCGCCAAGGCGCTCGGCGCGCCGCTGATCGAATGGAACATCAAGTCGACGACCAAGGCGCAGCAGGGGCTGTACGAATATGACGCTGTCGCCCGCCTGCGCGACGGCCAGCTCGGCGACGAGCGCGTCCACGACATCGGCAACTACATTCGCAAGGGCAAGCTCTGGGAGGCGTTCACCCAGCCGGCACCGCCCGTCCTGCTGATCGACGAGATCGACAAGGCCGATATCGAATTCCCCAACGACCTGTTGCAGGAACTCGATCGGATGGAATTCCACGTCTACGAGACCAAGGAAACCGTCCGCGCGGTCGAGCGCCCGATCGTCATCATCACCAGCAACAACGAGAAGGAACTGCCCGACGCGTTCCTGCGCCGCTGCTTCTTCCACTATATCAAGTTTCCCGATCGCGACACGATGCAGGCGATCGTCGACGTCCATTTCCCCGGGATCCAGCGCATGCTCGTCTCGCGCGCGATGGACCTGTTCTACGACGTCCGCGACGTCCCCGGGCTCAAGAAAAAGCCCTCGACCTCCGAGCTGCTCGACTGGCTGAAGCTGCTGCTGCACGAGGACATGCCGCTCGAGACGCTGCAGAACCGCGATCCGACCAAGGCGATTCCGCCGCTGCACGGCGCACTGCTCAAGAACGAACAGGACGTGATGCTCTTCGAACGCCTCGCCTTCATGGCAAAGCGGCAGAAGAACCAGGGATAGCGGCGCGACGGCGAGGCAGTAGCGGGCGGGACGGTCGGCTCGAGCGACGCTGAAAACGCGGCTTTAATCAGTTGCGCGCTAATGCTCCGGGGGTGCGTCACCACCTGTCCCTCCCCGCGGCATACGCGTTGCTTGCGATCCTGAGCGTCGCGGTCTGGGTCCGGATCGTATCGGCCCATGGCGGGCTGTGGGTCGACGAGGCGTGGTCTGCGGTGCTGGTGGCGAGGGCGGACACACCCTGGGCCGTGTTCACCTCGATCAACCACGACAACAACCACCATCTGAACAGCCTGTGGATGCAGGCGGTCGGCTATGCCGCGCCGCCGCTGGCCCTGCGCGCGCTGTCGATCGCAACCGGCGTCGCCTCCGTGCTGGTCGTCGCTGCGATCGGTGCGCGGCGCTCCACGGCGCATGCGCTGGTCGGCGCGGCGCTGTTCGCGCTGTCGCCGATCCTGGTCAATTATGGCAGCGAAGCGCGCGGCTATGCGCCGATGCTGCTGTGCGCGCTGGGCGCGATCCTGGTTACCGCGCGCTGGCTCGACAGCCCCGCCCCTGCGCCCCGCCATGCGCCGGGGCTGCTCGCGCTGCTGACCATTCTCGGACTCCTGTCGCAGTTGACGATGCTGTTCTTCGTGATTGCGATCGCCGGCTGGGTCGCGCTGACGCTGCGCCAGCGGGTTGCCACAGCGACGGCCGCCGCGATGACCGCGCGACTGATGCTGCCGAGCGTCGTTGCGGTCATTCTGGTCTTCACGCTGGTCTTCGGTGCCGCCGCCGCAAGCCCCGGCGGCATGCAGGTCGGCGACTATGTGCCCTTCTCGTTCGCGAGCCTGGCCAGCGCGCTGCAGGTCATGCTGGCGACGACGCTCGGCGCATCCGCCTTGTCACGTTGGTGGATCCCGGTGCTCGCGCTCACACTATGCGTCGCCGCAATGGTCGCCGTCGCGCATCGACGCCCCATGGCGTGGCTGGCAATGCTCGCCATTGCAGGACTGCCGATCGCCCTCGCCACGCTTCACATCGCCAACACAGGAATGCCGCGCTACTTCCTGCTATCCAGCGTCGCGGTCCTGTTGCTCCTGACTGACCTGATCGCCACCGCGCTGACGAAAGGCCCCCGGTCAAGGATGTTGGCCGCGCTCGCCCTCACCCTCCTCGCGATCGGCATGGTCCACGACATCGCGCAGGACATTAAGCGACGACGCGGCGATATCGATGCCGCCATCGCCGGCGTCCGCATCGAAGCACCGGGCGGCGCGCGCGTTCATGTCGATCACCTCCAGCCCGTTGCCCCGCTTCGGGTCGCCGCCGCGACGGCGCGTTATCCGCTCGTTCTGACAGGCGACTGCCGACCTGTGCAATTCGTCTTCGTCGATCTCGACGGCGGCGGCGCGGCGGCGGCCACGACGCGACGCTGCGGACGCGCCTATACGCTTCGGACCATGCGCCGCCGGGGGATGCTGTCGGGAACCGACTGGGCGCTTTACGGACTACCGCGCGCGCGCAACGCCTTGTCGTCTAATCCATATTGAGGCTGGCGCATCGTCATGCCATTAACCACAGGCGGCAACATGGCGGTCATGGGACGGCCTTTAGGATCACGGGATGAATCGCTTCAGTCGCGCCCTTCTCTCCGCTGTCCTCACGATCGGCGCGGGGTCCGCTGCACAGGCATCGCTGCTCGACTATGTCGGCCAGTGCGTTCCGTTTGCGCGAGCGGCCTCGGGGATCGAGATCTATGGCGATGCCTGGACCTGGTGGCGTCAGGCCGATGGCCGTTACGAGCGGACGCACCGACCGAAGACGGGCTCGGTCATCGTTTTTGCGAAGACGGCCCGCCTGCCGATGGGGCATGTCGCGGTCATCAGCCGCGTCGTCGAGAAGCGCGTCGTGATGCTGACCCATGCCAATTGGTCGCGCCAGAACGGCGAACGCGGTCATGCCGAACAGGACGTCACGCTGTTCGACGTCTCGCCAGCCAATGACTGGAGCCGCGTCAAGGTCTGGTACAAGGATGTCGACGGCCTCGGCGGCGGGATCTACCCGGTCTACGGCTTCATCCACGGCGATGCGCGACCCGCGGCCGAACTGACCAGTCGCAATCCCGATTATGTCGGCGCGCTGATCGACGCATACGTCCCGGGCAGCTGACCGCGCATACCCGATCCTCGACTCGCCCCTCGACTTCGCGGGGCTGGAGAGGCAGGATAGGGCGATGTTTCTCAATTTTCTCGACGAGCTGCGTAGCGCGGGCATCCCGGCCAGCCTCAAGGAGCATCTGCTCCTGCTCGAGGCGCTCGACGCCGAGGTGATCGAGCGGACGCCCGAGGAATTCTACTACCTCTCCCGCGCGGTCTATGTGAAGGACGAGGGGATGCTCGACCGCTTCGACCAGGTCTTCGCCAAGGTCTTCCGCGGCCTCGCCACGAGCTATGGCACGACGCCGACCGACATCCCCGAGGATTGGCTGAAGGCGGTCGCCGAGAAATTCCTCACCCCGGACGAGATGGCCGCGATCCAGTCGCTGGGCTCGTGGGACGAGATCATGGAGACGCTCAAGAAGCGGCTCGAGGAACAGCAGGGACGCCATCAGGGCGGCAACAAATGGGTCGGTACCGGCGGCACCTCCCCCTACGGCAATGGCGGCTACAACCCCGAAGGCGTGCGCATCGGCGGCGAGAGCCGGCACAAGCGCGCGCTGAAGGTCTGGGACCAGCGTGAGTTCCGCAATCTCGACAACACCCGCGAACTCGGCACGCGAAACATCAAGATCGCGCTGCGACGCCTGCGCCGGTTCGCACGCGACGGCGCCGCGGACGAACTCGACATCGACGGCACGATCGCCGGCACCGCGCGCCAGGGCTATCTCGACATCGTCATGCGCGCCGAACGCCGCAATGCGATCAAGATGCTGCTGTTCCTCGACGTCGGAGGATCGATGGATCCCTTCGTCAAGCTTTGCGAGGAACTCTTCTCGGCCGCGACCACCGAGTTCAAGAACCTCGAATTCTATTATTTCCACAATTGCCCCTACGAGGGCGTGTGGAAGGACAACACGCGCCGCTTCGCCGAGCGTACGCCTTTGTGGGACGTGCTCCACAAGTTCGGCCATGATTACAAACTCGTGCTGGTCGGTGACGCATCGATGAGCCCGTACGAGATCACCCACCCCGGCGGCTCGGTCGAGCATTTCAACGAGGAGCCGGGCGCGGTCTGGATGCAGCGCCTGACGACTACCTATCCGTCTGCGGCATGGCTCAACCCCGTGCCCGAGGCGCAATGGGGCTATTCGCAATCGGTCCGCATCATGCGCGAACTGATGACCGACCGCATGTACCCGCTGACACTCGCCGGTCTCGACGACGCGATGCGTGAGCTTACCCGCAAGCGCTAACGCGCCGCCTGCGCGATCCCGTAACGGAACCGTCATGGACCCGGTCGGTTTAGCGTGCATCATCCCTGTGCGAGGAATAGCTTATGTCGTCGATCCCGAATTCTGCCATGCCGCATGCCAAGGTCAAGCATGACGACGACGCCGCGCCGGCTCCCGCCGCGAAGGGCGACTGGATGGACGATGCGACGGACGCGGCAAAGGCCGGCATCGCCACCGCCACTGACGCGGTGAAGTCGCACCCGAAGACCGCGATCGCGGTCGGCGCCACGCTGGTCGCCGGCATTGCCGCCGCGATTGCCGCACCTGCGCTCCGCGCAAAGGACGCACCGGAAAAGAAGACCCCGCCAAAGCCCGCGCCCAAGAAGCCCGGCAAGCCGAAAAAGGCTCACTGAGGGAAATGTGTGGCCCGCCGGCAACGGTGGGCCATAGTCTTTTGTATCTTGGCGGGCTCAGGCCGGGTGAACGATCCCGCCCATCATCGCCGCCGGCACCCCCGTCGTCCCCGGAAAACTGATTGGTAGCCCCCGGAGCGTCCGCACCGCCATATAGGCGAACCCTTCCGCCTCCAGCGCATCGCCGTTCCACCCGAGCGCGTCAGTCGCCTCAACCCGCAGCCCGGTCGCCGCGGCGATCATGTCCAACATCGTCGGATTATGACGTCCACCGCCCGCGACCAGCAGCCGCTTGGGTCGCGCAGGCAGATGCCGGACCGCGTCCGCGACCGTCTCCGCGGTGAATGCGGTCAGCGTTGCCGCGCCATCCGCCGCCGACAGCCCGCGTGCCGGCTGGATCGTGAAGTCATTGCGATCGAGCGACTTGGGCGGCGGTGCATCGAAGAACGGGTGATCGAGCATCGCCGTCAGCACCGTCTCGTCGACGCGCCCCGCCGCCGCCAGCGCGCCCCCCTTGTCGTAGCGCGCACCCGTCTCCGCCTCGACCCAGCTGTCGATCAGGCCGTTCGCCGGCCCCGTATCGAACGCGACCAGCGAGTCGTTGCCATTTGTCGCGCCTGGAATGAAGGTGATGTTGCCGACCCCGCCCAGGTTCAGCACCGCGACCGGCCCGTCGAGCGTGGACGCCAGCGCCGCATGATAGACCGGAAGCAATGGCGCGCCCTGCCCACCCGCCGCCACATCGGCCGACCGGAAGTCGGACACCGTCGTGATCCCCGTCGCGCGCGCCATCGCCGCGCCGTCGCCAATCTGCCAGGTCCAGCCGCGATCGGGCCGATGCGCGATCGTCTGCCCGTGAAACCCGATCACGTCTACTTCCGCTGCGGCGACACCGGCATCCGCCAGCAGCTTGTGTACCGCGAAGACATGCGTACGCGTGATGAGATCGCCCGCCGCGACGATTGGCGGACTTGCACGCGGCCGATCGAACGTCAGCGCCATACGTGTCGCGTCGGACAATTCCGCGCGCGCCGCATCCGAATAGGGCTCCCCACGGAACGCGATGGGGCGGACCATCGCCTCGCCATCGGTCTCGATCAGTGCGGCGTCGATCCCGTCGAGCGACGTCCCCGACATCAATCCAATCGCCAGCATTTTGGGTCCCCTTGCCTGTCCTCAAACCCGGCCATGACGGATCGTATCTCGACCGCCTAGAAAAAACCGAACTTTGCGCCTATGTGCGCGGCTCCCATGGCAACCATACTCCCCACTCCGCCCAAGATCGGCATGGTCTCGCTCGGCTGTCCGAAGAACCTCGTCGACAGCGAGCGGATTCTCACGCAGCTGCGCGGTGACGGCTATCAGATGTCGCCCGACTATGCCGGTGCCGACGTTGTCCTCGTCAATACCTGCGGCTTTCTCGATTCGGCGAAGGAGGAAAGCCTCGAGGCGATCGGCGAAGCCATCGCCGAGAACGGCCGTGTCATCGTCACCGGCTGCATGGGCAAGGAAGCCGAGGCGATCCGCGCGCGCTTCCCGCAGGTGCTCGCGATCACCGGTGCGCATGAATATGAGCAGGTCGTCGGCGCGGTCCACGAAGCCGCTCCGATGCCGCCCTCCGCATTCCTTAACCTGATTCCGGATGCCGGGCTCAAGCTGACGCCGCGCCACTACAGCTATCTGAAGATCTCCGAGGGCTGCAACCATCGCTGCTCCTTCTGCATCATCCCGAGCCTGCGCGGCGATCTCGTCAGCCGTCGTCCCGACGCGATCCTGCGCGAAGCCGAAAAACTGGTCGCCGCGGGTACGAAGGAGATGCTGGTCATCAGCCAGGACACGTCGGCCTATGGCGTCGACCTGCGCCACTCGGTCTGGCCGTTGAAGGGTGGCGGCGAGGTTCGTGCGCACATGACCGATCTCGCGCGCGAACTCGGCAAGATCGCGCCGTGGGTGCGGCTGCATTACGTTTACCCCTATCCGCACGTCGACCACGTCATCCCGTTGATGGCGGAGGGCTTGGTGCTGCCCTATCTCGACATTCCGTTCCAGCATGCCGCGCCAGCGGTGCTGCGCCGGATGAAGCGCCCAGGCAACGACGCCAAGGTGCTCCAGCGCATTCACAAATGGCGTGAGATCGCGCCCGACATCACGATCCGCTCGACCTTCGTCGTCGGCTTCCCCGGCGAGACCGAGGAGGATTTCCAGTATCTGCTCGACTGGCTCGACGAGGCGCAGCTCGACCGCGTCGGCGCGTTCCGGTTCGAACCGGTCGAGGGCGCGGTCGCCAACCTGCTGCCGGACCACGTGCCCGAGGAGCTCAAGGAAGAGCGCTACGCCCGGATCATGGAAAAGACTGCGGCGATCTCGGCAGCGAAGTTGCAGGCCAAGATCGGCCGGACGCTCGACGTGATCATCGACGTGGTCGACGACGAGGGGGCGACGGGTCGCTCACAGGCGGATGCGCCCGAGATCGACGGCGAGGTCTTCCTGCGCGACGCGGGTCACCTAACGGTTGGCGACATCGTACCCGTGACGATCGAAGATGCCGACGACCATGATCTGTACGGCGTGCCGGTCTGACGCGCCTGCGTCGGTCTTGACGCAACGGTACTACCCCAAGGTGCACGCGAAAACGCCTGCACCTTGGGGCTCACACGTTCAGACGACGTTGCGACCGGTGAACAGCTTCACGAGCACCACGATCACCGCGATCACCAGCAGGATGTGGATCAACCCGCCCGCGACGTGAAAGGCGAAACCGGCAAGCCAGAGGACGAGCAAGATGACGGCGATGGTCCAGAGCATGGCAGTTCCCAATCTGTTGTGATGACGTGATCGATGCCGCTGAAACGTCCCCGCACTCGAGCGTGTTCCGCCGTTTAACCTGATATGGGTTAAGCTCCTCAGCTAGCTCGACATTAAGTTGCGACGTTGCGCCGACACCCGCCTTCTGCTTCGATGTCGCCATGCTGTTTCGCCTGTTCACGCTCGCCGCGCTCGCGCTTCCTCTCCCAGCCATCGCCCAGTCGCTCACGCCTGCGGAACGCGCGCAGATCGATACGCTGGTCGCCGGTTCGCTCCGCGATACGGGCGTTCCCTCCGCATCGATCGCGATCGTGCGCGGCGGGCAGATCGTGTTCGCCAAGGCCTATGGCAAGCCGTCGGAAACGATCGCGCGCGCGGATCCGGCGCTGCCCTATCAGATCGCGTCGATCTCGAAGCAATTCACCGCCGCCGCCATCCTCCTGCTCGAGGACGAGGGCCGGCTGAGCCTCGACGATACGGTCGCGAAATATGTCCCCGGCGTCACCGGCGGCGACCGCATCACGATCCGCCAGTTGCTTAGCCACACCTCGGGCCTGCAGGACTATTGGCCGCAGGATTACAGCTTTGCGGCAATGGCCACCCCCGTCACGCCGCAGCAGATCATCGATCGCTGGGGGAAGAAGCCGCTCGATTTCGAGCCGGGCACACAGTGGCAATATTCCAACACGGGCTATGTCGTCGCGGGCCTGATCGTCGAGAAGGTCGCGAACCAACCGCTGCTCGACTTCCTGCAGCAGCGCATCTTCAAGCCGCTCGACATTCGCGCGCTCGATCAGGACATGGCGATCGGCAAGGCATTCCCGCAAGGCTATGGCCGTTTCGCGCTCGGGCCCGTCCGTCCCGAGACCCCGAGCGCGCCCGGCTGGCTCTACGCCGCGGGCGAGCTGTCGATGAGTGCGCGGGACCTCGCCAAATGGGACGTCGCACGGCTTACCCGCACCACGCTGCCCGCGGACGACTGGGCGGCGCAGGAGACCCCGGTCAGGCTCGTCGACGGATCGACCAATGGCTATGGCCTCGGCGTCTCGACCGGCACCGCCAACGGCCGCCGCTATGTCGAGCATAGCGGCGAGGCGGTCGGCTTCCTGTCCGAGAACATCGTGTATCCCGACGATCAGGCGGCGATCGTCGTGCTGACCAACAGCTGGTTCAGCGATGCGGTCGGCCGCATCTCGAGCGGCATCGCGAAGATCGTCCTGCCACCCCCCGCCCCGAACGCAGAGGATACCGCCGCCCTGCCCAGGGCACGCGCAGTCTACGATCAGCTCCGCACCGGCACGCTCGACCGCAGCCGCCTGACCGAGGACGCCAATTTCTATTTCAAGCCGGTGGCGCTCGCGGACTATAAGTCGAGCCTCGGCGCGCTCGGCGAACCGACTGGTTTTGCGCAAACCGGCCGCGCCCGCTTGCGCGGCGGCTTTGTCAACCGCACCTATCGCATCACCTATCCCGACCGCACGCTGTCGCTCAGCACCTATGCCGAACCCGGCACGAACGGCCGGTACGAACAATTCCTCGTGGCTCCCTCTCAGTAACTGGCACGCAATGACCGATTTCGCTTCCCTGCTTCAGCCCGACCGCGGCCAGCCCGCCACGCCGATCCACGTCGTCCGTCCGGAGGAGTTTGCGAGCTGGCTCGGTGCTCAGCCGCCGCGCATCCGCACCGCGGTCGCGGCGCATGGCCTGACCGGCAAGCCCGGCGACCGCGCCGTGCTGCCCGGCGACGCCCCCGATACATGGTCGATGCTGCTCGTCTGTGACGAGGCGATGTCGTCGCCGTGGCGGATCGCCTCGCTCGGTGCCTCACTCCCCGCGGGCACTTACCGCCTCGCGCAGGGTGACGTCGGGGGTGCTGGCCTTGGCTGGATGCTCGCACAGCATCAGTTCGATCGCTATCGCAAACCCGCCGGCAAGCCCGCACGCGTGTTGCTGACGAGCGAGGTCGCATCGATCGAGCCGACGATCCGTCTTGCCGAGGCGACCGCAATGGTCCGCGACCTCGTCAACACCGGCGCATCGGATCTCGGCCCTGGCGAGCTCGAGGCGGCGGTAGAGACGCTCGCCGCACGGCATGGCGCGACCGTGACGACGACGCGCGGCGACGCGCTCGCCAGCGGCTATCCGATGATCCACGCGGTCGGCCAGGCGGCGTCGGAGGCACGCGCGCCCCGGCTGATCGAGCTCGAATGGGGCGACCCCACGCACCCGCGCCTCGCGCTGGTCGGCAAGGGCGTCTGCTTCGACTCGGGCGGCCTCGACATCAAGCCGTCGGCGGGCATGCGGCTGATGAAGAAGGACATGGGCGGCGCTGCGCACACACTCGCACTGGCCGGGCTGGTGATGGGGGCGAAGCTCCCCGTCCGACTCCACCTGCTCATTCCCGCGGTCGAGAACGCGATTGCCGGCAATGCCTTCCGCCCGGGCGACGTGCTCGACACGCGACAGGGCATGACGGTCGAGAATACCAATACCGATGCCGAGGGGCGGCTGGTGCTCGGCGACGCGCTGACGCGTGCGGTAGAGCACCGGCCCGCGCTGATCCTCGACTTCGCCACGCTGACGGGCGCCGCGCGAGTCGCGCTCGGCCCCGATCTGCCGCCGCTGTTCACCGACGACGAAGCGCTCGCGGCGGAACTGATCGCCGCCAGCCACGCACAGGCCGACCCGCTCTGGCGGATGCCGTTGTGGAACGGGTATGACGACATGCTCAAGTCGGACATCGCCGATCTCGTCAACGCCCCCGATGGCGGTTTTGCCGGCGCGATCACCGCGGCACTGTTCCTGCGCCGCTTCGTGCCGCCCGGCATCGCCTGGGCGCATCTCGACGTGTTCGCGTGGCGCCCGACTGCGAAGCCCGGCCGCCCCAAGGGGGGCGAGGCCTATGCCCTGCGCGCCGCCTTCGCGATGCTGAGCACGCGGTACGGCACCCCCTGACCAAAGGCCTGACGCGGCACGCCCGAAGATAGGGCGTGCCGCGCTACCGGCGGATCAGCCGACGCTATCGATGCCCGCCGCGGCCTCGATGATCGGGACGAACTTGTCCGCAGTCAGGCTGGCGCCACCGACCAGCGCGCCGTCGACATTCGCGGTCGTTAGGATCGCCGCGGCATTGCTGCCCGTCACCGACCCGCCATAGAGGATCCGCACCCCCGCGGCCGCATCGCCGATCAGCATCCGCAGCTTCGCCCGCGCGATCGCATGGATCGCGGCGATCTCGTCGAGGGTCGGCGTACGCCCGGTACCGATCGCCCAGCGCGGCTCATAGGCCAGCGTGAACCAGCTCCCGTCCGCATTGTCGGGCACCGACTTCTCGATCTGCGCCTGCACGACGCGCTCGGCTCGATCGGCATCGCGTTCAGCCTCGGTCTCGCCGCAGCACAGGATGACGCGCAGTCCCTGCCGCCGCGCCGCCGCCGCCTTCGCCCAGGCGTCGTGGCTGGTTTCGTGCTGGTCCGCGCGGCGTTCGGAATGACCGACGATCGTGAAGCGCGCACCCGCTTCCTTCACCATCCCCGCCGACACGCAACCCGTATGCGCGCCCGAATCGGCCTCATGCACATCCTCGGCACCGATCGCGAGCGCCGGCGCGCGATCAGCCGCTGCGGCGATCAGCGTGAAGGGCACGGCAATTTCCACATCGACGTCCGGCGCTGCCGCCGCCGCCGCCGCAATCGCGTCGAGTTCGGCCAGCGCCGCGCGCGACCCGTTCATCTTCCAGTTTCCCGCTACCAACTTGCGCCGCATCGCACTCTCCCGATCATCATCGGTCCCGGATAGCGCCGACACCGAACGGCACAAGCTTGAAGCGCGCCGATGCGCACCGTAAAGCGGAAGGAACTCAGTCCCTGTCGATCGGCCATTCATGCTCAGTTTCTTCCGCCGCCTCACCCAGTCGAGGTTCGGCGTGATCATCACCTTCGGCCTCCTCGGCGTCATCGCACTCGCCTTCGCGGCGGGTGACATGACGGGGTTGGGCGGCGGAACAAGCGGCATCGCTGCGGACGACGTCGCCACGGTCGGCAAGGCGGACGTGACGGCGAACGAGCTTCGCACGCGTGTCCAGACCGAGATGGAAGGTTTCCGCCAGCAGCAGCCGACGCTCGACATGGCGAGCTATGTCCAGCAGGGCGGCTTCGACGGCACGCTCGACCGCATCACGGCGAGCCTCGCACTCGAGCAGTTCGGCCGGCAGCAGGGCATGGTCGTCAGCAAGCGCGCGGTCGACGGGCAGATTGCCAGCATCCCCGCGCTGCAGGGCCCGACCGGCAAGTTTGATCCGTCCCTGTATCAGCGCGTGCTGGTCGAACGGAAGCTGACCGACGCGCAGATTCGCGCCGACATCGTCCGCGACACCTATGCGCAGCAGCTGATCCTGCCGACGCGCGGCGCGTCGCAGGTCCCGAGCCAGCTCGCCCTCCCCTTCGCCTCGCTCCTGCTCGAGAAGCGCAGCGGTCTGGTGGGCTTCATCCCGACCGCCGCGGTGCCCGCCGGCCCTGCGCCGACCGACGCCGAACTGAACGCCTTCTATCGTCGCAACGTCGCGCGCTACACGATCCCCGAACGCCGCGTCATCCGCTACGCCGTCGTCGACGCGGCGCAGGTGAAGGCGCAGGCCGTCCCGACCGACGCCGAAATCGCCGCGCAATATCAGCAGGATCGTGCCCGCTACGCCCCGACGGAGAAGCGCACGATCACGCAGGTCGTCGTCGCCGATCAGGCGGGTGCAGCCGCGATTGCTGCCAAGGTGAAGGCCGGAACCGCGATCGCCGATGCCGCCCGCGCCGCCGGTCTCGAAGCATCGACGCAGACGGGTGTCGAGAAGACCGCCTATGCCGGCACGACCAGCCCGCAGGTCGCGGATGCCGTGTTCGCGGCAGCGAATGCCGCGGTCGTCGGCCCCGTCCGTACGCCGCTCGGCTGGACGATCGCTCGCATCGATTCGATCCAGAACGTCCCTGCCAAGACTCTCGACCAGGCACGCGGCGAGATTGCCACAGCACTCAGCGCGCAAAAGGCGCAGGCAGCGCTCGGCAAGATCCATGACGCGATCGACGACGGCCTGTCGGACAATGCGACGTTCGACGAGATCATCGCGGACCGCAAGCTGACCGCGATCACCACGCCCGGCCTCGTCGCCAACGGCACCAACCCCGACGCGCCCGCCACCCAGCCCGACGCCGCTCTAGCGCCGATCGTCAGTGCCGCGTTCCAGGCCGCCGAGGGCGATGCGCCGCAGATGGTCCAGACCGGGTCGGACGGCAGCTTCGCGGTCGTCGCGCTCGGCCGCGTCGTTCGCGCCGCACCCCGTCCGCTCGCACAGGTCCGTCCTGCCGTGATGCGCGACCTGATGGCCGACCGCGCCGGCCAGGCCGCCCGCAAATATGCCAATGCCGCACTGGCCCGGATCAACAAGGGCATGCCGCTGCAACAGGCGCTGGGGCAGTCGGGCTTCCCAGTCCCACCCGCGCGCCCCGTCACGGCGTCGCGCGCGCAGATCATGCAGAACCCCGAAAACACCCCACCCGTGCTACGCCTGATGTTCAGCATGGCGCAGGGTACTGCCAAGACGATCGCCGGCCCCGATGGCTGGTTCGTGGTCAAGCTCGACAAGATCGATCGCGGCAACGCGACCGGCAACCAGGCGGCGATCCAGGCCGCTCGCGGTTCGATCGCGCGCAGCGTCGGCCGCGAATATGTCGACCAGTTCGTCAAGGCCGTCCGCGCGCAGGTCGGCGTGAAGACCGATCCGAAGGCCGTCGCCCGCGTCCGGGCCGAACTGCTGGCACAGGGTGGTTCCAATAACTGAGCTCGCACGCGCGGCGCTTGCCGCCGGACGCCCCGCCCTCGTCTGGCGGCGGCAGGTCGCCGACACGGAGACGCCGGTCGCCGCCGCCCTCAAGCTCATCGAGCCGGGGCGTGGCGACTTCCTGCTCGAATCGGTCGAAGGCGGCGCAACACGCGGACGGCACAGTCTGATCGGCCTCGCGCCCGACCTGCTGTTCCGTGCCGCGGGTCATCGGGCCGAGATCAACCGTCACTGGTCGACCGATCGCGAGGCGTTCGAGCCCTGTGCGCTGCCGACGCTCGACGCCCTGCGCGCTCTGGTCGCCGAATGCCGCAGCGACGTCCCGGCAGAATTGCCGCGCGCGCTTGCCAGTCTGGTCGGTTATTTCGGCTATGAGACGGTCGGTCTGGTCGAGACCCTGCCGCAACCCGACAGCGACCCGCTCGGTCTGCCCGACATGATCTTCGTGCGTCCTTCGGTGGTTCTCGTCTTCGACCGGCTCGCCGACGCGCTGTTTCTGGTCGCCCCCGCCTGGCCGGATCCAGCCATGGATCCCGACACGATCGTCGCGCGTGCCGAGGAGCGACTCGACGCCGTCGCCGCGAAGCTCATGACCACGCCGGTGCCGGCGCCGGTCCGGGCAGTTTCACCCGAGCCGTCCTACACGTCGGCGCTGTCGCCGGATCGCTACGGCGCGATGGTCGCGCGCGCGAAGGACTATATCGTGGCCGGGGACATCTTCCAGGTCGTCCTTGCCCAGCGTTTCAGCACGCCGTTCACGCTCCCGCCGTTCGAGCTCTATCGCTCGCTGCGGCGGATCAATCCGTCGCCCTTCCTCTATCACCTCGATCTGCCCGGCTTCGCGCTGATCGGATCCTCACCCGAGATCCTCGTCCGCGTCCGCGACGACGAGGTGACGATCCGCCCGATCGCGGGGACCCGTCCGCGTGGCCGCAGTGCTGCGGAGGACGAGGCGAACCGGACCAGCCTGCTCGCCGATCCGAAGGAACGCGCCGAGCATCTGATGCTGCTCGACCTCGGCCGCAACGATGTCGGGCGGGCATCGGCGCCGGGCTCGGTCCGCGTCACGGCAAGCTATGGCGTCGAATTCTACAGCCACGTCATGCACATCGTCTCGAACGTCGTCGGGTCGCTCGCGCCCGGCAGCGATGCGCTCGATGCGCTGTTCGCGGGCTTCCCCGCCGGCACGGTCAGCGGCGCCCCCAAGGTCCGGGCGTGCCAGATCATTGCCGAACTCGAACCCGAACGACGTGGCGCCTATGCCGGCGGCGTCGGCTATTTCTCCCCCGACGGATCGATGGACTCGTGCATCGTGTTGCGGACCGCCGTCGTGAAGGACGGGATGATCCATGCACAGGCCGGGGCGGGAATCGTCGCGGACAGCGATCCCGTGTCCGAACAGCGCGAATGCGAGGCCAAGGCCGGGGCGATCCTCGCCGCCGCCCGCGAAGCGGTCGCGCGCGCCGGCGGGACGTCCTACGGGCAGTAATCCCGCCATCGTTCGACAAACACAGTAAAAGGCCGCGGGCGTCAGGTGACGACCGCGGCCTAGGATCCCGATGGTGCTCGCTGTGGCGTCAGGGATCGATCGCCTGCCCCGCAGCCTGCGCACGACGCTCGGCCGAATAGGCGCGGGCCCGTGCGAGCGCGCATCCCGACTGTCCACCCGTACCGACCGGCGAACAGGTGTCCGGTAGCCCGCCCGCGACGCGGCCGACCTGGTCGACCGTCGCAGCCCGGTTGACCCAGCTCTGGTTCTGCGCGGCGATCGGTGCGGTATCGCGCAGTTCCTTGGGGATACGATAGGGTTGGTCGAGTGTCGAGCAAACGACGATCTCGCCATTGGTCGATGTCGGGCACTTCTGCCCAGCCCCCAGCGTGACGCTGCGGATGCGCTGCGGGGGCTGGCCTTGTTCGGCCGTCTGCTCCTGCGCCGAAGCGAGGGCGGGAAGCGCGATCAGCGCGGCGAGGACGGTGAGACGGAACATTGGTGGAAAACTCCTTGCAGACAGACAACGTCTGCCGCCGCAGGTTGCTCCGTGCTGAATAGCATGCCCCGCGCGTAGCCCATCAGCGATTATCACGGGCATCGTGTGCAGCGGCCGCCGATGCGCATCCCCGTTGCACCGGCTTCGACTTCGTCTATGGCGAACGCATGATCCTGGTCGTCGACAATTACGACAGCTTCACCTGGAACCTCGTCCATTATCTGATGGAACTGGGTGTCGAGGTGGAGGTCGTCCGCAACGATGCGATCTCCGCTGGACAGGCCCTGTCGTCCGGCGCGGAGGCGTTTCTTATTTCACCCGGCCCCTGCACGCCGACCGAAGCGGGCGTCAGCCTCGACCTCGTCGCCGCCTGCGCGGATGCCGGCAGGCCGCTGCTTGGCGTCTGCCTCGGCCATCAGGCGATCGGGCAGCATTTCGGCGGCAAGGTCGAACGTGGCGGGCTGATGCACGGCAAGACGTCGCCGGTCGTCCATGACGACACCGGCCTCTATGCCGGCCTCCCTTCGCCGTTTATCGCGACGCGCTATCACTCGCTGATCGTCAACGCGGTCCCCGATACGCTGGTCGTAAACGCGACCGCGCAGGATGGCAGCGTGATGGGGTTCCGCCACACGACGCTGCCGATCCACGGGGTGCAGTTCCATCCAGAGAGCATCGCGACCGAACACGGCCACGCGATGCTCGCCAATTTCCTGACGCTGGCGGGAATTTCGCATCAGCTGCCCGACCGCCTGCGCGAGGGGCTCGATCGATGACGACCACGGTGCTCCTGCCCGATCCGACGACGCCGCTGTCGCGCGAGACCGCGCGTGCGGCGTTTGCCGACATCCTCGACGCGCGCGCCAGCGAAGACGCGATCGCCGCATTCCTGATCGCCATGTCCGAGCGTGGCGAGACCAGTATCGAGATCGCCGAGGCCGCGCGTGCGCTGCGTGAGCGGATGATCCCGATCGATGCGCCGCCGGGCGCGATCGACGTCTGCGGCACCGGCGGCGATGGCCACCATACGCTCAACGTCTCGACCGCCGTCGCACTCGTCGTCTCGGCCTGCGGCGTGCCGGTTGCCAAGCATGGCAACCGTGCCGCCTCGAGCAAGGCCGGCGCCGCCGACACGCTCGAAGTCCTCGGCCTCGACATGGACCGCGCGGGTGCGACGGCCGAGGCCAGCCTGCGCGACATCGGCATCGCCTTCCTGTTCGCCGCCAATCACCATCCGGCGATGAAGCGGATCACCCCGATCCGTCAGCGTATCGCCAGGCGGACGATATTCAACCTGATGGGGCCGCTCGCCAATCCCGCGCGAACGACGCGTCAGCTCATCGGCATCGCGCGGCCCGATTATGTCCCGCTCTACGCCGATGCCCTCGCCCAGCTCGGTACCCAGGCCGCACTCGTCGTCTCCGGCGAGGAAGGGCTCGACGAACTGTCCGGCGCGGGCCCCAGCGTCGTTGCCTCCATCGGCAACGTCGTGCTTCCCGCGCGCGTCACGCCCGACGATGCAGCGTTGCCGCGGCATGCGATCACGGCAATTCGCGGCGGTGATGCCGCCCATAATGCAGAGGCGCTCCGCCGCCTGCTGAAGGGCGAGGCGGGCGCCTACCGCGACGCCGTCCTGCTCAACGCCGCCGCGGCCTTGATGGTCGCCGGGACCGTCCCCACCCTTGTCGCGGGCGCGGCGCTCGCCGCCACCGCCCTCGACACCGGCAGCGCCGACGCGCTGCTCGACCGCTGGATCGCCTACTGACATGACCATGCTCGACCGTATCCTCGAGACCAAGCGCGCCGAAGTCGCCGCGCGCAAGGCCACCACCTCGCTGTCGGACATCGATGCCGGCATTGCCCGCATGTCCGCGCCACGCGGCTTCCGCGCCGCGCTCGATGCGAAGTTCGGCTATGCCTTGGTCGCCGAGGTCAAGAAGGCCAGCCCGTCCAAGGGGCTGATCCGCGCCGATTTCGATCCCCCCGCGCATGCCCGCGCCTATGAGGCGGGCGGTGCCGCCTGCCTCTCGGTGCTGACCGACGAGAAATGGTTCCAGGGCGCGGACGCCTATCTGTCCGCGGCGCGTGACGCCGTGTCGATCCCGGTCCTGCGCAAGGATTTCATGGTCGACCCGTGGCAGGCGACCGAGGCGCGCGCGATCGGCGCCGACGCGATCCTGATCATCGTCGCCGCGCTCGACGATATTCAGATGGCGGAGATCGAGGCCTCCGCGCTCGAATGCGGCATGGACGTTCTCGTCGAGATCCACGACGCGCACGAACTCGATCGCGCGCTCAAGCTCAAGTCGCGGCTGATCGGGGTCAACAACCGTGACCTGCGCGACTTCACGGTCGATTTCCAGCGGACCTACGACCTGGTCGACAAGGCGCCGCGCGACTGTACCTTCGTCGCCGAAAGCGGACTGACGACGCGCGCCGACCTCGACGCGATGGCCGAGCGCGGAATCCGGTGCTTCCTGATCGGGGAAGCGCTGATGCGCCAGGACGATGTCGAGACCGCGACGCGGGCGCTGGTCGGATGAGCCAGCTGACGCATGTCGATGCGGCGGGTGCCGCGCGGATGGTCGATGTCGGCGGCAAGACGCCGACCGCACGCGAGGCGGTCGCAACCGGCCGGATCACCATGTCGGCCGAGGCTGCGCGCGCGATCGCCGAGGGCTCGGCCAAGAAGGGCGACGTCATCGCCGTCGCCCGCGTCGCGGGGATCATGGCAGCGAAGCGGACCAGCGACCTGATCCCTCTGTGCCACCCGCTGCCGCTGACCAAGATCACGCTCGACCTCGACGTCGACGACAGCGGCGTCACCGCGACCGCGACCGTCGCGACCGACGGCAAGACCGGCGTCGAGATGGAGGC
Organism: Sphingomonas sp. STIS6.2; assembly: GCF_000732685.2. Classification (NCBI taxonomy): domain Bacteria; kingdom Pseudomonadati; phylum Pseudomonadota; class Alphaproteobacteria; order Sphingomonadales; family Sphingomonadaceae; genus Sphingomonas; species Sphingomonas sp. STIS6.2. The sequence continues at coordinate 703,334 of NZ_JPDP02000159.1, forward strand.
GCTCACCGCGGTCGGCGTTGCACTGCTGACGGTCTACGACATGGCCAAGGCGATCGACAAGGCGATGGAGATCGACGGGATCCGCCTGCTCGAAAAGCGCGGCGGCAAGTCCGGGGACTGGTCCGCACCGCGCTGACGCGGGCAGACCAGTCTTCCGTCGTTACAATCCGATCTGCAGGCTCGCGCGCAGCGACAAGGCGGCACGTCCCTGCTGCTCCTCAGCGTTGAATTCGCCGCCGAAACGGAACGCGGCATTGCCGCCGACCGCGCGCAGCTTGCCGACCCAGCCGCTGGTCCGCTCCTCGGGTGTCAGCGTGAACGCGCTCCCGCCTGCAAAGGCCGCGGTCGTCGCACCCAGCCCCCCGCCGACGAGTTCGCGCCGCCCGCCCTCGAGCTCGAAGCGGAACCAGCCTGCGTCCTGGTTCTGCCCCCCGAGATCGAGACCCAGCGCCGCGCTGCCGGTGACCGCCAGTTCGTCGCTGCTGCGCGACTGGACGACCAGATCGATCGCGGTGCCGCCACCGGTTTCGCTGTAGCCGTCCTCCTTCAGCTTGTAATAATCGACCGCGATGATCGGCCGGAACGAGATATTGCCCAGATCGGCATCATAGGACAGGCCGCCCGACGCCGAGTAGAGCGTGCCGTTCCAGTCCGCGCTCGAGACGCGTTGCACCGCCTCGGTCCCCGCGGTGCCGGCGAAGCGCCGCACGCCGTCGAACCCGATCCGTGCGCCCGAGGCGCGGGCATTGGCGTTCAGCCCACCCCAGTGCCCACGCCAATAGGCCGCGAGCTCATACTGGTTGGAGCTGACTTCATTGCTGGTCCCCTCATCGGCATCGCGGCCGCTGAGATAGGCGAGCGACGCACCGATATTGCCCAGCCCGGTCTTGTATTCGGCCCCGCCGGAGACGCCCCAGCCGGTCACGTCATAGCCGCCGGTATTGCCGATGCTCTTCGACGTGCCCCAGCCGACCTGGCTGACCCAATAGCCCCACTGCCCCTCATCCTTGAACGGGCCGTGCGGGTCGGCGATCACCCGGGCGGTCGCACGCGAGCCCATCGTCACGGTCTCGAACGTCCCGCCGGCATGATCCGGAAGCATCTGGCGCAGCGATCCGCGAAATGCGTCGCCGTCATTGATGTTCAGGAACGCCTGGCCGACCTTGGCGTCGGTGCCGAGCGCCGCATAGACTGCGTTGTAGGCGGAGGTCTGGGAGCGGTTGAGGCCGAGTTCGACCGTGGTCTTGCGGACGATGTCGATCGCAACGTCGTTGCCCGTGCCCGTCGCGACGTTCCCCTTGTACAGGAACGGCAACAGCGTGGTCGAGGCGGTCAGGTTTGCAGCACCGGTCAGGCTCCCCGCGCGCAGGACGGTGTACCGTCCTTCCGCACCGGTGATGCTGGCCAGCTTGAGCGCGAGCTTGGTGTCCTTCTCGAACGACGCTACCCCGGCGACGGTGATCGACGTCCCCGTCCCCCCGGTCTTGTCCAGCGTCACCGCCAGCACGCTGCCCGAGCCCATCGCCAGCGACGCGATCGTTGCCGCCTTGGTCAGGTCGAGCGTACCGCCCGCGACCGTCACCGCCAGCCCGCCGCTGTTTGCGAGCGTGCCCGAAAAGCGCGAGGTCCCGCCGATGGTCAGCGTGTCTGCCCCGCCACCGAAATCCGCCGCGCCGCTGAACACCGCCGTCCCGGCAAGTGCCATCGTGTCGTTGTCGGTGCCGAAGAGCGCCGTCCCCGCATAGGCTGCGTCGCCCGACAGCGCGAGACGGTTCGCGCCGCCGCCGAACCGGGTCGTCCCCGACACGGTGCCATCGGCGATCTCGAAAACGTCGTTCCCCGTACCGAAGCGGACGTCACCGACGATGCTCGGCGCCGTGACGCCCGCCGCGACCGCGGTCTGGCGGACGGTGGCGCCCGCCGTCGCTGCGGACAGGTCGATCGCGACGTTGCGCTCCGACGTTGCCAGTGCGCCGCTGGCGGTGATCGCCCCGCTATTCTCCACCAGCGTGACCCGGCCGGACCGGTCGAGGATCGCGGTGGCGCTGCCATCGGCTGCCTGTGCGCTCGCCTTGATCGTCCCGCTGTTGCGGATCGTGCCGACCGTCGCGCCCGCCTCGACGAGGACCGCGCTCGACAGCGACGCGGTCGTGCCGCCGCCCGCCGCCGCGATCGTCCCGGCATTGCGCAGTTCGGGGGTCGTCGTGCCGCTGCCGATCCGGATCGCGGTCGCACTCGCCCCATTGGCCTGCGCCTGGACCGTGCCGTTGACCGCGATCCCGTTGGCGATTGACACGCTGCCACCAAGCCCGCCGATCGAGAGACCGGTCGCGGTGATACCCGCATAGACACCGCTGCCACCGATGCCGCCATCGACGATCAGCCCGAAATTCGTGCCGCTGCCCGCGACTGCGCCGATCGCGACCGCATTGGTCGCCGACCCGATCTGGACCGCTGGTGCCGCGCCATAGGCGGTGACCATGGCCGATCCCTCCTTGCTGTCGTCGATCCCGTCCTTGTCCTCGTCATTGTCGGTCGTGCTGGCATCCTTTGGCGGCACTGCGAAGATGATCCCGCCCGACACGTTGCCCGCGACGACCAGCGCCGATCCGCCCTGCAACAGGTCGTCGGCATCGAGCTTCGACGGATCCGCCGGCGCGGTCGTGGTCCGGTAACCGGTCGCGCCGAGCGAACCCTGCACCACCAGCGCACCGGTGATCGCGCCATCGAGCCGGACCGCCACGGCCCCCTGCCCGATCGCCGCGACCGTTCCGGCGAGCCGGACGTTGCCGGTAATGTCGCCCGCCCGTACGCCGACGACGTTCGTCCCCGTCACCGCAATCGTGCCCTCGGTCTTGAGCGCACCGGACAGCGGGCCGCCGAGCCAGATCCCTGCGGACTCGTTCCCTTCGACCGTGATCGCGCCCGTATTGGCGATGGCGCCGCTATAGGCGCCCGCGGTGCGGATGCCGGTACGGCCGCTGCCCGCCGCGAAGGGGCCGTCGAGATCGCCATCCTTGTCGACATCGGTCGCTTCATAGGTCTCGTCGACGATGATCTTGCCGCTGTTCGTGATACCGCCGCCGGTCCCCGCAACCGCAAGAATGCCCGTGGTATTGTCCGCATTGGTAATCTGGACGGTGCCTTCGTTGGTGACGGCATGCACGCTGTCGATCGTCACCGCCGTGCCGCCGGCAGGGGTCACCGATCCCGCCGTCGTGATCCGGATCGCATCCGGCGCCCCGGCCTTCACGGTCGAGGTCCGCACCGCATCGGTGCGCTTGGTCTCGATCATGGTCTGCGCATGGGCCGGAACGACCGCCATCAGGCAGGTAGAGGCAAGCAGGATACGACGCATGAACCAGGTCCCTTTTCGAATATGTTTCGAACACAGGACGGAACCATTGCCGCGCAGCCTTGCCGGGCTGCGCAGCTTTTCAGAATGCCGCGTCTATCCCCAGGCGCAACGTGCGGGGACGCAATGGCGTGATCTGGCCGCTGCCGATCTGGAACGGCGTGCCCAGCGCGAAGCGATTGCCGGCGCCATCCGTCAGATTGGTCACGCCGAGCGTGAAGCCGAGTGTCGGCCGGCCGACGCGCATTGTCAACGCGGTATCTAGATAATCGCCCTGCTCCTCCCCGAGCACCGGGCCGATACCGAGCCGGGAGCGGCCGACATACCGCGCCCAGCCATAGACCCGCAGATCGAGGTCACCGCGGAGCGGCCGGCTATAGTCGAGCCCCAGCCGCCCTGCGAACCGGGCGATATTGGGAACCTGGCTCATGCGCGCGAACGCCAGGGCATAGGCCTGGCTGGGTTCGGTCACGCGGCTGTCGTTATAGGTCAGCCCGGCGTCGATCGTGAGCCCGGCGACCGGTCGCCAGGCGGCCGCCGCGCTCGCCGACCAGATCCGGCCGTTGCCGATATTGGCGGTGCTCGGCAACCCTGAGCCGTCGATGAAGTCCGCCTGGATATCGTCCCACAGCGTATGCGACAGCCCGGCCGAGACGGATACCGCGTCGATCCCGCTCTGCCCGAACCGTATGCCGCTTTCGATCGTGCGGACCCGGTCGTTGCGGAACCGCCGGACGAAGTCGCTCTCGATCGCCAGGCCGCCGGGCCGGAACCCCTGCTGGTACCGGGCATAGAGCGAGAGCCGCGGCAGCACGGTCGCGATCAGCGATCCGGATGGCAACAGGCTGGTTTCACGACGACTGGCGGTCACCTGCGCACGCGCGAGCGCAACCGGGGCGAGGGCCTCCGCCAGATCCTGGCCCGTCCCCGACAGCGCGGCCCGCGTCACGCGCGCGCCGCCGGTCGCGATCAATCCGGGGAACAGCGCGATGCTGGCCTCGCCATACAGCGTCGCCTCGTCGATCCGGTTGGTGACTCCCGTTACCGGCACCGGTGCCTCGACTGCGCCGAGTGCGCGCGACAGCCGCGTACGGTTGTGCGTGAAGCTGCCGCCCACCACCCAGCCGAAGCCGGCGCGCATCCGCCGCCACAGCCGGGTCTCGTTGGTCACCATCGCGGTCGCGTTGCGCTGCACGAACAGCCGCGGATCGCCGTCCACCATGGTGGCGTCATAGCGTTCCGTCAGCGTCTGCCCGACGATCGCCGTCGACGATCGCAGCATCAGGCCGCCAAGCGTGCCCGACACGACCAGATCGCCCATCCGGTAGTCCGCACCGAACCCTTGCACGACGGCACTGTTCCGCGTGCGGGGCGGCGCGTCGCGATCGGTATATTGGCTGTCGTCGCCGCGGGTCCGCTGGTACACGCCGCCCAGATCGAGCGTCCAGTTGCGCCCCAGATCGACGCGCAGCGTACCCCGCCCGCCGGCGATGCGGGTGCGGTTCACGTCGCTCTGCCCGAGCGTCGGGTTGTCAATATACCCGCCCTCCGTCACCGCATAGCCCACGATGCGCAGCGCCATCCGGCCCTCCATCACGGGCAGGTTGAGCGTCGCGCCGATGTCGCCGCCGGGGTCGCCATGCGTCGTCGCGGACACGCCCGTCGCGATGGCGGCCGTCGTGTCGTCGATCACCGGCGCATTGGGAACGGTGCGGATGATGCCACCGAGCGATCCTGCGCCGTATAGGGTTCCCTGTGGCCCCTCGAGCACCTCGACCGAGGCGATGTCGTAGAGCCGCAGGTCGGGATCGGGCGCGTTGTAGCTGAGCCGGATGTCGCCGAGATACTGGCCGACGGTCGTCTGTGTCGGGCCGGTAAAGCTCGAATCCGCAATGCCGCGAATGAACAGCTTGTTGCGCCCCGCACCCAGATGCGTCGACGATACGCTCGCGAGCCGCGCCAGCACCGCGTCGCTGCCCCCCGCGCCGCCAAGCGCCAGGTCGATTCCATCGAGGTGCGCGACCTGCCCGGCGAAATCGCGCAGCCGGGTGTCCCGTTTGCTCGCGGCGACGATGATATCGGCCCCCGCGATGGTCGGGACTGCCGGCGCGGCATTCGCGGTCGCCCCCGGCAGACGGCGCTGTGCCGCACGTGGCGGCGCGGCACGCGCGACCAGACGCCACCCCCCGGCCCCGGCGGACCGTATCGTCGACCCCGTCGATCGTGCGAGCTTTGCGAGCGCCTGCCGGGCCGTGAAGCGTCCCCGGATCGCGGGGACGGGTCGTGCCCACAGGACCGGGTCGTCGACGGCGATGCTGACCCCGGCCTGCCGCCCCAGTGCCATGACGGAGTCGCCCAGGCGACCCGCGCGCAGGTCGAGCGATACCGGCCCCGCCGCAGCCGACGCAGCGGTCAGCCCGGCGATCACCACCGTAACGACAAAGACCCCGCCCCGCCGGATCACCGGGCCGACATCGTCCAACCCTGGGCGGACCGCCGCATCGTCACGTCGAGCAGTGCGGCGAGCGGCGTGGGGTTACGCGCGAGCCCTGCCGTGGCGATCGTCGCACGGACGCGGCGATCGGCGACGTCCGGCGCCACCGTGATCGTGATGCCCAGTGTTCGCGACAGATCTTGGGCGACTTCGGTCATCGGCGCATTTTCGAACGCCAGCCGCCCCTCGCGCCACGACCCGACCGCCGTGGCATCGACCGTGATCCGCATCACACCGCCGCGCGCAACCACCACACCCTGCCCCGCCGTCATCCGGATCGCATTCGGACCCGGATCATAGTCGACCGCACCTTCGGACACGGCGACCCGCATGCCATCGCTGGTACGCTTGACGTCAAAGGCCGTGCCGACATCCACCAGCCGCGTCTCGCCGACCCGGACCTCGAACGGATCCGCCGCATCATGCGCGACGACGAACATCGCCTCGCCACGATCAAGCGTCGCGATGCGCGCGTCGCGTCGGTCGACGGTCACGCGTGACCCGCCCGCGAGCATGATCCGGCTTCCCTCAGCAAGCAGGATCGTCCGCGCGGCCCCCGGCGCCGCCTCGACGGCATAGGGTTGGGGGCGGCGCTCATAGACCGAAAGGCCGGCGACGACCGCCAGCGATGCGGCGATCGCCCCGCCGGCCCAGCGTCCTATCCGCTGCGGCGCGCGTCGTGACGGGCTGGCCATCGGCTGCGCCACCGAACCCGCCTGCGGCGCGCGCAGCGATGCGACGCCATCATCGATCGCGGCGCTCAGCGCGTGATAGCGCGGGGCATGCGTCGGGTCCGCCTCCATCCACGCCATGAAGCCGGGCCAGTCGTCGAATGCGGGATCTCCCGTCCGCACGATCCAGTCGAGCGCCTGTGCGTCCAAAGCTGTGTCATCCTGCGCCATCATGGCCTCCTGACTGGCTTGACGGAGACGTTCGCCTCAAACCTCATCGAGCCGCCCTTTCAACGCGATCATCGCACGATAGGCTTGGCGCAGATCACTTTCGACGGTGCTGAGGCTCACGCCCATCTCGTCCGCGATCGCACGTTGCGCGACCCCGTCGATCCGGTGGCGGCGAAACACCGCTGCGGCGCGTTCGCCGATCGCCTCCAGCGCGCGCGCTGCCATCCGCGCCTCTTCGCGCGCGATCAGCACGCGCTCACCCGACGGCGCATCGGACTGGCCCGCGACCGTGGCGCCGACCGCGTCGCTCCAGTCATTGTCGCGTCGGGCGGCCTGCCGGACCGCGCGATGACGGTCGAGCATGAGATTGTGCGCCGCGCGGTACAGATAGGCCAGCGGCGCGGCGATCGGCCCGCCGCGCGGCGTCCGCACACGGATCCAGAGCTCGTGCAAAAGGTCTTCCGCCGCATCCCCCGCGCCATGCGCCGACAGAAAGCGGAGCAGCGTATCGCGGTTGGCGAGGAAGACGGCCTCCAGACCCTGCGTGTCCATCCGTCGCCTATACCGTAAGAGAAAACGTCACGACCATGGCGGATGCTCGGCCGCAGACGGCGCGCGTTAGCCCCTCACGGATGCGCGCGTCGCGGCCGCGGTGTTGCCTCAGCCTGCAACGTCGACCGGATGCGTCGCGATGATCGTCGGACGCGCGGCGGCGAGATCGCGCGAGGCCACGCCCAGTGCCTTGAAATGGTCGGACGCCATGTGCGCCTGAACCGCGGCATCGTCGACATACAGCTCGTTGAACACGAAGCGCCGGTCGCCATCGGCCTCGCGCCACAGATCGTAGTGGAGCACCCCCGGTTCATTCCGCGACGCCGCGGCGCAGATGCGGGCGGCGTCGATGAACGCCTCCTCATGGCCGGGCTTGACGGAAACGAACGCAATGACCTTCACGGGCATATCGACCTCCTGGGCGTGATTTCGCCACAGCCTGTGCGCGCCCGGCGGATGGCGCGCAACCCCGCCAAAGGGTCAGACGCCCAGTTCCGCCATCGTCACGACCCGGTGCTCGCGCGCGCTGATCTCCGCCGCGGTACCGATCGCGACCGCGCGCAAGCCGTCTTCCGCGGTGACCTGTACCGGTCCCTCGCCGCGCACGGCGGCGGCAAAAGCGGCGTGCTGATAATAGGTTGCGCCTTCGTGCGAGCCTGCGGCCCGGGCCGCCGGATCGACCGAGACATGGCTGCGCTCGACCGCCTTGGGGTTGAGAAATCCGACCCGTGGCGAATAGACGAGTTCGCCTGCAGGAATCAGCACGTCGAGCCGCTCCGCATCGCCCGTCGCCGACATCTCCTCCTGATTCTCCGCACCATCGGCGAACATGCTGAGATCGAGCATCGCCCGCACGCCGTTCGCGAAATCGACCGTCGTATAGCTGTTGTCGATGATGTCCGGGCGCTCGCCGTCATAGCGTTCATCGAGATGGTTCACGTCCATCGCGCCAGAGCAATGGACGCGCACCGCTTCCGACCCGACGATCAGCCGCATCAGATCGAAGAAGTGACAGCATTTCTCGACCATCGTGCCGCCGGTGTTCCGGGAAAACCGGTTCCAGTCGCCGACCTTGGGCAGGAAGGGAAAGCGGTGCTCGCGGATCGAGAGCATCTGCAACCGGCCGACCCGGCCCGCCTGGACCTGCTCGATAAAGGCGGCTGCGGGCGGCATGAAACGATACTCCATCCCGGTCCAGAACGGCCTGGCGTGCGCGGCGGCACGCTCGACGATCCACCGCGCATCGTCGATCGTCGTCGCCAGCGGCTTCTCGCACAAGATCGCGGCGTCCATCGCGAACAGCTGCTCGAGCACGTCGCGGTGGGTGTTGTTCGGCGACGCGATGACGATCGCATCGACATCGGCGCGCTTCGCAAACGACTCGACCGAGTCAAACCGCGCGACGCCATCGGCCTGGTCGTCGAGCGCCTCGGTCGCCCAGTCGATCGAGGTCGCGACCGGATCCGCGATCGCGACGATCTCCGCACCGGGCAGGATCGCCAGGTTGCGGATGTGTTCGACGCCCATCATGCCCGTTCCGACGACACCGTATCTGATCGTGGCTACCAAGCTGTCTATCCCTATGCCATGAGCCGTCGGCATGACGACGATCCGCCTTTCCAACGACCTTCGCCCGCTCGGCAAGAGCGAAATCCTTGTTTCGCCGATAGCCTGGGGCATGTGGCGGCTGGCCGGAGAAACCGCGCCGGTCCGCGCGATGATCGACGCGGCGCTGGGTGCGGGGATCAACTTCTTCGACACCGCCGACATCTATGGCTGCGACGTCCCGGCGGGCTTCGGCTCGGCAGAGGCGCTGTTCGGGCGCGCGCTGGCCGAGGACCGGAGCCTGCGCGCAAAGATGGTGATCGCGACCAAGGCGGGCATCCGTCCCGGCATTCCGTATAATTCCAGTGCAGAGTATCTGGCCGACGCCCTCGACGCGTCGCTGACGCGGATGGCGATCGAACAGGTCGATCTGTACCAGATCCACCGCCGCGATTTCATGACCCATCCGCAGGAGGTCGCCGAGGCGCTGACGCGCATGGTCGACGCGGGCAAGGTGCGCAGCATCGGCGTGTCGAACTACAGCGTCCACGAATTCGCCGCGTTGCAGGCGTTTCTCGGCCAGCCGATCGTCAGCACGCAGCCCGAGTTTTCCCCTCTCCAGACCGCGCCCCTGTTCGATGGCACGCTCGATCAGGCGATGGCGAACGACGTCGCGGTGATGGCGTGGTCGCCGCTTGGCGGGGGCCGGCTGGCGCAGGGCGATCATCCGGCGGCAACGCTGCTCGCCGAGCATGGCGTGCGCTACGGCGTCGACGCCGCAACTGCGACGCTGGCGTGGATCATGGCGCATCCGGCGCGGATCATCCCGATCGTCGGCTCGCAGACCCCCGCGCGGATCGCAGCCTCGGCCGATGCTTACAAGGTCGAATGGACCCGCAGCGAATGGTATGCGGTGCTGCAGGCCGGCATGGGTGTCTCGCTGCCATGATCGATCCGTCGGCAAGCCTTCCGCCCTGCGAGATCAGCTGGTTTTCCGCGCTGTGCGATGATGATTACGAATTTCTCGGCGTCCCCGACCCTGCGCTGAAATCGAGCTGGGAGCATTGCCGCGACATCGTGATGCAGGCCGAGACGGCGGGATACGACAACATCCTGCTACCCTCGGGCTATACGCTCGGCATCGACACGACCGCGTTCGCCGCGGGCATCGCACCGATGCTCAAGAGATTGCGGTTGCTGATGGCGGTACGGATCGGCGAAAGCTGGCCGCCGCAGCTCGCCCGGCAGATTGCGACGATCGACCAGATGCTCGGCGGTCGGCTGGCGATCAACATCATCTCCAGCGACCTGCCCGGCGAGACGCTCGCAAGCGCGCCACGCTATGCGCGCACCGTCGAGGCGATGCACATCCTGCGCACGCTGCTCGACGGCAAGCCGCTCGACCATGACGGCGACTTCTGGAAACTGAAGCTCGACCCTCCGCGGACCACCACCGTGTCGGGGCGCTGTCCCGCGCTTTATTTCGGTGGCCTGTCGGAGGCGGCGCGGGAGGCCGCGGCGACCAATGCCGACGTCTATCTGATGTGGCCCGACACGATGGACGGCGTCCGTGCGATCATCGCCGACCTGCGCGCTCGCGCCGCACGCCACGGCCGCACGCTGCGCTTCGGCTACCGCGTCCATGTCGTCGTTCGCGAGACCGAGGCGGAAGCCCGAGCCGCGGCCGATCGCCTGCTGTCCAAGCTCGACGATGCCGAAGGCCAGGCGATCCGCGCGCGTTCGCTCGATTCGCAGTCCGCCGGCGTCCGTCGCCAGGCCGAACTGCGTGAGGGATCCGACGACGGCTATGCCGAGGCCAATCTGTGGACCGGGATCGGCCGCGCACGGTCGGGATGCGGTGCCGCGATCGTCGGTGATCCGGACCAGGTGCTCGCCAAGCTCAACGCCTACCGGGCCGAAGGGATCGATGCGTTCATCCTGTCGGGCTATCCGCATGCCGCCGAGGCCGACCTGTTCGCCCGCCACGTGCTGCCGCGGATCGAGCATGGTCCCCTGATCGTCTAGGACGCAGGCCTGCCCGCCGAGACCGACTGAAATCAAATAACCGACGCGGACAAGAGAAACTGGCTCGCATGCATCGCCCCATCGTCCATGCTGGCCCGCTATGACCCCGCCCATCAAGACCGTCGCACAACTCAGCGCCCGTGGCCGCACATTGCTGTTCGCGCTGGTCGTCACCGCCGGCATCCTCAACCTCGTCGACCGTCAGATCATCGCCGTACTCAAGCCGACGATCGCCGCCGATCTCGGCTGGAGCGACGATGATTACGGGACGCTCGCCGCCTGGTTCCAGGGCGGCGCGGCGTTCGCGTTCCTGTTTACTGGCTGGATCGTCGACAAGCTCGGGGTGAAATGGGCGAACCCGATCGGTGTCGCGGCATGGAGCATCGCCGCGATGGCGCATGGCTGGGCGCGATCGATGACCGAGTTCGTGATGATCCGCGTGAGCCTGGGCGCGACCGAGGCGATGGGCACGCCGACCGGGATCAAGACGATCGCGTCGGTGCTGCCCAAGAACTGGCGGTCGAGCGGGTTCGGCGCGACCAATGCTGCCAACAGCATCGGCGCGATCCTGGCGCCGCTGGCGATACCGGGGGTCGCTCTGCTCGTCGGCTGGCGGGGGACGTTCGTTGTCGCAGGTGCGCTCGGGCTAGCCTGGGCGGCGGTCTGGCTGATCGCGACCCGTCGCCTGCGCTTCACCTCGCAGCCCGTGGGCGCCGCAGATGCCGCGGCACCGGTCGGCGAATACGGCCCGATCCTGCGCAACCGCCAGACCTGGGCGATCGCGGTCGCCAAGATCCTGTCCGACGCGACCTGGTGGCTGATGCTCTTCTGGTTGCCCGACTTCTTCCACCGCCAATATGGGCTGAGCGGGGTCGCGCTCGGCGTCCCGCTGGCCATCGCCTATGGTGGCGCGGCGGTCGGCTCGCTGCTCGGGGGCGGCGTGGCGACCCGGTTGCTGAGCCTCGGCTACAGCGTCAACGCCGTCCGCAAGGGCATATTGCTGGTTGCCGCGCTCTGCGTCCTGCCCGTTCCACTCGTGCTTTACGTCGGCAGCTATCCCGTCACGATCGCGCTGATGGCGCTGACGCTCGCCGCGCACCAGGCGTTCTCGACCAACCTGTTCGCGCTGATCGCCGACGTCGTGCCGCAGGACAAGCTGGGCCGGGTCACCGCGTTCGGCTCGTTCAGCGGCAATGTCGGTGGTATGGTGATCGCCAAGGTCGCCGGGCTCGTCCTGACCGCGGGACTCGGCTACCTGCCGCTGTTCCTGTTCGCCAGCGTCTCCTATCTGCTCGCGGTCGGCTGGATTCAGCTGCTGCTGCCGCGGTTGCGCCCGGTCGAGGGACACTAAAGCTGATACGATGCGTCTGCATCCAGATCTATATACCGATCGGCTGAATGGGATTTAAAAGACGACATCATCTTCGGGAGGGATATCATGATCGATCCACGCCATGTGGCGCTGCTGGCCGGCACCGCGCTTGCGACCCTGGCCGCGCCGGCATTCGCTCAGGACACGGCCGCGGCGCCGGCAGTCGCGACGCCCAAGGCGGCGACGCCTGCCGCCGACACCGGCGAAGACGTCGTCGTCACCGCGCGCTTTCGCAATGAAAGCCTCCAGTCCGTACCAATCGCGATCACCGCCGTCAGCGGACAGTCGCTCGCCGAACGCCAGTTGAACACCGTCGAGAACATCGCCGCGACGATCCCCGCGGTCGGCTTTCGCAGCGGTGCGTCGAACAAGGACCGGACGATCTTCATTCGCGGCGTCGGCACGATCACCACCTCGCCGGGCGTCGAGCCGTCGGTGTCGACCGTGCTCGACGGCGTCGTCCTCACCCGCCCCGGCCAGTCGACGCTCGACCTGGGCGAAGTCGAGCGGATCGAGGTGCTGCGTGGCCCACAGGGCACGCTGTTCGGCAAGAACGCGTCCGCGGGCGTCGTCAACATCGTCACCCGCAATCCGACCGACGAATTCCGGATGTTCGGCGAAGCCGGCGTCACGTCGGACGAGGAATACCGGATCAAGGCCGGCATCTCGGGCGCGATCGTGCCCGGCAAGGTCCAGGCGCTGATCGGCGGCCTTTACGACGACTTCAAGGGCAATGTCCGCAATGTTACCCGCAACGACGACGTCAACGGCTATCGGCGCTACGGTGCGCGCGGCAAGCTGGTGATCACGCCGTCGGACGCGCTGAAGTTCACAATCATTGGTGACTATCTCAATTCGCACGATACCACCCCGACCAGCGTCTATGCCAGCACCAGCCGAACCGCCTATCCCACCGGCACCGTCACCAATTCGCCCGACCTGGCCGCCGCGCTCGCGGCAAGCGGCATCAGTGCGAACGCCAGTAACCGCCGCACGAACAACGATACGATCACCGACGTGCGCGACGAGAATTACGGCGGCTCGTTCACGGGCGACCTCACGCTCGGCGACTATCACCTCACCTCAATCACCGGCTGGCGGCAGTGGCTGAATACGCAGCGTCAGGATTATGACAGCGTCGCCGTGCTCTCGACCGCCTTCCCGTCGGGGCAGGACGCTGGCCACGTCAACACCAAGCAGTTCTCGGAGGAGCTGCGGCTCACATCACCGAAGGGCGGGCTGATCGATTACGTGCTCGGTGCCTATTATCTCCACGCCACCACCGACGAGACCTATCAGCGGACGCTGACGTCGCTGGCCGCTGGTGGTGCGCGCAGCACGACGACGGGCATCGCGAACTACGGCATCACCAACGACAATTTCGCGCTGTTCGGCGAGGCCAACGTCAATTTCACCCCGCGCTTCCGTGGTATCGCGGGCTATCGTTCGACCTGGGACAGCCTCGATTTCTACCATGTCCGCACGTCGAGCGCGGATCCCCTCAATACCGGCGCAGCGGCGCTCGATCGACCCGGCGTGCGCGCCTATCACAATGCCAGCGACGGGCTCGATCGGCGTGGCGACAGCTACCGGCTGGGTCTCCAATATGACATCAGCGATCACGCGCAGACCTATTTCACCTATTCGCGCGGCTACAAGGGCCCCGCGTATAACGTGTATTTCAACATGCGGTCGCTCACCGCAACGACGCCGCTCGACGAGGTTCCGCTGAGCCCCGAGACCTCGAACTCCTACGAAGTCGGGTTGAAGGGCAGCACCGCGGACCGTGCATTGAGCTACAGCCTGGCCGCGTTCACGACGAACTTCGACGGGTATCAGGCCAGCTTCAACGACGTCGTCGCGGGCGCGCAGGTCAGCCGCCTGATCAACGCCGGCTCGGTGCGGTCGCGCGGGGCGGAGGCGGACGTGACGGTGCGCCCGACCAAGGGGCTGACGCTCGACATCTCGGCCGCCTATACCGACGCCACGGTGCGCAATTTCCTCTGCCCGCCCGGCGCGCCGACGAGCTGCAACATCGACGGCCAGCCGCTCCCCTATGCACCCAAGATCAAGCTCTATGAGAATGCGGCCTACCGCTTCGCACTCAGTGACACACTAGCGCTCGAACTGCAGAGCGACGTGACGTTCAGCAGCAAGGTGCAATATGCGCTGGCGCAGACGCCGAGCACGGTGCAGCCCGCCTATGCGATCTGGAATGCAAGCGTCGCCCTGCTCAGCGACCGGTCGGGCTGGCAGTTGCGCGCCTATGTGAAGAACCTGACGAACACCTCCTATTCGTCGTTCCTCACCGCGGGGACGTTCGCAGGGACGGTCCGGTTCGTCCCGCGTGACGACCAGCGCTATGCCGGCCTGCTGCTGCGCAAGGACTTCTGACCGCCGCTGGCAGCGGCGGACCGGTTGGACGCGCGGTTCACCCGATCAGCCGCGCGGCGGCCTTGCGCGCGGTCGCGCCATAGGGGGGCTTCAGGCCAGCGAGTTTGGCGACGTCAAACCGCGCCTGCCGGAAGACCGCGCGGGCATGGCTGAACGTACGGAAACCGTCTGCGCCGTGATAGGCGCCCATGCCCGACGGGCCGATGCCGCCGAACGGCAGATCCTCCATCGACACGTGGAGGATCACGTCGTCGAGGCTGACGCCACCCGACACGGTTCGATCGAGCAACCGGCGACGCTCGTCCGCATCGCTGCCGAAGTGATAAAGGGCAAGCGGCCGGTCGCGGCGATTGATCTGGCCGATTGCGTCGTCGATATCGTCATAGCGACGGATCGGCAGGACCGGACCAAAGATCTCTTCCTGCATCACGATCATGTCGTCGGTCGCATCGCGGACGATGTGGAGCGGCATCTTGCGCGTGTTCGCACCGCTGAGGTCCTCGCCCGCCGGATTGACGATCTCGACCCGCGCGCCCTTGCCCCGGGCATCGTCGAGCCAGTCGTTCAGCCTCGCCATGTGGCGGTCGCTGACCAGCGACGTATAGTCCGCGTTGTCGAGCAATGTCGGATACATCGCGCTCGCCGCCGCGGTCAGCCCGGCCACCACCGCAGCCTCGTCCGCGTCGCGGACCAGCATGTAATCGGGCGCGAGACAGATCTGGCCGGCATTCAGCATCTTGCCGAGCGCCACCCGCTCGGTCGCGCGTGCGATATCCGTCCCCTCACCGATCACCACCGGCGACTTGCCGCCCAGCTCCAGCGTCACGGGGACGAGATTGTCGGCGGCCGCGTGGAGGATATGGCGCCCGATCCCTGTCGCGCCGGTGAAGAGCAGATGATCGAACGGCAGGCTGGCAAACGCCTTGCCGACCTCCGGACCGCCCCCGACAAAGGCCAGTTCGTCCGCCGCGAAATACCGCCCGACCAGTTCCTCGAACAGCGCACCCGTGACCGGGGTATATTCGCTGGTCTTGACGATCGCCCGGTTGCCGGCCGCGAAGATGCCGGCAAGCGGCGCCATGACGAGGTTGACCGGGAAGTTCCACGGCGCGATCACCCCGACCACGCCCTTGGGCTGATATTCGACCCAGGCCTTCGCCCCGAGCAGCCCGAGTGGGAACTGGACCGAGCGCCGCTCCGGCTTCGCCCAGCGGTCGAGATGCTTGATCGCATGCATGAGAGGCGCGATCGATCCGGCAATGTCGGTGATCATCGACTGCTCGCGGCTCCGGTGCCCGAAATCCTCCGACAGCGCGTCGCAGAACCGTGTGGCGGACTCGCGGAGCATTGCCACGGCCCGTTTGAGCCGGTCCTTGCGGACCGACAGCGGCTCGGGCATCGCCGCCATCGACGCCGCGCGCTGCGCCGCCAGGATCGCCATCATGTCGGTCATCACCATCTCCCATCCGGCGCACCCGCCCGGCCCGGTTCCAATACCAGCGTCATGCCGCCTGCGCCTGCTGCTTCGCAAGCGGGCTGCATACCGCCCATGCGACATCGACGAGATGATAGAGCGGCTCACCCTCCTTCCTGAGATGGGGTCCGCGCGAACTGGCGCTCTGGGGCGGTTATTCCAAGCGTGTCGGAGGCTTGGCGGGACCTGTCGGCGCAATCTATGTGTCGGCGGATGACGCATATGAATGAGAACGACCATGCGGCCGCCACGCCGCCTTGCCATCCGGCCGCGCGTGCAGCCGGCCTCGCGCTCGGTGTGGTGGCCGGTCTTGCGCTGTTTGCCAGGCTCGCGGCGAACCGCGTGGAACGGCGCGTGCCCGCCGACGGAACGTTCATCGATATCGACGGGCGTCGGATGCATTATCTCGAACGCGGTACGGGCCCGGCGATCGTGATGATCCACGGGCTTGGCGGGCAGATGCGCAACTTCGGCTATGCGTTGCTCGACCGACTAAGTGCGGATCACCGCGTGATCCTGATCGACCGCCCCGGCTCCGGCTATTCGGCGCCGATCGCGCAGGCCAATATCCGTGCACAAGCCGCGCATGTCGCGGCGTTCATCACCGCGATGGGGCTCGACCGGCCGCTCGTCGTCGGCCACTCGCTGGGCGGCGCGATCGCGCTCGCGCTTGCGCTCGATCATCCGCAGCAGGTCGGCGGGCTCGCGCTGATCGCACCCTTGACCCAGCCGCTCGCCACCGTGCCGCAGATCGTCGCGACGCGCGCCATCGGTACGCGCGCGATGCGCAGCGCGCTGGCATGGACGGTCGCCACGCCCGCGGCGCTGCTCGCGCGACCCAGCGGCGCGCGCATGGTCTTCGCACCCGATCCGGTACCCGACGATTTCGCGACCCGTGGCGGCGGCGCATTGATCGGTCGCCCATCGGCCTTTGCCGGAGCAGCGGCAGATCTCGCCGCGGCAAACGCCGATCTGCCGGCGATGGTCGCCCGCTATCCCTCACTGTCCATTCCAACCGCGATCCTGTTCGGACGCGACGACGCGGTGCTCGATCCGCTGGCCCACGGCCAGCGTCTCGCCGACGCCTATCCCGCCGCGGCGCTCACGCTGGTCGCGGGCGGCCACATGATCCCCGTGACACGACCCGACGACGTGGTCGCATGGCTCTCGGCGCTGACTAGGCCGAAGTCCTAAGCCTGATGCCCTTCTGAACCGTCAGCTGCGATACCGGGCTTCGACAAGATCAAGTTCACGGACCAGCTTGCGGATCGTCGCACTGCCGATCCGGCGATCGCGCGCGAGATCGACGATCGTGCTGCGTTCCGCCTGGAGCGCGACGAGCTTGAAGTCCCGCTCGATCCGGTCCTGCACCCGCGCGGCCGCGGACGCCTTGGCGGAACCGCTGCGGCTGTCGATCCGGTCGCGATAGATGTCCATCACCCGGCCACCCGCCGCCGCATAGAAATCGCCATCGCCCATCCGTTCGGCCAGCTCATGCTGCGACCGCTCGACCGCGCGGATCGCCGCTTCCGCCGCCGCGACCCGCGCCGCATCCTCTTCCGCGAGCAACGACGGCTCGGGCGGCATCGTCAGGCCGTTGAGGAGGATCGGCAAGCCGACGCTCGCCAGCACCAGCGACACGATGATCACCCCTGCGGCGAGGAATATGGCAAGGTCGCGCGCCGGAAACGCGGTGCCGTCGTCGAGCACCAGCGGGATCGTCAGGACACCTGCAAGCGTGATCGCCCCGCGGACACCCGCCAGCGACATCGCCGCGACCAGCCGCCAGTCCGGGCTGTGGACCGTCACCCCGTCGCGATAGCGTCGGCGCAGCAGCGTCAGCCGCAACGACACCCAGACCCAGACGAACCGCAGGGCGGCGAGCCCGGCGACGATCGCGAGGACATAAGCGGCAAGCCAGCCGGTGCTGTCATGCCCCGTCATCTTGACCGTCGTCCTGGCACCCGCAAGGATCGCCGGCAGCTGTTCGCCGAGCAGCACGAAGATGATGCCGTTGAGCGCGAACTGGATCGTGTCCCACACCGAGTTGCGCCGCATCCGCGTGTTCGGCAGCGCCTGACGCGATATCTCGGCGTAGGTCATCGTCACGCCCGCCGCGACGGCCGCGAGGATCCCCGACGCGTGAAGATGTTCGGCGAGCAGATAGGAACCGAACGGAATCAGCAGGCTGACAAGGATCTGCGACCCCGATTCCTCACCGAACCTCCGCGATACCCATGCTTTGGCGCGCGTGACCGCGAGCGTTAGGCCGACCCCCACGACGATGCCTGCGCCGGCAACCCAGACGAAGTTGAAGGCGGCGGAGGACGGCGAGAAGGATCCGGTCAGCGCCGCGGCGATCGCGAAACGCAGACAGACGAGGCCCGACGCATCGTTCAGCAGCGATTCCCCTTCGAGGATGTGCATCATCCGCTTCGGGATAGGGACGCGCGCGGCGATCGCCGAGACTGCGATAGGATCGGTCGGCGAGACGACTGCGGCAAGCGCGAACGCGACGGCAAGCGGCATGGCCGGGATCATCCAGTGGATGAACAGCCCCATGCCGATCACCGTGATCAGCACCAGCCCCAGCGCCAGTTCGACCACGGTCGAAATGTCCTTGAGCAGCTCGTCTTTGGGGATCCGCCAGCCATCGAGGAACAACAACGGTGGCAGGAACAGCAGCAGGAAGAGTTCGGGATCGAGCGCGACCCGGTACGACGTCGACAAACCGATGACCGCACCGAGCATGATCTGCACCAGAGGCGTCGGCACCGGCACGGGGAGCATTCGCGAAATGGACCCGCTCAGGACGACCGCGAGCAGGAGGAACAGAACGATCGATACAGCTTCCAAAAGATACTCCCGCTTGGCGTCGGGTCCTTCCTAACCGGCACACGCCACAAACGACACCCCCTTGGACCGAACGATCGTCAGTCGACCGTCACGAGGCCGGCGGCAAAGGCAATCCGAAGCGCCTCGGACAGGCTCCGCACGCCGAGCTTGTCCATCAGATTGGCGCGGTAAATCTCGACGGTCCGCGGGCTCAGGCTCAGCGCATGCGCGATCACCTTGTTCGGCTGGCCGTCGATCAGTCCCATCAGTACGTCGGTCTCGCGCATCGAGAGCCGCGCGATCCGCTGACGCGCCGCCTGGGTCCGGTCCGCGGCCGCGGTTTCGGTTTCGAGCCGCGCAAAACCTTCGTCGACCGTGCGCAGCAGGATGTGCGGATCGCACGGCTTCTCCAGAAACTCGAGCGCGCCCGCCTTCATCGCCTCGACGGCGAGCTGCACGTCGCCCTGCCCGGTCAGGATGATCGGCGCGAAATGCGGTGCGAACGGCACAAGCTTTCGCAACACCTCGAGCCCGGTGGTTCCGGGCATGTGATGGTCGAGCAGCACGATACCCGGGTCGAGGCTGCTGAGCTCGTCCAGAAACGCATCCCCGGAGCGAAAGCCGCGGATCAACAGGTTCGGACGGGTCGACAGCAGCCCCTGCACCGATGCACGGACGGCGTCGTCATCGTCGACGACATAGACGGTACGCATCCAGACATCCTTTCACGGCTTATTCCAAACAGACATGCGGCACGGTGAAGCGAAAGCAGGCGCCACCGCCCGGGGCGTTGAAGCCGACCAGCTCCCCGCCATGCGCTTCGACGATCCGGCGGCAGATCGACAGGCCGAAGCCCATGCCCCCCTCCCCCTTCGATGACGTGAAGGGCGTGAACATCCGCGACAGGATCGCATCGGGCAAGCCGGGACCATTGTCGCAGATGCTGATCTCGACGAGCGCCGCTTTGTTCAACCGCGCCTCGATGAGGACGCCGCGCGCGCCGTCGGGCGATGTCGCCAACGCCTCGAACGCGTTGCGGAGCAGGTTGACGACCACCTGCTGCACCTGGATCCGATCCGCGAGCATGAAGTCGGCGTCGGGGGACAGCGCGAAGCTCAGCTCGATATCGGCATGCTGTCCGCCGGACGTCAGCAACGTGACGGCCTCACGCAGTGTCGCCTCCACGGGCTCGATCCGCATCTCGGACTCGCGCTTGGCGATGAACTCGCGAAGCCGGTGGATGATGTCGCCTGCCCGCAGGGCCTGCGCGTTCGCCGATATCAACGTGGCCTTGAGCCGGTCGCCATCCATGCCGGCGCCGCTGTCGAGGAGCAATTCGGCGGTCGTGACGAAGTTCGCGATCGCAGCGAGCGGCTGGTTGAGTTCATGCGCGAGCGCCGCAGCCATTTCGCCGACCGCGTTCAACCGGATGACCTGCATCAATTCCCGCCGGACGAGGCTCAGCCGCTCTTCCGCGGCGATCCGTTCCGAAATGTCACGGACGAACCCGGTCAGCACACGTTCGCCATCGACCAGCGCTTCGCCGACATGCAGCTCTACCGGGAAGCTGCTTCCGTCCGCGCGCCGCGCGGTGGTGAGCCGCCCATGACCAACGCCACGCCGATCGCCCGAGGCTGGATAGCGCCGTAAATATCCCTGCTGCCACGCCTCGCGCTCGCCCGGGATCAGGGTCTGCACGTTCAATCCGATCGCCTCGGCGGCGCTATAGCCGAAGATGAGTTCGGCGGCGGCGCTGAAGGAGCGGATGGCGCCGGCCTCGTCGATCACGATCATCGCATCGGGCACAGTTTCGAGGATCGACCGCAGCTGTGCCTCGCGCACGCGAAGCGCCGCCTCGCGCTCCTCGTGCCGCGTGATGTCCAGCGTGATCCCCGTGGTCCGGACCATCGCGCCTGCCTGATCATAGAAGCAGCGCGCAGAGCCTTCGAGGAAACGCTGCGTGCCGTTGGGCAGTCTCAATCGATAGGTGAAACTGATGCGCGGTGCGCGCATGCCGACGGTTTCGGCGATCGTGCGCTCGACCTCCGCCAGGTCGTCCGGGTCGATCAACGCCGCCCAGCTCGGATAATCGTGCAGGCTTCCCGCGGGCAGCCCCAGACGCTGCTCGGATCCTGCGGTCCAGGTCAGCGCCCCCGTTGCGATTTCCCATTCGAAGACCCCGATCTCGTGCGCACTGCTGGCGAGCGCGAGACGCTCCTCGCTCTTGCGCAGCGCGGCCTCGATCTCGAGCCGGGTGCTGATATCGGTCATCGACAGGACGAGGGCCGGCGCACGGGCCAGCTTCTCGACCCTGCGCGCCTGCTCGATCACGTGCACCGCACTGCCGTCGCGGCGGCGCTCGATCAGTTCACGCTCGCCATCGGCATGCGGGCAGCCCGTCGCCAAGCTGCCGTCGGCGGTGCATGACGCGAGCAGTACATGCTTCTGCCTGCCGAGCGCCTCGTGCGCACGCCACCCGTATAATTCCTCGCACCCGCGCGACCAGTGGATGATCCGGTCATCGGTATCGACCAGCGCCATCGGTGCGGCGTTCAATGCCTGGGTCAGCTCGGACAAAGCGGCGCGGTGGCGTGCTCCGCTACGTACCGTCCAGGTGACGAGCGCGCTGACCACCACGAAGTTCAACGTAACGGTCAGCAGTTCGCCCCAGACCGCAGACACGCCGGCAAGCTCAATGCTCGCCATTTCGACCAGCGGCGCGAGCACCGGTACGACCAGCAGCAGTGGCAGGACAAGCCGCAGCATGTGCCATTCGGGCGACCAGGCGGTGGGCTCGTTCAGGAAATCGCTGCGCCACGCGAGCACCGCCAACGCGAGCAGCATTGCGCCGATCGCGGCCGGCAGCGACGTCGAGGACATATGCCACCCCGTCGCATGAAGCGCCGGGACCATCGGCATCAGCAACAAGGCTATGCTCGCGGCCACCAGCGTCGCCACCGCCAGGCCAGCCGCAAGCCGTCCATAGGGTCCGGTCTTTGCCGCCGCCGCTGCGATCGCGACCGGCAGCAAGACCAGGATGCTATCGTTGACGAGCCCCGGCCCCGTCATGCTGTCCTCGAAGGCAGCACGCACATCGCTGGCAAACAGCCAGCCATCGATCCCGTGGCTATCGGCGGGCAGGACAAGCTGCACGAAGATCCGCTCCAGTCCGATCCCGACCGGCACGGCGAGCAGAATGAGTGCCTGGCGTCGATCATGCCCACGGGTCAGGATCAGCAGCGCTGCCGCCATGCAGGCAAAGGCGATGCAACCGAACGGCAACAGCGGCTCGACCAAACCGAAGGTCGTCAGCACCGGAATCCGCAGCATCCACCCGATCATCGGGACCGTCGCACACGCAAAGACAGCCGCGATGCACAACCCGGCCACAGTACGGCCCGGCTGGCTCATTGTCGAAACGGAATCGTCTTGCGTTGAAGTCTCCATGCTATCCGGCAAATATATGCCAATACTGTATTATTACCTAGCTCGTTGGCAAATATATTGACCCATAATGACAGGCATTTCCACCATTATGGTCAGCTGCGAAAATGCGTCCATCCCGCGACTTCGGAACGACGCGGCGACCTGTCTCAGGATAGGCCGACGCGCCTAAGCATCGGTAAACGTCACCAAATTTCAGTCCGCGACCTAGTGCTGCGGTCGCGTCAAACCGGCACCCTGCCCCTTTGACGACGATCAATGCCACGGTTCGCCATGACGGGCAGAGCGATGACCGGAGGAGCCGGCATGACGGACGGGCACGGCACGAAGCAGGACGGCAAGGCGCAGCGCGATCGGGCATCGCGCGACGGCGAGTCGTCCCCGGTTCCAGCGTGTCGTCACTGGCATGTCATCCGCGACGACGATCTTGTGGACCTGTTGTCCGCGCATGCCGATCTGCGCAGCCTGTGCAGCATTCTGGAGCATTGCGCAGACTGCTTGCCCGTCAGACCCTCGGCGCGCGATGCGGACTGGATCTGTGCGCGACTGGCCTTGATGACCGAACGGTGCGACGATGGCCTCGAGCCGACGCTCGACACGCTGTTCCGGCGAACCCCGTCACAGCCGCTGATCGGCGTGCTGCTCGATCATGTCGCCACGCACCGCGCGACCGACGCCGTCTATGCGCAGGATCTCATCGTCGCGCTTGATCCGCGCTCGATCGAGGCCGACCGGTTCGCGCCCGACATGCTCGGCTATATGTTGCGATGCTTCTTCGACGGCTGCCGGCGTGCCACCGACTTCACCGAGCTCGCAATCCTGACCCTGGGGCATGCCCGCCTCACGCGCGCCGCCAGGATGCGGCTGATCGACAGCCTGGCGCGTAGAACTTCACCCTGAGCGCAGCCTGCTGTCGCTCCCTGCGTCGCTATGCCGGATCTGCGCGCGCCGCGAGAGCGTTGCGGTCGACGATGGTGATGGCTCGTCCGCCGGGCAAGCCGATGACGCCGCGGGTCTTCAGCTGCGTCATCTGCCGGCTGACGGTCTCGATCGTCAGCCCCAATATGTCGGCGATCTGTCCCCGCGAAAGCGGGAGGTCGAACGTGACCGGCCCGCTGGGCGTTCCCCTGCAACCGGTCGCCGCGGCACGGGTCGCCATATCGACGAGAAACCCTGCGACCTTCTCGCTCGCCGATTTGCGCGCGAGCGTCAGCATGCGCGATCGTGCTTCGTCGAGCGCGGCAAGCGTGCGTTGCAGCAACAGCCGCTCCATCCGCGCATGATCGGTCAGGACGCGCTCGAACGACGCCCGCGGAAAGATGCACACTTCCGCGTCGGTCAGCGCCGACACGCTGAAATCGGCCTGCCCGGGATAGGGCTGCCCGACAAAGTCGGCGGGGTATAGGAGCCCGACGATCTGCTCGCGACCGTCACCGCTCGATGCGACGAGCTTGAGCACGCCCGACAGCAGGTTGGCGCACAGGATATTGTCCTCACCCGCCCAGATCAGCGTCTCGCCACGCCGCACGATCCGCCGCCGACCCAGGGTATTGAGCGCATGCAGTTCGCTGTTGGTCAGGCTGCCGCACAGCGACTGATCGCGAACTGCACAGTCGACGCAGATGGTTGCAGCAAGCATGACGGCAGATATAGCGCCCGGTCGCCGAATTGACCGCATCAATTCGGCGCCGACTGGTCAATATCGCCGGACGGGCCGGTCAGGATATCTTGCGCGACACTGTCTACGGCAGGTCCGGTACGTCGATCTCGTCATCGGCCGGCAACGAGAATTCATGCCACATGCCGTTCAGCACTCCGAAGCCCAGCGCAAGGCCGAGGCCCAATACCCAACTGAAATACCACATTATCTATCGTCCTTGCCGCACGGAATGATCAGTAGAAATCGGGATTGGTCGCGACCTCGTGCGCGGTGACGCGGCCCCACATCAGCTTGAAGGCCCATGCGGTGTAGGCGAGGACGATCGGCAGGAAGGCGACGGTGACGAACAGCATGATCCCGAGTGTCTTTTCGGACGATGACGCATTCCAGACCGTCAGGCTCGAATGCGCATCGATGCTGGACGGCAGGATGTAGGGAAACATCGACAGCCCGACGGTCGCGATGATCCCCACCGCCGATGCCGAGGATCCCGCAAATGCCGCACTTTCGATCCGTCGGCGTATCCCGATCAGCGCGACCACCGCGCCGCCGAATCCCAGCAGCGGGGCAATCATCATCCAGGGATGGAGTGCATAGTTCGCCAGCCACGCGCCCGCGGCGATTTCGCTCGTCGTGTGCAGCGGATTGGACGGCCCCGCCGGATCGATGGTCCCGACGATGCGGAACCCGATATCGGTCCAGGCGACGAACGCCCAGCCGGCGGCGAACAGGACCAGCGACAGGATCGCGGCCAATGTCCCGAACCGCGTCGCACGGTCATGGACCGGGCCATGCTCGACCTTGATCGCCAGCCACGCGCTGCCGTGCAGGACCAGCATCGCGACCGACAACAGGCCGCAGATCAGTGTGAACGGCGTGAACAGCCCGAAAAAGCTGCCGTCGAAAAACGCCCGCAGATCGCTGTCCAGCCGGAACGGCGCCCCCGACAGGACATTGCCGACCGCGACCCCGAAGACGAGCGCCGGCACGACACCCCCGACGAACAGCGCCCAGTCCCACCCGGACCGCCACCGCGGATCCGGCCGCTTCGACCGGTATTTGAACCCGACCGGTCGCAGGATCAGCGCCGCGAGCACGAGGAACATCGCGAGGTAAAAGCCCGAAAAGCTGACCGCATAGACGAACGGCCAGGCGGCAAAGATCGCGCCGCCACCCAGGATGAACCAGACCTGGTTCCCCTCCCAGGTCGGACCGACCGAGTTGATCACCATCCGGCGCTCGGAATCGGTCCGTGCGACGAACGGCAGAAGCGTGGCGACCCCGAGGTCGAACCCGTCGGTCAGCGCAAAGGCGATGAGCAACACCCCCATCAGCCCCCACCACAATATGCGCAGCGTCTCATAGTCGAACATCGGATCGTGCCTTTCGGATCAGGCGAAAAGGGGTCAGGCGGGGATCGGGTCAGCAGCAACGGGGCGCGCGGCGCCGCGCCCTGCCGATCCGGCATCGGGAACCGGATAAGCGTCCTCGTCATGCTCGAACGGCCCCTTGCGGATCGTCGCGAGGATCAGGCGGACCTCGATGACCGCGAGCGTCCCGTAGATTGCGGTGAAACCGATGATCGTCGTCCACAGCACGCCGCGCGTCAGCGAGGATGCGGCGAGGAAGGTCGGCAGCACGCCCTCGATCGCCCAGGGCTGGCGGCCGATCTCGGCGAGCATCCAGCCCAGCTCGATCGCAATCCAGGGCAAGGGGATCGCGAGCACCGCGAGTTTCAGGAACCACCGCGTCTGCGTGTGCAGGCGGAGCGACGTCAGGACGAACGCCGCACCGAACAGCGCGATCATCAGGACCCCGATCGCGGCCATGATCCGGAAGCTCCAGAACATCAGCGGCACGTTCGGCACCACGTCCCATGCCGTGGAAGCGATCAGTGCGGGGCTGGCAGTGCGCGGGTCCGCGACATGCCGCTTCAGCAACAGGGCGTAGCCGAGGTCACGCTTGTGCGCCTCGAACCGTGCGCGCTGCACGACATTGGCAGGGTCGGTCTTGAGCCGTTCGACCGCGTCATAGGCGACGACGCCCGACGTGATCCGCTCCTGCGCCTTGAGCACCAGTTCGGACATGCCGGTGACGGTACCGTCGAGGCTGCGCGTCGCGATCAGCCCGAGGACCCAGGGGATCTGAACCTCGTACCGGGTTTCACGGGCGGCGACGTCGGGTACGCCGAACAGCGTCAGACCGGCCGGCGCCGGTGCCGTGTGCCAGGCCGCCTCGATCGCGGCGAGCTTCATCTTCTGGTTGTCGGTCAGGGCATAGCCGCTCTCGTCACCCAGCACGACGACCGACAGCGACGCGGCCAGGCCAAAGGCTGCCGCCACCGTCATCGATCGCCGTGCCACGCCCTTGTAGCGGTCGGTCAGCAACCAGAAGGCGCTGATCCCGAGCACGACCACCGCCGCGCAGACATAGCCCGCGCTGACCGTGTGGACGAACTTGGCCTGCGCGATCGGGTTGAACAGGACGGCGCCGAAATCGGTCACCTCCATCCGCATCGTTTCCGGATTGAACTTTGCACCAACCGGATTCTGCATCCAGCCGTTCGCGATCAGGATCCACAGCGCGGACAGGTTGGTGCCGAGCGCCACCATGGCCGTGACGAGCAGATGCCCGAGCTTCGACAGTCGCCCCCAGCCGAAGAACATGATGCCGACGAACGTCGCTTCGAGGAAGAACGCCATCAGCCCCTCGATCGCGAGCGGCGCGCCGAATATGTCCCCGACATAATGCGAGAAATACGACCAGTTCGTGCCGAACTGGAATTCCATCGTCAGCCCGGTGGCCACCCCCAGCACGAAGTTGATCGCGAAGATCCGCCCCCAGAAGCGCGTGATCACGCGCCAGATCGGCCGGTTCGTCATGACATAGACCGATTCCATGATGACGAGCATCATCGACAGGCCCAGCGTCAGCGGCACGAAGAGAAAATGATAGAGCGCGGTGAGCGCAAACTGCAGCCGCGACAGGTCGATGACCCCGAGGTCCATGGAACGGTCTCCTCCCCGGCGAACATGCCGGTTTGGTCGGGGCGTAAGTGGCGCGGCCGACCAGAACATTGACCGCGGTCAAAGACCAGACGAACGGCAATACGCGACAAGCCTGTCCATGACGGCACTATCTTCGAGCGACCTCGCATCCTCCGACCGGACGCCCCGCGCGCGTCGCCAGTGGCTCAAGACCATCGCCCAGGGCGGTCGCCGCGGCGATGCGGCGGCGGCGTGGCTCATGCTCGACAGCGTTGCCGCAATCGGCTTTGCCGGCGGCCTGGCGGGGGCGATCGTCGCGGTTCCGGCCGGTGCCGCCGCGGTCCTGCCCTGGGCAATGCTCGTCGTCCTGTCCGGCGGCCTTCGCGGTCTCGTCGTCATGCTCGCGACGCGCACGGGCGCCCGCCAGGCCGAAGACGTCAAGGTGACGTTGCGTCGCCGGATCGTCGCGTCGGCGCTGCACCGCGACCCCGGTGCGCCGACGACCACGGGTGTCCTGATGGCCGCGGTGGTGGACGAGGTGGACGCGCTCGACGGTTATATCGCGCGTTTCCTGCCCGCGCGCAAAGCGGGCGCCGTCGCACCCTTCCTGATCCTGCTCGCGACCGCGTTGGCCAGCCCCGTCGCCGCGGGCATCCTGGTCGTGACGCTCATACCGTTCATCGTCGCGATGGCGCTTGCGGGGGGTGCGGCCGCGGACAAATCCCGGCGCCAGTTCACCGCGCTGGCTCGGCTGACCGGGCGGTTCGCGGACCGGGTGCGGGCGCTGCCGGTCGTCCTTGCGTTCGACGCCGAGGACCGCGAGGCGCGCGCGCTCGGGGTTGCAGCGGACGATCTGGCGGCGCGGACGATGGGCGTGCTGCGCGTCGCCTTCCTGTCCTCGGGCGCGCTGGAGTTCTTCGCTGCACTCTCGGTCGCGCTGGTCGCGGTCTATTGCGGGTTCAACCTGCTCCACCTCCTGCCCTTCCCGGTGCCAGAGCAGCTGGATCTCGGCCGCGCCTTCTTCGTCCTCGCGCTCGCACCCGAATTCTACGCACCGATGCGACGTCTCGCCGCCGCCTATCACGATAAGCAGGCGGCCGAGACCGCGGCGGATCGCCTGATCGCCCTCCCCGCGCCCACTCCCGTCTCTACCATGCCCGCGTCGCTGCCACCGACACCACGCGCTCTGCGCCCCGATCTGCCCGCTCTGCCCGCACTGGCGTTCAGGTCGGTCGCGATCCGCTATCCCGACACGGAACGGGACGCCGTGTCCGACCTGTCGTTCGACGTTCCGTCCGGCCGCATCGTCGTGCTGATCGGACCATCGGGCAGCGGCAAGACCAGCGCGTTGCACCTGCTGCTCGGCCTCGCGCCGCTGGTCGCGGGCGATGTCCTGATCGACGGCCATCGGCTCCCACCCGGCGGTTCGCTCGCGCCGTCCGCATCCTGGGCTGGCCAGCATCCGTTGATCATCGCCGGCACGATCCGCGAAAACCTGCGCCTCGCCTGCCCCGACGCCACCGACGATGCGATCGACCGCGCCGTGGTGCAGGCCGGTCTTCGGCCGATGCTGATGGCACGCGGCGGCGGTCGGATGGCGGCCGGTCTCGACACGCGGCTCGATGCGCGCGGCGGCGGGCTGTCCGGTGGCGAACGGCGGCGGCTTGCCCTGGCGCGTGCCATGCTCAAGCCGGCACCGATCCTGCTGCTCGACGAGCCGACGGCGCATCTCGATGCGCTGTCGGAGATCGCGCTGGTGACGACGATCGCGGCCGCCTGTCGCGGCCGGACGACGCTGATCGCGACTCATAGCGACCGCCTGGCCGGCATTGCCGATCACGTGGTCCGGCTTGGAGACCCCGCGTGACCGGTCCACTCGACAGGTTGCTCGCGCAGGAGCGACGTGCGCAGCGCGCACTTCTCACACGCGCCGCGCTGCTCGCCGCAATCGTCGCGGCAGCGTCGGTCCTGCTGCTCGGGCTGTCGGGATGGTTCATCACCGCCGCCGCGATCGCCGGTCTGGCGGGCCCGGCCGCAGCGCTCGCGTTCAACTACATGCTGCCGAGCGCGGGGATCCGGCTTCTCGCCATCCTGCGGACCGGCGCACGTTACGGCGAGCGCCTCGCCAGCCACGAGGCGGCGTTCGGCGCGCTCGCGCGGATACGCCCGGCCATCTTCCGCGCGCTCGCAGCACAGCCTGCTGGTACCGCGCTCGCCTTCGGGACGGGCGAGGCGACCGCCCGGCTGATCGGCGACGTCGATGCTATGGAGATGCAGTTCGTACGCCAGTCCGCGCCCTGGGGCGTCGTCGCCGCGCTGATCACGGGGCTCGGGCTCGTATCGCTGGGCGGCGTCGCTGTCTCGATCGCCACCGCGTGGTGCATGGCGGTGCTCCTGATCGTTGCCGACCTGCTTGCCCGTCGTAGCGCGCCGCTCGGCCAGGCGGTGCAATATGCTGCCGGGGCGCTTCGCGAGACGTTCGCGGGCCTTGCCGATGCCGCCCCCGAACTGCGATGCTTCGGGCTCGAGCCCTGGGCCGCTGCGCTGGTCGACGATCGAAGTCGTGCGCTCGCCGCCGCGCAGCGTGCGCAGGCAGAAGCCGCCGGATGGCTGGATCTGCTGCACGCGACGGCCGTCGGTATCGCCGCCGCCACCGCCGCGATCCTGTCGGCAGGATCGGGGGCGCCACGGGCTGCACTGGCGGCGCTGGCAGCGGCGATGACGATCGACGCGGGCACGCCCGTGTTGCGCGCGATGATCGAGCGGGGCCGCATGCGCGCGGCACGCGACCGGCTCGACGATATCCTGGAAACCCACGGGAGTACAGACACTTACCCGGAGGATACATATCCGCGCGCTTTGCCGAACACGACCGGTCCTAGCCGTAGCGCATTGCACTTCGTCCTGCCGGCGGGGACGTGTCACGTGCGGCGGGGCGATCGGGTCGCGCTGACCGGCCCCTCGGGGATCGGCAAGACGACGCTCGTGGAAAAGATGCTGTCGTTGCGGCCGAGCGCGCTCGGCGAGATATGGCTGGACGGAGATGATATCGGCCTGATCCCGGCAGAGATATCGCGGCGCAGCTTCGCCTGGGCACCACAGGATGCCGCGCTGCTGTCGGGGACGGTGCGCGACAATCTGATGCTGGCCAACCCGGATGCCGACGATGCGACCTTGTGGCGGGCGCTGCACGACGCGGTGCTCGACGATCGGGTTCGCGCGCTCGATCAAGGGCTCGACGCGTGGGTTGGTGAAAACGGCGCACGGCTGTCGGGCGGGGAGCGACGCCGTCTCGCGGTGGCGCGTGCCTATTGCTCGCTCGCGCCGTGGCTCGTGCTCGACGAGCCGAGCGAGGGGCTGGACGGCACGACCGAAAAGCTGCTCGCGGTCCGACTGGCGCAGCGCCTCGACACGACCGGACAGGGGCTGATCCTCGTGAGCCACCGCCCGGCGCTTGTCGCCCTCTGCCCCCGGCGTTTCGACCTGACACAGGCGGGATCGGACCAGCGTAGCGCCGCCTAGCACCGGCTCCGGACGCTGTCGCTCAGCCCGCCGCGGCCCGCGCGAGCTGCGCCCGATCGAGGATGATGACGCCGCGCCCGCCCGGCAGGGCGACGACCCCGCGGCGCTTCAGGGATGTCATCTGCCGGCTGACGGTCTCGATCGTCATCCCCAGCAGTGCGCCGACCTCCGACCGGCTCATCGGCAGGTCGAAGCGGGCCGGGTCCGGCTGACCCATCCGCCGTGCCATTTCCAGCAGGAACGTGGCGATCCGCGCGCCCGCGGCCTTGCGTCCCAGCATCAACATCCACATCCGCGCGTCGTCGAGCGCACCGAGCGCGCGGTGCAGCAACAGGCGTTCCATCGCCGGATGCGCGTCGAGCATGCGTTGCAGCGCTGCACGCGGGTACACGCAGAGCTCCGCATCGGTGATCACCCGGATCGTCTCGTTCGCGGTGTCGGCAAACAGGTCGCCGACGAAATCTCCGGCAAAGGCGAGGCCGACAATGTGTTCGCGACCCTGGGGCCCCGTGCGCATCGCCTTGAGCACGCCCGACACGACGGTGGCGCAGATTGTATTCGGATCCCCGCTCCAGACCAGCACCTGCCCTGCCGGCATCGTCCGCCGTCGGCCGATCCCGTGCAGCGCGACCAGGCCCGCGTCTTCGAGCGTCGCACATAGCGCATCGTCGCGTACGTTGCAGGCGGCACAGCGCGGCGGCAGCGTCACGACCGCCCCGCCAACCGCGCTAGACCGCATGGCTGAAGCGTGCCGACGCGGGCTGCCGGTAGGCGTCCAGGCTGCGCGCAATGACGCGCGCATAGGGAAGCGCGTCTTCGCTCAGGCGGAGCACATTCCCCTCCCAGGCGATCAGCCCGTACCGTTCGAACGGCGTCAGTCGCCTGCGGATGTCCGCCCCGTCACTCAGTGCGGTCAGGTCGGTCGTGCCCCGGGTCAGGATCGTCTCGATCGCCCGGCCGCGCAACCTGTCCTCGGGGCTGCGCCGCAGCCCGCGACAGGTTGCAAGGGTTCCGGCATCGATCCGCATGCCGTAGCGCCCCGTATTCTTCTCGGTCTGCAGGATGCGGTCGGGAAAGTCGCTGATCGCACTGGCGCCCAGACCGATCAGGATCTCCGCCGGGTCTTCGGTGAATCCCTGGAAGTTGCGGCGCAGGCCGCCGCTCGCCGCCGCCTGCGCGAGCGCATCGGCCGGTCGGGCGAAATGGTCGAACCCGACCGGGGCATAGCCGGCATCGACCAGCATGCGATGCGCCAGGGCCGCCTGCGCAAAGCGCTCCGCCGTCCCCGCCAGCCCGTCCGCGACGATGCGTCGCTGCCGCGGTACGAGGTGCGGGACGTGCGCATAGCCGAACACCGCGAGCCGGTCGGGGCCCATCGCGATGCTCTCGACGATGCTGGCGCGCAGGCTTTGCTCGGACTGTCGCGGCAGGCCATACATGAGATCGAAATTGATCGACCCGACACCGGCATCGCGCAATAGCGCGGTCGTGCGACGGATATCTTCCGACGGCTGCACACGCCCGATCGCCGCCTGGACCTGAGGGTCGAGCGTCTGGACGCCGAGGCTGACCCGCGACACCCCTGCCCGCCCGATCGCCCCCGCCCAGTCGCGGTCGAAACCACGCGGATCGACCTCGACCGATAGTATCGCATCGGTGCAGTCGAATGCCGTCCTGACGCTTTCGACGAGCCGGAGAAACGCCGCCGGCGGGATCGCGTTCGGACTGCCGCCGCCGAACGCGATCCGTCCCACGCGGATACCGCGCACCCGCTGCGCGACGAGTGCGATCTCGCGTTCGAGCCGTTCGACATAGGTGGCGAGCCGCGCGGCGCGGTTCGCCGCCCCCGTATTGCATCCGCAATACCAGCATATGTCCCGGCAATAGGGGATGTGCAGATACAGCGAAACGACCGTCCCCGGCGCGATCGCCGCCAGCGCCTCCTCCATGTCGACCGGACCGACATCGTCGCCGAATTCGGCAGCGGTCGGATAGCTGGTGTAGCGCGGCACGGGTGTCGCGAGCAGTTCGGGGTGATAGGTCCACATGCGATGATGGGTGCGATGTCCCCTTCGACTGGTCTTTGATCGGCATCAAATCCGCGTTTGGCCGTGATCAACGCCCCCGCCTCGCCGCACGCCTAGCCCGAACGCATCCCAATCAGGAGTCGGGCAATGAAGCATCTTTCCATCGGCGTAGTTCTAGCCGCCGCCGGCCTCGGCATCGCCACGCCGGCCATGGCGGAGGACCCGGCACCGCGCACCGGTATCAAGGCCGGCGACGTGCTCGTCCGCCTGCGCGCGATCCTCGTCGCCCCGAACGAACGCTCGGGCGGGATCCTCCCGACTTTCTACGGCGAACGCGTCAGCGTCGACAACAGCGCGATGCCCGAGGTCGACGTCACCTATATGGCCACCGACCAGATCGGCTTCGAACTGATCGCCGCGACGACCAAGCACAGCGCCAGCGGGCGTAGCGGGACGACCGGATCGATCGGCAAGCTGGCCTCGACCTGGGTGCTGCCGCCGACGCTGACCGCGCAATATCACCTCAACCCACGCGGCTCGATCCGTCCCTATGTCGGGGCCGGGCTGAACTACACGATGTTCTGGAACGAGGATGCCTCGGCGGGTCTCGAAAAGGCGGTCGGACGGACGCGGGTGCGTATGAAGGACAGCTTCGGCTGGGCGGCGCAGGCCGGGGTCGATGTCGACATCACGCCGAAGGTCTTTCTCAATCTCGACGTCAAATATATCGACATCGACACGAGCGCCCGCCTGCGCACGACGGCAATCGGTACGCAGACCGTGAAGATCAATCTCGATCCGCTCGTCTTCGGCGTCGGTCTCGGCCTGAGGCTCTAATCCCGCGGCCGAACTGGACCGCGGGCCATTGCGCCCGCGGTCCTAGTCGTCAAACGCCGCGACCGAGACGCGGGTGCCGCGCAGGAACGCGTCGGCGACGAGCGTGAAGGGGGTCGTGTCGACCTCGCTGCGCCCGTCGCGGACCAGGGCGGCGAAGCGCGCGTAGAGCCCGGCATATTCCGCAT